>JBKQUU010000028.1:0-29989 GCA_052325485.1 Acidimicrobiales bacterium | reverse complement strand
CTACAGGTTCTTGTCCTTCGGTGACGCCATGATCGTGAGGCATGTTCCGCACTGAGGCGACCGATGGCCAGGCCCGGGCCGGGTGGCTCGAGACGGAAAGGGGACGGGTCCTCACACCCTGTTTCATGCCCGTGGGGTCGCGAGGCGTCGTCCGGTTGCTTTCCGCTCAGGACCTGGACGACCTGGGGGCCCAGGTCGTGCTGGCCAACACCTACCACCTGATGTTGCGACCGGGCGCCGAACTTGTCGCCGCCATGGGCGGCTTGCACGGTTTCACCGGCTGGGACGGCCATTTCCTCACCGACTCCGGCGGCTACCAGGTGATGTCGCTACCCTGCTCGGTCGATGACGACGGGGTGACCTTCCGGTCGTCGTACGACGGGTCCTGGCAGCGCCTCGGCCCCGAGAGCGCGGTGGTCCGCCAGGAGCTCCTGGGGGCGGACATACAGATGGTGCTGGACGTCTGCACCGAACTACCGGCGTCGAGAGAGGCCGTGATAGAGGCGGGGGAGCGGACCTTGGCCTGGGCGGGCCGGGCCCGCCTGGCCCATTCGCGGCCGGGCCAGCTCCTCTTCGGCATAGCCCAGGGGGGCACCGAGACCGACCTGAGGGCCGAGTACGCCCGGCGCTTGGTGGACATTGGCTTCGACGGTTATGGCATCGGTGGCCTGTCCGTGGGGGAGGCGCCGGCCGAGACGCAAGCCGCTCTGGCCGCCGCCATCGGCTCCCTGCCCGCCGACCGGCCCCGCTACCTGATGGGAGTGGGCGACCCCGCTTCTTTGATGATGGGGATCGGGCTCGGGGTGGACATGTTCGACTGCGTACTGCCCACCCGCCTGGCCCGCCATGGGACCGCCCTGACCGGCGCCGGCCGGCTGGCGGCCAAGGCGGCCCGCTCCGCCACCGACGCGGCGCCGCTCGACCCGGGCTGCAGCTGCCCGGTGTGCGCTCGCCACAGCCGGGCCTACATACGCCACCTGTTCAATGTGGGCGAGCCCAGCGCCGGTCGCCTGGTGAGCCTGCACAACCTTTTCTGGCTGTCGCAGCTGGTCCGCCGGGCCCGGCTGGCCGTGCTCGAGGGGACCTTCGCCCAGCTGGCCCGCGAGGTGGTAGCGGTGTGGGCCCCCCCGGTGGCGCCGGGCAGGCAGGCAGACCAGCTAGGCTAGGTAGCCGCACCTCCGGTGGGCCGCCGCACGGCTCACGGTCTCGATCCCAGAACGGCAGCTAGTCCTTATGGCTTTCATCAGCGGTACCCCCCACATTGTCCTCGTAGCAGCGGCGAAGTCCACTACGACCACCAGTACGGGCAGCGGATCGTACTTCTTCCTCATACTCATCGCCCTGATGGCGGGTTTCTACTTCCTACGCATCCGTCCCCGGCAACAACAGCGCATGCAGGCCATGCGCCAGGCCCGGGCCTTCGACGTGGGCGACGAGGTGGTCGCTGGCGGGATGGTGGGCCACGTGACCGAGATCGGTGACGGGGAGGTCGAGGTCGAGGTGTCCGACGGGGTGGTCGTGCGCTTCGTGCCCCAGGCCGTCCAGTCCCGGGCAGCCTATGCCGCCGCCGCCGCCGGCCGCGGGCGCTTCGGCGCCCCGCCGCCCCCCCCGCCCCGCCGGCAAAGTACCTCTTACCAGGACGATCAGGGCGCGCTTGACAGCAACGTGTGGCCGTCGACGGACAGTGACGTCGACTCTGACCCGGGCACCGATGGGCCCGGCGGTGACGGCGGTGCAGCGCCCGGCAGCGGGGCCAGGTAACAGTGCGCAGAAGGCCACTCGCCTGGTCCCTTGGCGCCATGGTCCTGATCGCCGTGCTCGGTGTGGGCGCCACGATCTTGACGGGCAGGTCGCCCCTCCTCGGCTTAGACCTAAAGGGTGGCGTGTCGGTGGTGGAACAGCCTCAGGGCCGCGTCACGCCGAGCATCCTGCAGGAGGCGGTGCAGGTCATCGACCGGCGCGTCGACGGCATCGGCGTGTCCAATTCCAACGTCACCCGCCAGGGCAATGACATCGTGATCGAGCTGCCCGGGGCCAAGAACGACACGCAGGTGCTGAAGGTCGTGGGGCAGACCGCCCAGCTGTTCTTCCGGCCGGTGGAGTGCATCATCTCCCCGTACCTCGCCCCCACCCCGAGCACCACGGCCAAGACGCCCACCGCCACCACCACGACGACGGCTCCGGGCAAGCCCAAGTTGCAGCCCAAGAGCCCGGGCACCACCGCCAAGGCCAGCTCTTCGGCCAAATCGGCGGCCGGTGCGGGCGGGGTCATGACCCTGAGCTCGGCGGACGCCCACTTGGCGTCGGCTGAGTTCCCCATAGCGGCGGGCACGAGCACCACGGCCAAGGTGACCAGCACCACGGCCAAGGTGACCTCGACCACCTCGCCGGCCAAGGGCAAAGCCGCCACCACCACGCCGACGACGGCCCCGACCACCACCACGACGTCCCTAGCCCAGGGGATCTGCAACCTCAGTTCCACCCAGCAAGAGCTCTACCTGCCGCCCGGCGGCAATAGCCACGGCGTCACCCCGGCCTCCTCCGACACCGCCGGCGCCACTGTCGTCCTGCCCGATTACGCCGGCTACGCCTACGGGCGCTATGTCCTGGGACCGGCCGAGATGTCCGGCTCGATCATCAAGACGGCCACCGCCAACCTCAACTCCCAGACTGACCAGTGGGAAGTGGACATCAGCTTCACCGGGAAAGGCTCGTCACTGTTCAACAAGTACGCCGCCAGCCACTACCAGTGCTACGTGCAAGACGAGAGCAACCCGCCCTACTGCGCCCTGCAGGCCATCGAGCTCGATGCCACGGTGGAGTCGGCCCCGGCCATCGAGGCGGCCTCGTTCCCCGGGGGCGCCACCATCAACGGCTCGACGTCCGACCCGTTCACTGCCACGCAGGCGTCCGACCTGGCCCTGGCCCTGAGCTACGGGTCCCTGCCGGTGCGCTTCGTGGCCCAGGACATCAGCAACGTTTCGCCCCAGATCGGCACCGCTTCGCTCAACGCCGGGGCCATAGCCGGGGCGGTGGCGGTGTTGCTGGTGCTCATCTACCTGATCATCTACTACCGCGCCCTGGGCCTGGTGGTGGTGATCGGCATATGCATGTCGGGCGCCTTCATTTACGCCATAACCACCTTGCTCAGTGCCACCGAGGGCCTGGCTCTAACGTTGTCGGGGGTGATCGGGCTGATCGTCTCGGTCGGCGTCACGGCTGACTCGTGCGTGGTGTACTTCGAGCGCCTGAAGGAAGAGATCCGTATCGGCCGCACCGTGCGCACGTCGGTCGAAAAGGGCTTCAACCGGGCCTTCCGCACCATCCTGGCCGCGGACTTCTCCTCGTTCATCGCCGCTCTGGTCCTCTACACCCTGACGGTGGGCGACGTGCGCGGCTTTGCCTTCTTCCTCGGGCTGGCCACCCTGCTCAACGTGGTCACGACCTACTTCTTCACCCGGCCGCTGGTGATCATGATGGGCCGGCGGGCGGCCTTGGGCGAGGGCGGCGTCCTGGGCGTGAGCCGAGGCCTGGGGGCAGGGGCAATGGGCGCATGAGCACCGACCGCGTCTCGCCGAGAAGGGCCCGGGCCCTGAGCCACGACAAGAACATCGCCCGCGACGACCACGTCAGCGGCAATGCCTGGGCCCGGCTGTACCACGGGCAGACCCACTACGACTTCATCAACCGGTGGCGCTACTGGTTCGCCCTGTCGGGGACCATCATCGCCATTGGCCTGGTGGCTCTGGGCGTGCGGGGGCTCAACTTCAGCATCGACTTCAAGGGCGGCACGGTGTGGGCGGTGCCTACCACGGCGTCGGTGAAGACCGTCAGCGCCGACCTGGACAAGATCAGCTCGACCTTCGGCCAGGCGGCGGTGACCCAGCTCACCAACCGCCAGACGGGGAAGACCAACATAGAGGTCCAGGCCCCCTCCACCCTCACCAGTAACAGCGCCCTGGTCCAACGGGTGACCGCCGAGCTGGCCAGCATCGGCCACGTCCCCCAGGACCAGGTCACCCTCAACGCCATCGGGCCATCATGGGGGAGCGATATCACGGGCAAGGCCATCGAGGCCGTCATCGTGTTCCTGGTCCTCATCTCGGCCTGCATCGCCATCTACTTCGAGTCGAAGATGGCGATCGCCGCCCTGGTGGCGCTGCTGCACGACATGCTGGTGACGGTAGGGATCTATGCCCTGTCGGGTTTCCAGGTCAGCCCTGACACCGTTATCGCCTTCCTCACCGTCCTCGGTTACAGCCTTTACGACACCATCGTGGTGTTCGACAAAGTGAAGGAAAACACGCGCGGCCTGGCCTCGACCAACCGCGTCACTTATACCGACGTGGTCAACCTGTCCATGAACCAGGTGCTGGCCCGCTCGATCAACACGTCCTTCGTGGCCATAATGCCGGTCTTCTGCATCCTCGTCATCGGTTCTTGGATCCTCGGGGCGTCGGCCCTCAACGACTTCGGCCTGGCCCTGTTCATCGGGCTTATGAGCGGCGCCTACTCTTCTATCTTCATCGCCTCGCCCATCCTGGCCATCCTGAAGGAACGCGAACCTCGTTACGTCGAAATCCGTCGGCGGCTGGCCGCCTATCCCTCGTCCCGCCAGGTACTGACGCCAGCCACGGTGGCGGGCGGAGTGCTGTTGGGCGCAGCCAAGACGGCAGGGGCGGGCGTCGTCGGCGGGGGCACGGGGACCAGTTTCGCCGGTGCCGGTACGGCGACCAGTTTCGCTAGCAGTACTGCCGGGCCGGCTGCTCCGTCGGGGGGCGCGGCGGAGGCGGACGTTGTGCCCGGTCGTGGCTGGCGGCGCCCCACGGCCCGCCGTAGCAACGGTGGTACAGCCAACGGTGGTACAGCCAACGGTGGTACAGCCAACGGTGGTGCAGCCAACGGTGGTGGAGCCAACCGGGGTGCGGCCAACCGGGGTGCAGCCAACGGGGGAGGCGGCGCCAACGGTGCCCCCGCCAGTACCGACGGGCCCGCCCTGGACGTCGCCTTCGAGAGCTACGCCGGGCCGCTGCGGCCTCGTCCCGGCGCGTCGTCTGCTCCCACGGCACCGGACCAGCCCGATGCCGTGGTCCCCGACCTGGTGATCCCGCCCGCCCCCGGCCCTCGGCCGGCGGGCGCCGCCGATGGCACCGGCGCCAGCGGGCGCGCCACCAAGGACCAGGCGCAGGCTGCGACGGGCGGCTCGGCCGCGGCCGGCAAGGTGCCCCCCAGGCCGCGGGGAGCACCGCCCCGGGCGCGCAAGAAGGCTCCCCGCCGGCGTTAACGGTGGCCGGAGGTGCACCGTCAGCACCCGCCGGCGGTCGGCTGAGCGGTCGTGGGCCGGGCCCGTAGTACGCTCGTGTTCATGGAGTACGAGGCGGCTCGCATAAAGGACCTGATCAGGGACGTCCTTGACTTCCCCAAGCCCGGCGTGGTGTTTAAGGACGTCACGCCGCTGTTGGCTGACCCGCAAGGACTGGCCGGCTGCACCGACGACTTGGCCGACCGCTTCGCCGAGGCGGGCGTGGACAAGGTGATAGGAGTGGAAGCGAGGGGTTTCATTATCGCCGCGCCCGTCGCCTACCGCCTGGGCGCCGGTTTCGTACCCGTGCGCAAGAAGGGCAAGCTTCCTTCCGACGTCTATTCCGACACCTATGAGCTCGAGTACGGCACGGACACCCTGGAAGTGCACAGCGATGCCCTGCGACCGGGGGAGAGGGCCCTGGTGGTGGACGACGTGCTCGCCACCGGGGGCACCGCCGCTTCCACCTGCCGGCTGGTGGGCAAGCTGGGTGCCGAGGTGATCGGCTTCGGCTGCATCCTGGAGCTCGGCTTCCTGGAGGGGCGCAAACGGCTCGCCGGCATCGACGTCGTGGCGCTCGTCAGTTATGAATAACGGGACGGGGACAGGCGTTACCTAATAACGGCGCCGGGACAGGACCGGAGGCGAACTGACAAAGGGGAAGGGCGAGCCTTGACAACAGTAGAGCGGTCTTCACGGGGGCGTGCGGCTGCCACTGTTGAACGCGTCCTACCTTGGCGCCGGCAAGGCCCACCTGATCCCGACTTCCTCGGCCCCTTGCTGGCGGCGTACCGGGAGCGCCATCCCAAAGGTGACTCCAGCCTCATCATTAAAGCTTACGAAACCGCGGAAAAAGCCCACGACGGGCAGTTCCGGCGCTCGGGTGAGGCCTTCATCTCCCATCCCGTTGCGGTGGCCACCGTGCTGGCCGGTCTGGGCATGGACGACATAACCCTGGCCGCCGCCCTGCTGCACGACTCGGTCGAAGATACGCAGATCTCCCTGGAAGAGATAGAGGCCAGTTTCGGGCCCACCGTGGCCCAGATCGTGGACGGCGTCACCAAGCTCGAGCGGGTCTCGTTCGACTCGCGGGCCGCGGCGCAGGCCGCGACCATGCGCAAAATGCTGGTGGCCATGGCCAAGGACCCCCGGGTCCTGCTCATAAAGCTCGGTGACCGCCTGCACAATATGCGCACCGTGGGGGCGATGCCCGAAGCCAGCCAGAAGCGCACCGCTCAGGAAACGCTCGATGTTTACGCTCCTTTAGCCCACCGCTTCGGCATCTCGGACATCAAGTGGCAGCTGGAGGACCTCTCGTTCGCCACCCTGCACCCCCGCCGGTACGCCGAGATCGAGCAGATGGTGGCGGCCCGGGCGCCCGAGCGCGACGTCTACCTGGCCCAGGTCATAGAGCAGGTGCAGGAGCGCCTGCTGGCGGCCCGCATCGAGGCCCAGGTGACCGGGCGGCCCAAGCACCTCTACTCCATTTACGAAAAGATGGTCCTGAAGAACAAAGAGTTCGACGAGATCTACGACCTGGTCGGCGTGCGGGTGATCGTGAGCTCGGTGAAGGACTGTTGGGCCGCCCTGGGCGCCATCCACGGCACCTGGGCCCCCATCCAGGGCCGCTTCAAGGACTACATAAATACGCCCAAGTTCAACCTCTACCAATCGCTGCACACCACCGTCGTCAGCGCCCAGGGCAAGCCCCTCGAAGTCCAGATCCGCACCCTGGAGATGCACAACCGGGCCGAACGGGGGATCGCCGCCCACTGGGGGTACAAGGAGAACGCTTCGACGGCCGACGTGGCCTGGTTGCAGAGGATCGTGGACTGGTCGGCGGAGAGCACCGACCCAGCCGAGTTCCTAGAGAGCCTGAAGCTCGACCTGGAAACGGACGAAGTCTTTGTCTTCACCCCCAAAGGCGATGTGGTCGCCTTGCCGGTGGGGGCGACACCGGTCGATTTCGCCTATTCGATCCACACCGAAGTGGGCCACCGTTGCATCGGGGCCCGGCTCAACGGCCGTTTGGTGCCGCTGGACTCCAAGCTGACCTCGGGCGACAGCGTAGAGATATTCACCTCCAAGGTCCCCTCGGCCGGTCCGAGCCGGGACTGGCTGGACATCGTCGTCACCCCCCGGGCCCGCAACAAGATCCGCCAGTGGTTCAGCCGTGAGCGGCGTGAGGACGCCATGGAGACGGGGCGGGAGGAGCTGGTAAAGGCCCTGCGCAAGGAGGGCCTGCCCGTCCAGAAGCTGATGGCCAGTGAGCCGCTGCGCAAGATCAGCGAAGCCATGCACTATGCCGACCTCGACGGGCTTTATGCGGCCATCGGCGAAGGCCACGTCTCCGGCCAGACCGTGGCGCAACGCCTGGCCCGGGAGCTGCGGGGCGGGGACCAGGACGTCCAGTTGCCCACGACGGTCCGCCAGCCCCGCCGGGCGGCCAGCAAGCAGGGGATCGGCCTGCACGTCGAGGGCCTCGACGACGTCATGGTCCGCCTGGCCCGCTGCTGCACGCCGGTGCCGGGCGATGAGATCATCGGCTTTGTGACCCGGGGCCGGGGCGTCAGCGTGCACCGCAGCGACTGCGCCAACGCCGCCGCCCTGGCCGCCGGGGAAGTGGGGCGGCTCATCGAGGTGGAGTGGGACAGGGACCGCCCGGGCAGCTTCCTGGCTGCCCTGGAGATCAAGGCGCTCGACCGTAGCCGCCTCGGCGTGGACGTCTGGAAGGTCCTGTCCGACCACCACCTCAACATCCTGCGCAGCGAGAGCCACACCGGGGCCGACCGGGTGAGCAAGATGCGCTTCGAGTTCGAGCTGGCCGACCCCGCTCACCTCGAATCGGTGCTGGGCGCCCTCAAGCGCATAGACAGCGTGTACGACGCCTACCGGGCCTTGCCCGGGGCCGGCAACGGCGCCCGAGGGCCGGTTTGACGGCTGACCTCTTTCAGGCCGCGCTGGAACGGCGCCTGGCCACGGAGGGCCCGCTGGCCGCTCGCATGCGACCGCAGAGACTTGAGGAGATGGTGGGCCAGGGGCACCTGCTGGCTCCGGGACGGCCTCTGCGGGCGCTTATCGAAGCCGACCGGTTGAGCTCGGCGGTGCTGTGGGGGCCTCCCGGTACGGGCAAGACCACCCTGGCCCGCCTGATCGCCGGGGCCACCAAGCGGGCTTTCGTGGGCCTGTCGGCCGTGTCCGCCGGGGTCAAGGACGTGAGAGAGACGGTGGAGGGGGCCAAGGCCCTCCTGGGCGAGCAAGGGCGCCGGACGGTCCTGTTCCTGGACGAAGTGCACCGCTTCAACCGGGCGCAACAGGACGCCCTGCTGCCTTCAGTGGAGGAGGGCGAGCTGACCCTCATAGGCGCCACCACCGAGAACCCCTTTTTCTCCGTCAACGGTCCGTTACTATCCCGGAGCAGCCTCTTTAGGCTCGAACCACTCACGTTGGACTGTAACTTGATGGTCCTGCGCCGCGCATTGGCCCACGAGAACGCCGTCGCCGACGAGGAAGCACTGGTCCTGCTGGCCGAACTGGCCGACGGCGATGCCAGGGCGGCCCTCAACGGGTTGGAAGTGGCCCTCGCCCTAGCCGAGGCCGATGGGCGGGCCCGTGGCCCGGTCACCGTGGCCGACGTGGGGGCGGCCCGCAGCGCTCGGGCCGTCCGTTACGGGCAAGACGAGCACTACGACGTCATAAGTGCCTTCATCAAGAGCATCCGCGGATCGGACGTCGACGCCGGCCTCTACTGGCTCGCGCGCATGTTGGAGGCAGGGGAGGACGCCCGGTTCATCGCTCGTCGCCTGGTCATCCTGGCCAGCGAGGACATCGGCATGGCAGATACGCAATCGCTCCTGGTGGCGGACGCCGCCGCCCGAGCAGTCGAGTTCGTCGGCCTACCTGAGGCCCAGCTCAACCTGGCGCACGCGGTAGTGCACCTGGCGAACGCCCCCAAATCTAATTCTGTTGTTGCCGCACTTGGTCGGGCCCAACAAGACGTGGCCACATTATCGGCGGGCGTCGTCCCCGATCATCTGCGGGACGCCCACTATCCCGGGGCGGCGCGTTTGGAGCACGGGAAAGGCTATGTCTATCCTCATGACCTGCCCGGAGGGTGGGTTAGCCAGGAGTACCGCCCGGCCCATTTGGAAGGTAGGCGCTATTGGGCGCCAACGGGGAGGGGACAGGACGTTAGGGCTCCCGGTCCGGGCCCGGGGCCGGGCTCAGGCGGGCGAGAGGGCAGCTAAAAAGGCCGTCCTGCATGGCGTACGGCACGAGCGCGCCCGAGGCCTTGTCGGTCTCGAGCAGGCCCAGCGGGGCAGGGCCAAGGGCGCCGCTGACCTTAAGGCGGTTTTAATGCGCCCTGTCGGCCGCCGGGCCCCGGGGTTTACCTGCACTTTTACGTGGACATGCCGATGAACAGCCGAGCAGGTACGGCCAATGAGGACTTTAAGGGCACTTGAAAGCGCTGGCGGATGATGTTGTCCATGGAGAGCGCCCATCATGCCCACCCCGGCGGTGTTGATGGTCCTCTGATGCGCCCGAACGGCTCGACCACTCAAGGAGGCACCACATGTCCAGGCGTTGGCCCGTAGCACCGAAATTAGCCCTCATTGCCGCTTTGACGGCGTTTGTCGCCGTTGCTCCCAATTGGGGCAACGCCGCGTCGGCTTCGGCCCCGGCAGTGGTCAACCACCCCCAAGTCAAGAAGGTCGGGCCTCTATCAGGAAAGTGGGCCGGGAGCTACAGCGGCAGCTTCAGCGGTACGTTTGCCGTTTCCTGGACGCAGATGGGCCAGAAGCTGAGCGGGACCATCAAGATCTCTGCGTTCAATAGTGTACCCACAAGCATCCACGGGAGCGTTCATGGCAACGCCATAACCTTCGGCACCGTCGGCACCGAGGCGATCACCTACTCGGGCTCGTTCTCGGGTAGCTCCATGTCCGGTACCTGGAAGATCCAAGCCGGGGGCCGGGCCATGGGCAGCGGCTCCTGGAGCGCCTCCAGGTCCTGACCCAAAGCCACGAGCCGCTCGGGTCATCTCCCCCTTCATGGTTACCTTACTGGTGCACCTCTGGGTGCCCGAAAAGACCGAGACCTCCGGTGGCAGCGCCTGGCCGCCGTCCCTGCGTGGAGTCGTCAGCGGTGGCCCCCCTCACAGCCCCCGGCCTTTCAGCGGGCCCGAAGAACTGGTGCGCCAGCTCAAGGAAGCACTGGCCGAGCGGCTGCGGGCAGGAGAGCAGAGGTCGAGCTCGAGCGGGACGGGCAACGATGGGGGCACGACGTAAGGAGGTCGCAGGTGCGTGCTCGAGCCCGGGCCACCGGCGCCGGACCAGCTCCCTCAAACGCCCTATGGTCTGTGTGACCGGTCGGCTGTGTGACCGGTCGGACGAGGCCCCGTGGCTTGGAGCGCGCCAAGAACCAAGTTGTTCAGGCCTTGAACGTCGACAGGTCGGGAAATGGCGCCGCCTCGACGTCCATCTCGCTCATGCGACTGCTGTAGGACCGGTAGGCGCGGTGCGCCTCACCGTGCTGGCCGGCAGCAAGCAGGACCTGTACCAGCTTTAGGTGGGCGGCTTCGTCGTAGGTGTCGCGCTCTAGTAGGCGCCGGAGGTACCTGGCCGCATCGGCGGTGTCACCTCTCGACCCGGCCTGTTCGGCCAGGGCTCGGCAGGTGCGCAAATAGGCGCCCCGAGCTTCGTCCCGCAACCCGAGGGCCCAGTCGTCGTAGGCGTTCTCCTCGAGGAAATCGCCGGTGTAGGCCGACTCCGCCCGTTGCAACAGTTCGTCGGCCCCGCGGTCGTTGTTGCGGGCGAGCGCCAGGCCCTTGGCCACATCTTCCAAGAACCTTTCGATGTCGACCTCGACGTGTTCTAAGTCCAGCCGGCAAGTTTCGCGGTCGGACACGACGAAGTAGTTGCCGGGGCCCGGCTTGGCCGGGCCCAGCACGGCTCGCAGCGTACTGAGGGCGACAGACAGGCGGTTGGCGACCTTTTCGCCCGCCTCTTCCGGCCAGAGCAGGTCCATCAGCTCATCGCGGGGCACGGGCCGCCCCCGCCGAGCGACGAGTATTTTCAACAGCTCGCGTGCTTTTCGGGACTGCCACGAGGATGCCGGCACGGGCCCCCCATCGACCAGGACGCGGAACCGTCCCAACGTCTGAACAGATAGTGACGGCCCCGTGCCCCTCGACGGCGGGGCCTGCAGTTCAGCCTTCGCCAACAGGCGCTCAAGCGAAAGTTGGGAGCGGACGCCAAGCTGGCGCAGCGTCGACGCCGCCTCATCAGCCCGCGGTCTGTCGTTCGATACGAGCGCAGCCAGGAACTGCGCTCGAGCGGTCCCTGTCGCCGACCTCAGCTCGGACCACAGCGCCACGGCTTGTTCGACCGCTTCGACGGCGCCGGGAGCTGATGGGCCGGAGGCGGCGCGGAGCTCGAGCGACTGGGCGAGGCCGGCGCGGTCCCGGCGCCAGCGCGCCTCAGCGGCGGCTTCCAAGGCACGCTTGGTGCCCTCTGCGCCGCGGCCGTTGGCCACGGCGACCCACCCAGCCGCCAGTAGGGCGTCGACGTAGGCCATACCGCGCCCGTAGCCGACGGCGCGGGAAGCAAGCCGCTCGGCGGCGTCGGGGTCGTCGGTCGCCAGCGTCAAGGCCAGGCCCGACAAGGCGGGGACCAGGCCCTGGACGTCCAAAGGGCCCTCGCAGATGGCTATCGCCTCTTCGTACGCGGCTCGAGCCAAGGCCAGGTCACCGCGGTCAACGTAGATGCGGCCGAGGTGAGCAAGGGGATATGCGACTTCGGTCGAGCCCAACCTTTCCGCCTGCCGCCTCGACTCCTCGAGGTCGCCCACGGCTTCTTCCAGCCGGCCCAGGCAGTAGTAAGCGGAGCCCCGGTTGGACAATGCCAATGCCCGGTAGAAGGTAAAGCCGGCCAGTTCGGCGAGACGCAAAGCGAGGTCCAGTTCGGCGATCGCCTCCTCGTAGTAACCCTGTTCGAGGTGCAGTGAGCCGCGGTTGGTGCGGATGCGCACCTGTTGCAAGACATCACCGGCTTGTACGGCGCAGTCGAGCGCCCGCAGGTAGTAAGCGTCGTTGGCGACACGGTCGCCCTCGAGGGCGGCGTGCATGGCCAGAGCGGTGTAAGCACAGGACAGCGCGGCGGCGTCGCGGGCGGCGGTGGCCGCCGCCAGGGCATGGACAGCGTCGCGCTTACACCCCTCGGCGTCCCCGCGCCGCCACCGGGCGGCCGCCCGCCAGGCGAAGAGCATCGCCTTGTCGCGCTCCTCCCCAGTGGTCGGGTCGTCCGCCCCGTAGCACTCCAGAGCCAAGCTCAGGTCGCCCCGGAAATGGTGGATCCTGGCCACGCGCCAGGCCAACGCGGTGGGCAGCGGGCGGGCGTCCCCCGCCGCCGCGCCGTAGGCGCTCAGCGCCGCGTCCCAGTCGCCCACCACGTGGTACGCCTCCCCGGCGACGAACTCGATGGCCGGGCCGCGCCGCTCGGGCGGGAGGAGCTCGATGGCGGAAAGTACTTCGCTGGCCTCGCCTGCGCTCACGAGCTGCGTGCCCCGCCGCTCCAGCAATTGCGCCACCGCCGCCCAGTCCGAGCGCGCCCGGCAGTGCCGCAGGGCTTCTGCCAATTGGCCCTCTTGTTCGAGCCAGGCGCATGCGGCGACGTCGATGGACAGCCCATCGCCTTGCTCCAAGGGCAGCTCCTCGAGCGCCGTCTCCCTCATGAGCGTGCTGAGCGAGAACCACCCGAGGCGCTGACCACGGCCCTCGACGAAGATCCCGCGACGAGCCAGGGAACGAAGGATCTCGGCCGCTCTCGGTACACCAAGCTGTTCACAGAACCGGCCGTAGGCAAAACCTGCCCTTGCCACCACGGCTATTAGCCGTCGCACCTCCTCAGGCTCGGCGGCGAGGACCTCGGCGGCCAAATAGCGGTATACGCTCCCGCCCGGCTGGCGGGCACGGTCAAGGACGGCTTCGCGCTCGTCGGGGACGGTGGCTCGGAGCGCCTCGACGGCCAGGCGCACCGCCGCCGGCCAGCCGTCGGTCAGCCTGTACAAGTGCGCCGCCGTGCCCGGGTCCGGCTCGCCGGTGACCCGAGCCACCACCTCGGCCACCTCGTCCTCGGTGAACAACAGGTCCGAGCCGGCGATCTCGAGGACGTGGCCTCGTCCCCGGAGCCGCTCGATGGGGAACGGGGGCTCGGCGCGCGAGCTCACGACGAGATGGATCCGGGGTGGGGCCTGCCGGCAGAAGGAGGCGATCAGTTGGCCCGTGGCCGGCGAGGTCCCCGCTTCGTCAAGGTCGTCGAGGACGAGGACCAGTTCCCGGGCCAGGCCCTCATCGAGCGCTTGCGCCAGGAACTGGGCGAACGCGTGCGCTCGGCTGACCCCCTCCTCTTCGGTAGCCCCCTGAGCGCTGCCCGGTACGGTCACGGCAGAAAGTTCGGGCGGCAGCGCCGGTACCCGCAGGCGCAGGGCGTCGATGACGCCGCGCGCCAGGGTCGGCATCTGGGCGTCCTCGGGACCGAGGGAGTACCATGCCGTGTTCCCGGCAGCCGCCCAAGAAGCCAGGAGGGTGGACTTGCCAAAGCCCGGTCCGGCTACGACCACGGTAAGGCGCTTGCGCATGACCTCGTCCAGGAGCCCCTGGAGCCGGGGCCGGGCGAGGTGAGAGGGGCCTATCGCCGGAGGGACGAGCTTCACCGACAAAGTCGGGCCGGCGAGGACGGGCGGCCCCATGCTCATGTCGGGACCGTCAACGGGCGACAATAAGCCAACCCGTCGTTAGGGCCCTTCGGCCGGCGCCACGCTGTCATAGAGTTGGGTGCCCACCCGAGGCTACTCCGGCGGGCCAGCTCAGGCTTCAGCCGGCGTCAGTTCCCGGCCCCGCCCTCGCCCCCTGCGCCGGTCGGACCGGCGGCGGCGGTCAGTAAGCTGGGACGCTGATGCACCTGGACTTGCTGGCGGCCACCGACGCCGTGGCCGTGGGCGTGACCGTGGTCGCCACTCTGGTCGTGGTGGCCCTGCTGGCTGCGGTCGGCTCGCTGCTGGGCGCCGTGCGTGACCTGCGCCGCCAGGCGGACGAACTGCGGCGCGAGGCGAGCGAACTGCTGGACGAACTGGGCGCCACCGTCCACGAAGCGGGCTTGGAGGTAGAGCGGGTCGAGCGGATGGTGGGCAGCGCCGAGGCGATCAGCGAGGTGGTCGGTTCGGCCTCCCGGTTGGTGGGCGGGGCGGTGGCGTCCCCCTTCATCAAGCTGGTGGCGTTCGGTTCGGGAGTGGCCCGGGGCCTGCGGCTCATCAGGGATGGTGGCACGGCCGAGCCGGCCCCCGCCGGTCGGGCCGGCGGGCGGGGGCGCCGGCGGGCCGGGGGCCAGGGCGGCCGGGGCCAGGGCGGCCGAGGACAGGTCCTGGCCGTGCGCTCGCGTGCCCGGTCCGAGCCGCGACGGGCACCGAGACGGTCCCCGGCGGCCAAGGGCGGGCGGCGCTGATGGCGGGCCGGCGGGGTGACCTCGGGGCGGGCGACGCGATGGCCGGGCGGGGTGTCATGGCCGGGCGGCGGGCCTGATGTTCAAGCGGGTGACGTGGTTGGGAGCCGGGCTCGTGACCGGTTTTGTGGCCTCCAAGTGGGTAGAGCGCAAGGCTCGCCGCCGCTTGGCCCGTTACTTCCCGGCTCGGCAGTTGCCGTTGCGGGCGGGGGCCGACATCGCCGACAAGGCCCGGGGCCTGGCCGTGGCCAAGATCGCCGACCTGCGCAGCGCCGTCGAGGAGGGTCGCAACACCATGGCCGCCCGGGAGGCCGAGCTGCGACGGCAGTGGGACCTTGAGGGGCCCGGGGGACAACGGGACGGAGGAAGAGCCGATGCAATCTGGGACAGGCAACGGAGCAGGCGGTAAGCAGGTCGTCCTGACCGGGGGCACCAACGGGATAGGTCTGGCCGCGGCCGAGGCCCTGGTGGCCGGGGGCGCCAACGTGGCCCTGGTGGCACGCGACGAGGCCCGCGGGGCGGCCGCCGCCGCTCGGGCTCGCGCCGCTAGCGCGGCCTCTGGTGCCGGTGCCTTTGGTGCTGGTGCCGTCGATGTGCTGTTAGCCGACCTGAGCTCCCAGGCTGACGTGCGCCGGCTGGCCGCGCAGATCAGTTCTCGTTACGACCGGGTCGACGTCCTCGTCAACAACGCCGGAGCGATATTCGCGTCGCGGCAATTGACCGGGGACGACGTGGAACAAACGTGGGCGCTGAACCACATTGCCCCGTTCCTGCTTACTACGTTGTTATTGGACAAGCTGCGCAGTTCGGCGCCCTCGCGGGTCATAACGACGGCCTCGGACGCCAGCAAGAACGCCGAAATACCGTTCACCGACATAGACGGCGCCGTCGCCTACGGCCGGGGCGTCGGCTCGGGGCGGGGGTTCCGCCGGTACGGGCAAACGAAGTTGGCCAACATCGTGTTCACGCAGGAACTGGCCGGGCGCCTACAGGGCTCGGGCGTGACGGCTTACAGTTTTCACCCCGGCACCGTGGCCACTAACTTCAACCATAACAACGGGCCTTTCATGAGCCTGGCCATGGCGATAATAAAGCCGTTCTCACGTTCGGCCGCCAAGGGCGCAGAAACGCTGGTATGGCTGGCCGAGGCGCCCGCCGATAGCCTTCGCAGCGGCGGCTACTACTTCGACAAAAAGGAGGCCCCGGTGCCGGCCGGCGGGGCCGAGGAGGGCATTGGGGCCCGCCTGTGGGAGCTGAGCGAGAAACAGGTGGAAGGCTCGGCCGCTCCCACGCCCGCCTAAAGGCCTAGGGCCAGCTAGGGTCGGCCGCCACCGGGCGGGACATCTGGACCACGTACCACACATGGCCGATGCCCTCGCCCTTCACCGTGCCCGGGCTGTCGTGGCTGAAGGTGTACAGAGGCTTGCCGTCCCAGGTGGCCTGGCGCCCGGTGACGCCGGGGACCGTCCCCACCCCCCTTATGCCGCTGCTCAGTTGGGCCAGCGTTTCGCCCGGGGGGACGGTCAGAGGAGGCCACACGACGAGACAGGCGCCCGTACAGGCCCAATGGGACGGCTTGTCGTCGGCGTTGTAGTACAGCGCCAGGCCCTTCTGGTCGACCAGCACCTTGCCGTACTTGTGGACGTTGGCCGTCTTTACCAGGACCTTGTTGCCGATCTCGGCCGGCCGGCGCGCGGCTGCGACCGCCGGGGGCCCGGTCAGGGCCAAAGCCCCCAGCACGGCCGGACCGGTCATCACGGCCAAAGCCACCCTCAGGGCCAACGCCGTCCCGGGGCCCGGTGGGACGAGGCCGGTGCCCACGTGGGTACCGCCGGTGCCGGGCCCGGGCGGCCCCCATGTCCTACCGTTCATAGCGTGGCTCCTTCGTTGGTCGGCAAGCGGTCGCGGTGACGCGGGCCGTACTCATTATCCCGTCCCGCCCGGCGACGACGGCGGCGCGGCCAATCCATTCCGGCCGCCCGTACGTACCCCGTACGTGAGCCGAAAAGGCATCGGTGAGGCCGGTGCGTCCGACGAGGCCCTCCTGGCCGGCATGGGCGTCGGCGACGAACGCGCCGGCGTGGCCTTTGTCCGCCGCTACCAGCGGCGCGTCTTCGGCCTGGCCCTGAGCATGGTGGGCGACCCCGCCCTGGCCGAGGACATCGCTCAGGAGGCTTTCTTGCGGGCGTGGCGCCACGCCCTGGTGTTCGACCGTCGGCGGGCCTCGGTCGGGACCTGGATCCTCACCATAACCCGCAACCTGGCCGTCGACGCCCTCCGCCTGCGGCGCCCGGTCGTGACCGACCCGGCCGATTCGATGTGGGCCAACCTGGCCAGCGGGGGAGCGTCGCTCGAGGACAAAGCCGAGACGTCCGACCTGAGAGGGCGCATCTCCAGGTCCCTGGCCTCGCTGCCGCCCGAACAGAGCCGGGCGCTGGTGCTGGCCGCCGTGTACGGCTACACGGCGGCCGAGATCAGCCAGGTCGAGGCCGTCCCTCTGGGTACGGCCAAGACCCGGGTGCGCCGGGGCTTGCAGAAGCTCCGGGCGTCGGCGTCTATACGCGAGCTGTCCGGTGGCGAGGCCAATGACCCGACGGGGGGAGGTGAGCGGCTATGAACGAACACGACGACGAGTTCTCGGACGACGAGCCCGACGAGGTGGTCGGCGCCGGACCGGGAGGGGCCGGTGGCGCGCTGGCGCCGGAGTGCGCCCGCATCGACCCCGACCTGGCCGAACTGGCACTTGGCGCCCTCACGGGCAAGGAAAGGGTGACGGCTCTGGCCCATCTGGAGGACTGTTCACGGTGCTCCGCCGAAGTCGACGAGCTGGCGGCGGCCGCCGACCAGCTGCTCCATCTGGCTCCCGCGGCCGAGCCCCCGGTGGGCTTCGAAGCCCGCGTCTTCGAGCGTCTGGGGCTGCGACCGGGGCCGGTGGGGTGGCGGTCATGGCCGGTCTGGAGGCCCAAGCTGGCCCTGGCCGTAGCGGCCGCCGCCGTGGTCGTGGCGTTCGGGCTGGGGGCACTGCTGGGCTACGGGACGAGGGGCGGCGGGACGGAGCACTACCCGGACCAGGGCCCCATCCACGTCGCCGCCCTGTACGCCGGGGGGCGCCCGGTGGGCCGGGTCATGGTCTATGCCGGCAACCCCACGTGGCTTTTCATGTACATGGACGACGCCAGCTGGCAGGGGACACTGCGCTGCGAGGTGGTCCTGGACCAGGGCCCTCCCGTCACGCTGGGCCGGTTCTGGCTGTCCGGGGGCAAAGGGGCGTGGGCGGCCAGCGTGGACCAGCCCGCCGGGCGCCTGAGCCAGGCCCGCGTTGTCGGTGCCGGGGGCCACGTGCTGGCGTCAGCGGACCTCACCTAAAACGCCCCACGCTGAGGGGCCTCGTCCGGCCCCGAAGTACCGAGACGCCCGGGTGAGTACCGAGGCGCCCCGGCGAACACCCAACGGGCCGGCAAGTACCGAGCGGGGCCGGCCCGGGCAGTAACCTTGCAAGCATGGACGCGAACGGGCTTCGGCGCGCCTTTGTGGACTTCTTCGTGGCGCGCGGCCATACCGAGGTGCCCTCGGGCGGGCTCGTGCCGCACCACCCTCGGGCGCCGCTGTTCACCAACGCGGGCATGAACCAGTTCATCCCCTATTTCCTGGGCGAGGAGATCCCGCCCTACCGTCGCGCCGTCAGCGTGCAGAAGTGCGTGCGCGTCCGGGGCAAGCACGACGACATCGAACAGGTCGGCCGTACGCCCAAGCACGCCACATTTTTCGAGATGCTGGGCAACTTCAGTTTCGGGGATTATTTCAAGCACGACGCCATCGTTTGGGCGTGGGAGCTGCTGACCGAGGTACTGGGCCTGGACGGCGAGCGCCTGTGGGTGACGGTTTACGACGATGACGATGAAGCCGCCGACATATGGGCGGACCGGGTCGGCGTCCCTCGCAGCCGTATACAGCGCACCGGGGAGGACAATTTCTGGGAAATGGGCGACACCGGCCCGTGCGGGCCGTGCTCGGAGCTGCATTTCGACCGCGGCCCCGATTGGGGCGCCGGCGGTGGCCCCGTCGGGGGCGGTGAGGCCCGTTTTGTCGAGCTGTGGAACCTCGTTTTCCAGACATATGACCGTCAGCCCTCGGGCGAACTGGTCCCCCTGCCCAAGCCCTGCATCGACACCGGGGCCGGTTTCGAACGCATGCTTACCGTGCTCCAGGACGTCGCTACCCTCTGGGACACCGACGTTCTGCGCCCGCTCGTGGCCCGGGCCGAGGCCTTGACCGGCCGCCGCTATGGGGAGGACACCGAGGTCGACGTGGCCCTGCGGGTCCTGGCCGACCATGCTCGGACGTTCTCGTTCATGATCTCCGACGGCGTGTTCCCCTCCAACGAGGACCGCGGTTATGTGTTGCGGCGGATAATAAGGCGCGCCGTCCTGCGGGCCAGCCTGCTGGGCACGACCAGGCCGGTGTGCCGGGGCATGGTGGAGGCGGTGGTGGAGGTGATGGGCGAGGCTTACCCCGACCTGGCCCACAACGCCGATTTCGTTTCCGGTGTGGCCGCCCGCGAAGAGGAACGTTTCCGGGCCAATTTGCGCTCGGGCATGGCGCTCCTCGAGGCGGAGCTGGCCGGTGGCCAGGTCATCGGGGGCGAGACGGCCTTCAAATTGCACGATACCCACGGTTTCCCCATTGAGCTGACTAGGGAGATCGCTACCGGGAGGGGAGCGAGCCTGGACGACGAGGGCTTCGGCCTGGCCATGCAGCGCCAGCGCGAGCAGTCCCGGGAGGCGGGCAGGGGTAAACCGGGCAACGACCAGGCCAACCTCGCTTCTTACCGTGAGATCGTGGAGCAGTTCGGTCCCTCGACGTTCACGGGGTACACGATGTTGGAGGGCCGCGGGCGCGTGCTGGCCGTGCTCGAGGGCGAGGAAAAAGGCACGGTGGAGATATTCCTCGACCGCACGCCTTTTTACGCCGAGGCGGGCGGACAGGTCGGCGACACGGGCATTATTTCCACCTCGACCGGGCGCGCTCGCGTCACCGGGACCACGCCCGCCCTGCCGGGCCTGCACCGCCACGTCGCCGTGACCAGCGAGGGCCACATCTCCGCCGGGCAGGAGGCCGAGGTCGCCGTCGACCTTGAGCGCAGAGCGGCCATCCGGCGCAACCACACGGGGACCCACCTTCTCCACTGGGCTTTGCGCGAAGTCCTGGGCCCGCACGTGAAACAGCAGGGGTCGCTCGTGGCCCCGGACCGGTTGCGCTTCGACTTCACCCACTACGCGCCGGTGTCCCGGGCCGAGCTGGACCAGGTCGAGGACCTGGTCAACACGCAGATCCTCGGGGACATGGCGGTGGTGACCGAGGAGCTGCCCCGGGCCGAGGCGGAAGCCAAAGGAGCGATCGCTTTCTTCGGCGACAAGTACGGCGAACGGGTGCGGGTGGTGCACGCCGGCGAGCGTTCGGTGGAGCTATGCGGCGGCACCCACGTCGAAAGGCTGGGGATGATCGGGCCCGTGGAGGTCGTCTCCGAGAGCTCGATCGGGTCCAACCTGCGCAGGGTGGAGGCTCTCACGGGTACGGCCACGCTGGAACGGCTGCGGGCCAACGAGGCGCGCCTCGCTCACGCCGCCGGCCTGTTGAAGGCCACGCCCGAGGAGCTCGGCGCCGCCATCGAACGTCGCCTGGCCGAGCTGCGGGAGGTACAGGACCAACTGCGGGCCACTCGCCAGGCCGGTGCCGCCGGCGAGGCGGCGGACCTGGCGGCTCAGGCGCATGACGGCATTGTGGTCGCCCGTCGTGACGGCCTGGACGGCGATGGCCTGCGGGAGCTGGCGCTGGCCGCCCTGGCCCGGCCCGGGGCCCGGGCCGTGGTGCTCGGTGGCAGCCCGGAACCGGGCAAGGTGGCCCTGGTGGCCGCCGTCGAAAAGGGGTTTGCCCTTGGCGCTCCGGAGCTGGTGTCCGGCGCCGCCCGTCTCGTAGGCGGGGGTGGAGGGGGGCGTAACCCTGAGCTGGCCATGGCCGGAGGTCGGGACGCCACCCGTTTGGACGAGGCGCTTGAGGCGGTAAGGGCCAAATTGCAGGGAGCCACGAAGTGAGCTGGGCCACCGAGGAGAGCACTACCGGGGAGCCCGGGACGACGACCGGGCGCGTGCTCGGCGTCGACCTGGGGAGCCGCCGCATCGGCATCGCCGTCTCCGATGACAGCCGCCAGGTGGCCAGCGCCCTCATGGTGCTCACCAGAGGAGAGTCCCACCTGTCCGACCACGGCCAGTTGACCGACGTCATAACCGAGACGGGAGCCACCGTGGTGGTCGTCGGCTTGCCGTTGTCGCTGTCCGGCGGGGCCGGCCCGGCCGCCCGCGCCGTGCTGGACGAGGTGAACGAGCTGCGGGCCACGCTGGACGTGCCCGTCGAGTGCTGCGACGAGCGCTATAGCACCGTCATCGCCCGCCGGGCCCTGGCGGCCGGGGGCCGACGGCCCCTCGCCCGGCGCGCCGTGGTGGACCAAGTGGCGGCAGCGGCCATCCTTCAGACATGGCTCGACCGCCAGCGCGCTTGGCCCTGGCCGCAGGCAGGCCCGGCCGTCCCCTCTCCGTGAGCAGGGGCGAGCCTGAAGGGCCCCAACCTGAACGGTCCCCGTCGGAGGGGCCCCAGCCCGAAGAGGCCGACGCCGCGGGCGGGCAGGAAGCAGCAGGGGCCTACGAGGCAGAAGACGACGGGTACGAGCTGGACGAGGCCTACGGCGCGGAGGCGTACGCGCCCGGCGACGACCATGAGGGGACAGGCCCTCCTCGTGGAGGCGCCGCCGCCGAGGGCGAAGACGCCTCGGTTTACGAAGAGCCCGATGGTCAAGACGCCGAAGGTTACGAAGAGGCTGGGGCTTACGAAGAGGCTGGGGCTGAAGAGGCTGGGGCTTACGAAGAGGCCGAGGGTTACGAAGAGGCCGAGGGTTACGAGGCGGCAGAGGGCGCCGAGGCCGAGGAGGTAGAGCCGCCTCCGGTCTTGCCGCCACGGCGCCCCCACCGGTTGCTCCAAGTGGTGGCGGCCGTGGTGGTGGTGCTGGTGGTGGCGGGCGTCTTGGGCTTCGTGCACATCAGCGACGAGGTCAACCCGTCCGGGCCGGCGGGCCGCACGGTCACGGTCACGGTGCCGGCGGGCGCCTCGACGGCGCGGATCGGCGACCTTCTGGCCAAGGCAGGGGTCATACACGGCCCGACGGTCTTCGCCCTCTACGTGAAGATCGAGGCGGCGGGGCCGTTGCTGCCCGGCACTTACCACCTGGCCACCAACGAGGCCTATTCCAAGGTGGTGGCGGCGCTGGAAAGGGGCCCCGTCATCGTCATCGAGAAGCTGCTGGTGCCCGAGGGCTACACGATCCGCCAGATGGCGGCGGCGCTCGGCCGGCTCCGGGGGATAGGGGTGTCACCCGGCGCCTTTTTGACCGCGGCTATGAGCGGCCAGGTGCGCTCGCCCTACCAGCCCTCGGGGACCAACAGCCTGGAGGGCTTGCTTTTCCCCGCCACTTACCCGGTGCGCCAGGGTGAACCACCGGACGACCTCGTGCAGTACATGGTCGACACGTTCGACTACCACGCCACCCAGCTCGGGTTGGCGGCGGCGGCCAAGAGGCTCCACTACAGCCCCTACCAGATCGTGATCGTGGCCTCGATCGTCGAGCGGGAGGCGAAGCTGGAGGCCGACCGGGGCCCGATCGCTTCGGCCATCTACAACCGCCTGGCCGCGGGGATGCCCATCGGGGCCGAGTCGACCCTCCTGTACGGGCTGGGAGATCCGAAGGGAGAGGTGGACGTGACCGCCGCCAACCCGTACAACACCCTGGTCAACAAGGGCCTGCCGCCGACCCCGATAGCAAGTCCCGGCGTACCCTCCTTGGAGGCGGCCCTGGACCCGCCGCACACGAGCTACCTGTACTGGGTGGAGGTGAACCCCGACGGGAAGATGGGTTTCGCCTCCACCACGGCCGGCTTCCACCAGTTGCAGCGGGAGTGCAGGGCGGTGCACCTGTGCTGAGCCCGGACAGACGCCAGGGGCGCCGGCCCCGTCCCCGGCGCGGCACATGGCCAGCGGCCACGACCGTGGTCGTCGGGGTCATAGGTGACCCGGTCGACCACTCCCTTTCCCCCGCGCTCCACAACGCCGCCTTCGCCGAGCTGGGCCTGGACTGGGCGTACGTCGCCTTCCCGGTCACCTCCGGGCGGGCACGGGCGGCGGTGGCGGCCATGGTGGACCTAGGGATCAGGGGCTTGTCGGTCACGATGCCGCACAAAGCGGGGGCAGCCGAGGCGTGCCAACGCCTGAGCCCGGTGGCCGAGCGCCTGGGCGTGGTCAACACCGTTACCAACCGGGGTGGCGAGCTGTCCGGGGACAGCACCGACGGGGCCGGTTTCGTGGACTCGCTGGCCGACCTCGGGTGGTCGCCAGAGGCGAAGCGGTGCCTGGTGCTCGGGTCCGGAGGTGCCGCCCGGGCGGTGGTGCTGGCCCTGGCCGAGGGCGGTGCGTCCCGGGTCGAGGTCGTGGGCCGGCACCGCGACCAGGTCCTGGCCACTGCCGCCCTGGCCGGGAAGGTGGGCGGGGAGGCAACAGTGAGCTCAGCCGAAGCCGCCGACCTCATCGTCAACGCCACGCCGGTGGGAATGGCCGGGGTGGGCACGGGGACCAGCGACCTGCCCTTCGGCCTGGGCCGGGACCGCCTCGGGCCGGGCCAGCTGGTGGCCGACCTCGTCTACGCCCCGGCCACGACGCCGCTGATCGCCGCCGCCCGGGCCCGGGGGTCGAGCACCTGCAACGGGCTGGGCATGTTGATCCACCAGGCGGCGCGGCAAGTCACCATCTGGACCGGTCGCGACGCGCCGGTGGAGGCGATGTCGGCCGCCGCCCTGCGCGAGCTGGGCCAGCGTGCCGCGCTGGGCCACCGGCCGTAAAATACTAAAGCGCTGGTCCAGCGGGCCGACCCCACTTTGTGGGGGGGCCGGCGGGGAGCGGCGAGGGGACAATTGAGCTTCCGGCGTTGCCCGGTTTTCTCAACTCCGGGGGGGAAGATGCCGAAGTACTGGCCATAAGAACCGGAGGTTGCCGTGTCGCTTGAAGGTACGCTCGAGACAATTGCACTGCCTGATGTCCTGGCGCTTCTTTCCGTCACCGCTAAGACGGGAGAACTCCGGATCGAAGCCAATGGCGGGACGGGCAGTGTCTGGTTTGACGCCGGCGGGATCGCCGGTTTCGACGTAGGCAACCATCGCACGGCGGTGGACGCCCTGTTCGCTCTGCTGCGCCTGAAAGAGGGCAGTTTCAAGTTCCACACCGGCACGCGGCCCATCAATGCCATCCCGCCTCAAGACGTCAACCCGCTGCTGGAGGAGGCCGAGGACCGCCTCAGCCAATGGCCGGGGATCGCCGCCGCCGTGCCCTCGCTCAACTGCGAAGTGGGCTTGCAGGAGTCGGTGGACGGCACCGTTATGCTCCGTCCCGACCAGTGGCAGCTCGTCGCTACCATTGCCGGCGGCCACACGGTGGCTGCCGTGCTCGAGGCCCGGGGCTTGGCCGAGTTCGACGGTTGCCGGGCGCTCAAAGAGCTTGTCGACCTGCGCCTGGTGAAGGTGGTGGCGCCCCCCGAAGAAGCTGACCCTGTCCCCGTGCCGGTCCCCGAGCACGTCCCCGGTCCCATCGCCGAGCACACCGCCGACGAGGTCCCTGACACCAGCCTCCTCGGCGCCCTAACTGCGCCGGCCCTGGAGGCGGTCTACCAGGGGACGACCAGCGAGGCCGGTACGTCTGAGCTGGAGGACGAGGACACGGTGCCGGGGGACTGGGCCGGCCCCGAGGGCCCCGATGTGGCCGACCTGTCCGAGATCTGGGACGACGAGGCGGGTGACGTCATCCGTACGTCGGCCGACGCGCCCGACGGCGCCGGCGGCCACGCTGAGGCCGAGCCAGAGCCCGATGTGGTCGTGGCCGACCCCGTCAACCGGGGCTTGTTGCTCAAGTTCCTCGGCTCGGCGCGCAACTAGCGCCTCCGCTCTGAGGTGGCGTGCCGGCTGGCGGCCGGGACGCCCCGGACGGAAAGACCTCCGCTGACCATGGTCGTGCCCACGCGCCCTGACGGCGCTCTCACCTGCACCGACGGCGCCCTCACCGCGGAGCGCGGACCGGCCCGCCCTTTCTCCATTTGGGGGAACGCCGGTTCGCTTACCCCGCTCCGGGGGGGCCACCTCAAGTACCTTGTCTCAATCCGGACGGGACACATGCCGACCATCATCAGGATGGTGCACACGCGCTCGGGGGGAGGCCATGGACACAAGGGTGCGTGACCGGGACGGTGCGCTTTCCGAGGACGAACAGCTTGGCGTAGTCCTGGTCAAGAGCGGCATCATCAACGTCGCCCAGTTGGGCGAGGCCCTGGGGCGGGCCAAGGAGCGGGGTTGCAACCTGGCCCGGGTGCTCATCGAGGACAAGCTCCTCAGCGAGGAGCAGTTCGTCGCTACCCTGGCCGAGCAGCTCGGCCTGGAGTTCGTCGACCTGGCCACCTACCCGGTGGACCCGGCGGCCGCCCAGCTGGTGACCGAAGCCCTGGCCCGGCGTTACCTCGCCGTACCCATTGGCTGGTGGGACGGCCGGCTCATCGTAGCCATGGCCGACCCTTCCAACGTGTTCGCCATCGACGACATACGCACCCTGACGGGGGCCGATGTCCGTCAGGTGGTGGCCACCAAGGAAGCCGTAACGGCCACCATCAACAAGTACCACCGCAAGGACAGCGAGGCCGAGCACATAAGCGCGGAGGCCTCGGCCAGCAGCGCCCCCATGGAGGACGACCGCCTCTCCAATATCAAGGACGTCCGCGAGGACGCCCCCATCGTCCGGCTGGTCAACCTGCTCATCACCCAGGCCATTGCCGACCGTGCCTCCGATATCCATGTCGAGCCGACCGGGAGGGACCTCCGCATCCGTTACCGGATCGATGGCGTGCTCCACGAGGTGATGCGCTCCCCTCGTAATATCCAAAACGGCATAATCAGCCGGCTGAAGGTCATGGCCGACATAAACATCGCCGAGCGCCGCATCCCCCAGGACGGGCGCATCACCAGCGTCGTCGAGGGCCGGGCGGTGGACCTGCGGGTGGCCACGCTGCCCACGGTCCACGGCGAAAAGGTCGTGATGCGGATCCTGGACAACAGCACTGCCAATTTGAACCTGTCCGAGCTCGGGTTCCTGCCCAAGAACATGGAAAGGTACCAGGCGTCGTACACCAAGCCCTATGGCACCGTTCTGGTCACCGGGCCCACCGGTTCGGGCAAGACCACGACGCTGTACGCCACCCTCAACATCTTGAACCAGCCCACCAAGAACGTGATCACCGTCGAGGACCCGGTCGAGTACCAGTTGGAAGGCATAAACCAGATCCAGGTCCATACCAAGGCGGGCCTGACTTTTGCTTCCGCGCTGCGCACGATCCTGCGCGCCGACCCCGACATAATCCTGGTGGGCGAGATAAGGGACCGGGAGACGGCGTCGATCGCGGTGGAGGCCGCCCTGACCGGCCACCTGGTGCTGTCCACACTGCATACCAACGACGCCTCGACCACGCCCAACCGGCTCATCGAGATGGGCGTCGAGCCGTTCCTGGTGGGCAGTGCCCTCGACTGCATAGTGGCCCAGCGCTTGGCCCGCCGGCTGTGCGACCGCTGCAAGGCGGTCTACCCGGTCGAAAAGCACAAACTGGTAGCCATGGGCTGGGACGTGTCGGGCCTGGAACTGCCGGACCAGTTGTTCCGGGCCGTGGGTTGCCAGGTCTGCGGCAAGACCGGGTTCGCCGGGCGCTTTGCCGTCCACGAGGTGCTGAACGTCAACGAAGAAGTAGAACGCATGATCGTCGAGCATGCTCATGCCGACGACATCCGCAAGGCCGCGATCGCCGACGGGATGGTGACGCTGCGCCACGCCGGCTTGCTGAGCGCGGCGGCCGGGGTGACCTCGATGGACGAGGTGCTGAGGGTCATCGCCTGAGCCGGGCCGGTCGTAGCCCGGCACCCTGGCGACCGGCACCCTGGCGACCGGCACTCTGGACACTGGCACCCGGGGCTGGCTCCTCACCATGACCTCAAGGCGAGGGGGCTAACAGCCGAAAAGAAAGCGATGCAGACTGCCTCGCGCAAAGTAGGCGAGTTCCTTGTGAACCGCAAGGTCCTCTCCAAGGACGTCCTCGAGTACGCGTTGCGGAAAGAGACCGATACAGGGGTGCCTCTGGCCAAAATCCTCTCTGCCGAGGGCTTGGTCAGCGAGCGGGACCTGGTGGCGGCCGTCGCCGACCAGCTGGCCCTGCCCTTCTGGGACCCGACAACGACTCCCGTCTCACCCTTGGTGGACGGGGTGATCCCGGCCGACGTGGCCCGTAAGCACATGGTGGTGGGCCTGGCCCTCGAGGGCGACGCCTTGATGGTCGCCACCGACAACCCGATGGACGAGGCCACGCTCAACGTGGTCACCCAGGTGACGGGTTGGCGGGCACTGCCGTGCTTGGCGGCGCGCTCGGACATCGCCGGTGCCTTGGCCGCCATGTACGGCCCGAGCCCGACCACGTCGGCGGCCAGCTATGCCGCCAATGAAGACACGCCGTCCCAACTGCACGTGAACCAGATCCTGTCCAAGTTGGTAGAGGCCAAGGGGTCAGACCTCCATCTGACGGCCGGGCTCCCGCCCACGATCCGCGTCGACGGGTCGCTGCGGCCCCTGGAGGGCTTCGAGGTGCTCACCCCCTCGAAGGTGCGGGACCTGGTCTACGAGATCCTGTCCCAGAAGGTCCGGGAACGGTTCGAGAACAACCTGGAGCTGGACACCTCCCACGTGGTGCCCGGGGTCGGCCGTTTCCGGCTCAACGTCTTCCAACAGCGTGACGCCGTGGGTGCGGTCTTCCGTGCCATCCCCTTCGAGATCGTGTCCCTGGACGCCCTCGGGCTGCCGCCGACCGTGCGCCAGTTCGCCGACCTGCCCCGAGGCCTCGTGCTATGTACCGGCCCCACGGGTTCGGGCAAGTCGACCACCCTCGCCGCGCTCATCGACATCATCAACATCAGCAAGCCGTTGCACATCATGTCGGTCGAGGACCCGATCGAGTACCTGCACCACCACAAGACGGCCGTCGTCAACCAGAGGGAAGTGGGGGAGGACACCAAAGGCTTCGCCGAGGCCCTCAAACACGTCCTGCGCCAGGACCCCGACGTCATACTCATCGGTGAAATGCGCGACCTCGAGACGATATCGACGGCATTGACGGCGGCCGAGACCGGCCACCTCGTGTTCGCCACCTTGCACACCCAGGACGCGCCTCAGTCGATCGACCGCATGATCGACGTCTTCCCCGCTCACCAGCAGCAGCAGATCCGGACCCAGCTCGCCACCACTCTCCAGGGCGTGGTGACCCAGCAGCTCCTACCTCGTTCCGGCGGCCGCGGCCGGGTCGTGGCCTGTGAGGTCCTGGTGGCCACAGCGGCAGTGCGCAACCTTATCCGGGAAGGCAAGACCCACCAGATATACAGCGCCATGCAGGCGGGCGGGAAGTACGGCATGCAGTCGATGGACCAGGGCCTGGCCCAGCTGGTGAAAAGGCGCGTCATCGATTGGGACGTGGCCGAAGAGCGCTGCGCCAACCCCGAAGACCTGCGCCGCCTGGTCGAGTCGGCGTAATGCGGCCCGCCCAGCACATGGAGCCAGCTCAACCCCGGAAAGGATAACCCGATGGCGCAAACAACGTTTGCCTACAAGGTACGCGACGGCTCGGGAAAGTTGCTCGAAGGTACCTTGGACGCGGACAATGACACCCTGGTGGCCACGCGCCTGCGCTCCATGGGCTACGTGCCTATCGAGATAGCGGCCAAGGGCGGGGCCAGCGGGGCCATGAAAAAGGACCTGCACCTTCCCGGTATGGGGGGGCGGGTCCCGCTCAAGGTACTGGCGCTGTTCAGCCGGCAATTTGCCACCCTCGTCAACGCCGGCCTGACCCTGATCAGGGCCCTGGCCATCCTGGAGGAGCAGACCGAGCACGCCGCCCTGGCCAAGGTGCTCAGCGAAGTGCGCCTCCAGGTAGAGCGGGGCGTGGCGCTGTCCGAGGCTCTCAACGCTTACCCCAAGGTGTTCGGCCACCTGTACATAGCCATGATCAGGGCCGGCGAGGCTTCCGGTGGGCTCGACAAGGCGCTGTTGGCCCTGGCCGAGACGATGGAGAAGCAGGTGGCCCTGCGGGGCCGGATCAAGTCCGCCATGGCCTACCCGGTTACGGCCCTGTGCATCGTCATTGCCATCGCCTCCGCCATCCTCCTTTTTATCGTCCCCATTTTCAAAGGTATTTACAAGACGCTGGGGGGGACGCTCCCCGGTCCCACGTTGATCCTGGTGGACATCTCCAACGCCGTGGTGCACTTCTTCCCGTTCGTGCTGGTGGGGCTGGTACTGCTGGTGCTCGCCGTGCGCTGGTTCATAAAGAGGCCTGACGGGCGCGTCATATGGGACACGACCAAGCTCAAGTTGCCCGTTTTTGGCGGCCTGGTACGTAAAACGGCCCTGTCCCGGTTCTCGTCGACCCTCTCCGCCCTCCTGCGGGCGGGCGTGCCGGTGCTCGAGGCCCTGGAGATCACCAAGGAGACGGTCGGCAACGTCGTTGTCGCCCGTGGCGTCGACTCGGTCATTACCGGCGTGAAGAGCGGCGAGCCGCTGGCCGCCGGCCTCCACGGGCACCCCGTGTTCCCGACCATGGTCACCCACATGATGAGCGTGGGAGAGGAAACGGGGGCGCTCGACGACATGCTGGCCAAGGTGTCAAAGTTCCTGGACGAAGAGATCGAACGCACCGTCGACGCATTGACATCACTGTTGGAGCCATTGATGATCGTCGTCCTGGGGGGCGCCGTGGGCGCCATGGTTGTCTGCCTTTACCTGCCCATGTTCAACGTGGACACCCTGGTCAACAAGGGGCAGTGACTTCGCGCTGAAGAAGCGGAAAACGGGCTACAGGACAGGCGGCGACTGCCGAAAGTCTTATCAGAGCCAGTGTAGTGCTGACCCGTTAGGAGCGGGCCGGCCCTGCCGGGAAGTGGCCCAAGTCACCGGGGTCATGACTCGCAACAAGATGGCTCGCACCTGAAACCATAAGAAAGGAACTAAGTGCTCCAGCACCTCAAGG
>JBKQUU010000027.1:0-55582 GCA_052325485.1 Acidimicrobiales bacterium | reverse complement strand
GGGCCGTCGTGGGCGGGGCCGTCGTGGGCGGGGCGGTCGTGGGCGGGGCGGTCGTGGGCGGGGCGGTCGTGGGCGGGGCGGTCGTCGGCGGGGCCGTCGTGGGCGGGGCGGTCGTCGGCGGGGCGGTCGTGGCCGGTGCCGGCGTGCTCGCAATAGGCGGCGGCGTAGTCACAACCGGGGGCGCCGTGGTCACGACCGGGGCGGGCGCCGCCGGCGCAACGGGGGGAAGCGTCGTCGTGGGGGCAACCGTCGTAGACGTCGTGGTCGTGGGCGCCACCGTCGTAGTCGTGGTGGGCGGTGGAGGCTGGGTGGTGGTCGTGGTCGCGACCATGGTGGGCGGCGGTGGCTGGGTCGTAGTGGTGGTGGGCGCCGTCGTAGTCGTGGTGGTAGGCGCCGCCGTCGTAGTCGTGGCCGTGGGCACCACCGTGGTGGTCGCGACCGCGGGCGTCGTCGTCGTGGTCGTGCTCGCCGCGGCTGCCAGCGCCGTCGTTACCACGGTCGTCGTGGTGGAGCTTGTGGTCGTGGTTGCGGCCGGCGCCACCAGGCCACCGGTGGCCGCGAACAAGGCTGCCACCGAGCCTGCACCTGTCGCCGACGGGGCCCAGCCTTGGCCGGTGGCCACGGCGAAGATGAAGTTCTTGTCGGGAACGGTGTACACCACCCCCGTACCCGAGCCGGCGGCGGCGTCGCCCCAGGCCAGGGCGGCACCCACGTAGGCCGCGTCCGTCGCCGGGCCGCTCAGAGATGGGAACGGCTCGCTCGAGAAACCCACGTCCTCCAACGACCACGTGGGGTCGGTCCCGGCGTTGAGCTCCTGGACGGCGAGGTCGACGCCCCGGGCCGGGCCGCTCCAGGTCAGGTCGACTTGGGACGGGCCCGCCGTGGCCACCACGCCGTACCAGACCTGCAGGACGTGGCTATCGGCGGCGTCCAAATAGGGCGAAGAAGCCGCCGACCACTGGGTTACCCCGCCCCCCGAAACGGCGGTCACCGAGTTGGGCCAGCCGTCGTTGATGACGGTGAGCACCAGGAGGTCACCAGCCATCTGGGGAGACACGGCCAGTTGGTACGCGGTCGCACCACCGAGGTCGCCGGAGAAGATGGCAGGCGCGCCGACGGGCGCGATCGAGGGGCCGGTCCAGCCTGGCCCGGCCAGCCCGGGTGCGGGCAGCGTCGTCACTACCGCCGGGACGGCGGCGGCCGCCGCCGCGGGGCTCGCCGCTGGCTCGACCGGGCCAGTTGTCGTGGTGGAGGTGGTTGTCGTGGTGGAGGTGGTTGTCGTGGTGGGTACCAACGATGCGGTCGGGCCGGTCGTCCCAATGGGGTCGCCAGCCCAGCCCCTATGGCTCCATCGCCGTCCCCAACCATCCGATCTGTGGCCCGAGTACGTCTCCTCCCGGTCCGCCATCTGCACCGAGGCCCCCAGCTTGGCCGAGGGCGGCGCCACGGTGGTCGTAGGGGGCAGCACAAACACGGTCGGCGCCAAGCTCGTGGTGGGAGCGGGCACGCTGGTGGTGGGCGCGGGCACGCTGGTGGTGGGAGCGGGCACGCTGGTGGTGGGAGCGGGCACGCTCGCGGTGGGCGCGGGCACGCTCGAAGCCAGGGGGACCGCCGCCACTACCTGCTCGTCAGCGGCCTCGGCCGGCGCCGTCGTTGGGGACGCCGCCATGGTGGGGACCGGTGCCGCCGGGCTAGGCCCGGCGGCGAGCAATAGGCTACCGCTGGCCGCCAGCCGTTCGTCCCGTAACGGAGCCGGCGAAAGCCGCGCCGAACGTGCACGCAAAGTGGTAGTGGACGCCGAGGTCTCGCCCCGGCTAGCCTGCTGTCGGGCATCGGGGGCAGCAATTCGTGCCTGGTGGACCGCATGGCTCAAACTGGGCTTGGGCGTGACAAATGAGGCGCTCGCAGTATTGGCAGCATTAAGAAGTTGCCGCACGGCGCTATCAGTGGTTAACCTCTGGCGCACCGCGCTCTGATTAGGCTTTGCTGTCCCGTAAAACTGCCCAGCGGTCACGCCCACCAGGGTGACAGCGACGCCCGTACCCGCAATAACCGTGGCCCAAGCTGGTGTTCTCGAGAAATCTGGTGCCTTCAAGTGCTTCGCGGGCTCGTGTACCTTTAAGTGCTTCGCCGGTTCGGGTGCTTTTACGTGTTTGGCCTCGTACGCTTTCGGGAACCTCATTCCCGCGAACTTAGCTGGCTCAGCACTAATGGTAAAGCCCTTCTTTTAGTGGCAGTTTGGCCGCGTTCTGCGCTTGGTCTCATGCGCGTTTAATGATCGGTTGCCCGGCCCGGGCGCCTGACCCCAGCCGGGCCCCCTTGGCGCACCCTGCGCGGCACGGGACCTACCTCTTCTCGTCGGTCTCTAGGCCTTGGTCTCCTGGCCCAGGCCGGAGGCCTTGCCAATGTCGAACATATGTTCGTAGACTGGCGGAGTGGGTGAAGGGGCCCCCTATGCCGAGCTGCATTGCCATTCCAATTTCAGCTTCCTCGACGGTGCTTCGCACCCCGACGAGCTGGTGGAAGAGGCGGTACGCCTGGGGCTCGAAGCGCTGGCCATCACCGACCACGACGGCATGTACGGCGCCGTCCGGTTCGCCGAAGCCGCCGGTACGGCTGGCCTGCCCACCGTCTTCGGGGCCGAGGTCACCCTGGGCCTCACCCGGGCACAGACCGGGATGGCCGACCCGGAGGGTACCCATCTCGTGGTCCTGGCCCGGAGCCCGACCGGCTATGCCCGTCTGTGCAAGGCCCTGTCGGCAGCCCATCTATTGGGGCGAGAAAAGGGGCGCCCCCTGTTGGACCTGGCCCTCCTGGCAGCTATCGGGGCTGGTGCCGAGCTGGATCTCTCCACTGTCTCCATGTCGGACGAGCCTTCCCTGCCCTCGACGCTCCCGTCGCCGGTCGTGCCCGGGCCCGGTGGCGCTGACCACTGGACCGTGATGACCGGCTGCCGCAAGGGCGCGGTGACCAAGGCCTTGGTCAGTTCCGGCCCCGCCGCCGCCCGGCACGAACTGGCCCGCCTGCAACACCACTTCGGTCGGGGCAACGTGGCCGTAGAGATCTGGGACCACGGCGAGCCTCTGGCCGGCGCCCGCAACGACGCCCTGGCCGAGCTCGCTTGCCAATTGGGCGCCGACGTGGTCGCCACCAATAACGTCCACTACCACCATCCCGGGCGGAGCCGTTTGGCCACCGCCATGGCGGCGGTGCGAGGCCGGCGCAGCTTGGACGACATGGACGGCTGGCTGCCGGCCGCGGCCAGCGCCCACTTGCGCAGCGGTACCGAGCAGGCCCGCCGGTTCGCCCGCTACCCCGGGGCGGTGCCCGGGGCCGCCCAACTGGGCCGGGACTGTGCGTTCGACCTGAAGCTGGTAGCGCCCAATTTGCCCCCCTTCCCCACCCCCGCCGGCCACAGCGAAATGACATGGTTGACGCACCTGACCGAGCAAGGTGCCCGGCACCGTTACGGTCCCCGGAGCTCCCCCAACCATCCCCGCGCTTATGCCCAGATCGATTACGAGCTCGACATGATCAACCAACTCGGGTTCCCCGGTTATTTCCTCGTCGTCTGGGACATCGTCCGTTTTTGTAACGAATCGGGCATTTATTGCCAAGGCCGAGGTTCGGCCGCCAATTCCGCCGTTTGCTATGCGCTGGGGATCACCAAGGCGGACGCCGTCGGGCTCGGCCTTTTGTTTGAGCGGTTCCTTTCACCCGAGCGCGACGGCCCGCCGGACATCGACGTCGACATCGAGAGCGGGAGGCGGGAGGAGGCTATCCAGTACGTCTACCACCGCTACGGCCGCTCCCAGGCGGCCCAGGTGGCGAACGTCATCACCTATCGGCCCCGTTCGGCCGTGCGCGACATGGGCAAGGCCCTAGGGGCGTCGCAGGGCCAGGTAGACGCCTGGTCCAAATGCATAGACGCCTGGGGGCCACTGCCTGCCGCCACGGACGGTGCGGGCGGGGTGAGCGGTGCGAAGAAGGTAGGAGGGGTGGGCGGCAAAACCGGCGGGATACCCGGGCCGGTACTGGCGTTAGCCCGAGAAACCCAAGACTTTCCTCGCCATCTCGGCATTCATTCCGGAGGCATGGTCATATGCGACCGCCCCGTCGCCGAGGTGTGCCCCGTCGAGTGGGCGCGCATGGCTGACCGCAGTGTCCTGCAGTGGGACAAAGACGACTGTGCCCGGGCCGGCCTGGTGAAGTTCGACTTGTTGGGCCTGGGCATGCTTTCCGCCCTGCACTCCACCGTCGACCATGTGAAGAGCTTCTACGGGACGAGCATCGACCTGGCCGCTCTGCCCCAAGACCCGGCGGTGTACGAGATGCTCGGCCAAGCCGATTCGGTCGGTGTTTTCCAGGTCGAAAGCCGGGCGCAGATGGCAACGCTCCCCCGCCTGCGCCCACGCACGTTCTACGACCTCGTAATAGAGGTAGCCCTTATCCGCCCAGGCCCGATCCAGGGCCGGTCCGTGCACCCCTACCTGCGACGACGCAAGGGCACCGAGCCCGTGACCTATTTGCACCCTCTGCTGGAACGTAGCCTCAAGAAGACCCTGGGCGTCCCTCTGTTCCAGGAACAGCTCATGCAGATGGCCATCGACGTCGCCGGTTTCAGCGCCGCCGAAGCGGACCAGTTGCGCCAGGCCATGGGCTCCAAACGCAGCGCTCAACGCATGGAGCGCCTACGAGCGCGCTTTTACGCCGGCATGGCCGAGAGGGGCGCCATCGGCGAGGTAGCCGACCGGATCTGGGCGCAAATGGCCGCCTTTGCCAATTTTGGGTTCCCGGAGAGCCATTCGGTAAGTTTCGCTTACCTGGTTTATGCTTCGGCGTGGCTGAAACTGCATTACCCCGCGGCCTTCCTGGCCGGCCTGCTCGACAACCAGCCCATGGGTTTTTGGTCTCCCCAGACTTTGGTCCTGGATGCTCGTCGCCACGGCGTCGAGGTGAGCCGGCCGGATGTCAACGCCAGCGGCGCCGGCTCCGTGTTAGAACGGACCGGCGGTGGGACCAGCCACAGCCCGGGCGGCGGGACGAGCAACGGCCAGAGTGGTGGCCGGACGATCAACGGCCAGGGTGGTGGCCGTGCGACAGGCCCGGCCGTGCGCCTGGGGATCTCCTATGTGCGGACGATCGGCCCGGAGCTGGCCGAGCGCATTGCCGACGGGCGCCCTTATGGCGGGATGGAGGACGTCGTCCGCCGGGCCGGCTTGAGCGTGGCCCAGGCCGAGGCGCTCGCTACAGCAGGCGCTTTCGAGTGCTTCGGGCTGGCCCGGCGTCAGGCCCTGTGGGCGGCGGGCGCCATTGCCCAAGCTGGGCCTGGCCATGCCGGAGCCGGCAAGCCCGCTCAGCCAGCCGCCGGACGAGCCGCGGACGGGCGAGCGGGCCGCGGGCGAGCGGGCCGCGGGCGAGCGGGCCGCGGACATAACCAGGCAACCCGTTTGGCCGGCCTTGTGACCGGTACCGAGGCTCCCCGTCTCCCGGGCATGAGCCCCACCGAGCTAAATAGAGCAGACCTGTGGGCCACCGGGCTGTCCCCGGACAGCTACCCGACCGAGTTGCTCCGCCCCCAACTGGACGCCCTTGGCGTGGTCGTGGCCGCAGATCTGGGCCGCCTGGCAGACGGAGCAGCCGTAACCATCGGCGGGCTAGTCACTCACCGCCAGCGGCCGATGACAGCCAAGGGAGTGGTTTTCGTCAACCTGGAGGACGAAACCGGCCTTGTCAACGTCATTTGCACACTGCCGGTGTGGGAGCGTTTCGGCCATGTAGCGCGGTCCGCACCCGGCCTTTTGGTGCGGGGGAAGTTGGAAAAGGCCGACGGTGCCATCAACGTCCTGGCCTCCGGGATCGAAGCCCTCCCGATGCTGGCCGGGACCACCAACCTGCGCTCCCGGGACTTCCACTAAAGCCAAAAGGCGTGGGAAAGGCTGGCGTCGGTGGCGGCACCATTTAGCAACGGCTGGCGCCAGCACGGTACCGTCGGACCGTGGAAGGGCTGCCGGAGACTCGTGAAGAGGTCCTGGAAGCTGACCGTCTCGACCCTCTGGCGTCCTACCGGGACGAGTTCGTCTTCAGCCCCGGCGGGCCCATTTACCTGGACGGCAACTCGCTCGGCCGCCGGCCGCGGGCCACCGGGGCCGCCCTCAACGAGCTTCTCGACGAGTGGGGCGGCGACCTGGTCGGCGGCTGGGACCGGTGGGCCGACCTACCCGTCGTGGTGGGTGACCGCATCGGAGAGCTGGTGGGCGCCGCGCCGGGCCAGGTCGTGGTGAGCGATTCGACGACGGTCAACCTCTACAAATTGGCCATGGCGGCCGTCGACGCCCGGGCCGACCGTCCCGTGATCGTGGGCGACGCCGAGGATTTCCCCACCGTGCGCTACGTCCTCCAGGGGATCGCCGCTCAGCGCCACCGCCACCTGAGGCTGGTGGCCACCGGCCCGGGCTTGTCCCAAGCCTTAGCCGTCGGCGCCGGCGGCGCCGACGGGGGCGTCGGCCTGGTGTGCCTGTCCGCCGTCAACTACCGCTCCGGGGCCGTTGTCGACCTGGCCTCGGTCACCGACGCCGCCCATCGCGCCGGCGCCCTGGTCCTCTGGGACCTGAGCCACGCCGCGGGGGCGGTACCGGTCGACCTCGATGGGGCCGGCGCCGACCTGGCCGTCGGCTGCAGCTACAAGTACCTCAACGGGGGACCGGGCGCGCCGGCCTGGGCCTACGTGCGGGCCGGGTTGCAGGCGACCCTGCGCCAACCTATTTGGGGCTGGTGGGGCCAGCGCGACCAGTTCGCCATGGGCCCCGAGTACGACCCTGTCCCGAACATCGCCCGGTTCTTGACCGGCACACCGGACGTGCCCGGTACGGTCGCCGTCGACTGCGGGATCGCTCCGCTGCGGGCCGCCGGCATGCCAGCGCTGTGGGCCAAGACCCGGCGCCTGGTCGGCCTCCTGTCCCGGCGGGCCGAGGAACTGTTCGTCCCCCTGGGGGCCAGGACCGCCAGCCCGTCCGACCCGGCCCGGCGCGGCGGCCACCTGGCCGTGTCTCATCCCGACGCCTACAACGCCGCCCGCCTCCTCATCGAGCGAGGGCTGGTCGTCCCCGACTTCCGCCCCCCCGACGTGCTCCGCCTCGCCCCGGTGGCGCTTTACACCCGTTTCGTCGACGTTTGGGACGCAGCCGAGCGCATCGCCTCGGTGCTGGCCGACCCGGGCGTCCACGTCGCCGTGCCCCGCAAGCGAGTCACCTGAGAGCCGCCGCCGGTCGCGGCGCGACATCGAGGCGCCCTCCCCACCCTTCGGCCGAGCCCCAGCGTTCGCCCTGGCCGACCCGCCGGCGCCGCCGGCCCTAACCTGACCGGGATGAGCGCGCCCGACATGAGCTCGGCCGACAGGCGCCGTAACGGCAAGGGCCAGAACGACAAGGGGGACGGCCCCGGTGCCCCGCCCCCGGCGCCCGGCGGCGAGGCTCGCCACCTGCCGGTCTCGGTGGAGTTCGCCTTGACCCGCCAAGAGTTCGAGGCCGCGCAGCGCCAGATGATGCTGCGGTCGGTGCTTATCGCCGGCCTGTCGGGCCTGATGGTGGTCATCGTCATTGCCGGGATGGTGACAGGCAACGGCCCGGTCGCCATCATCGGGGCCTTCTGGTTCGTGCTCATCGCCCTCGTGTTCAGCTTCGCCCCGGGCTCGGCGTGGCGCCGCAACCCGGTGGTGCAAAGCGGGCAACGGCACACCTTCGACGAGAACGGCGCTGACCTCTCTTTCGGGGGCCGAGCCACGCGCGTCGATTGGGGCTACTTCACCCAGTTCGTGAAGGGGCCCAAGGTGTACCAGCTCCTGCGGGGCAAGAAGTTCGGCCTCGTCGTCCCCCGGCGCGCCTTCAGGTCGGGCGACGACGAGCAGGCCTTCGTGGCTTTGGTGGGCCGCCACCTGGCCGCCGGGCGGCACCGGCCGGCCTAGCGTTCGCCCCGGCCCGTCCAGCGGAAGGTCCGCGCCGATACGAACAGCCCGACGGCGCACCAGACCACGAGCACCAGCACCGTCTCGCCATGGTCCCAAACATGCCCCGGCTCTAATCGCGCAAAATAGGACGGCAGCAGCGCCGAACGGTAGCCGGCCGCTATCCAGCGCAATGGGAAAAAGCCGGCGAGATTGTAAATTCCCTTCGACAGCGACGTGAACGGGACGAACACACCGGAGATGAACTCCAGCACCAGGAACGGTAAGTTGACTACGGGAGCGGCGGACCGGGCGGTGCGAGGCAGGCTGCTGATGGCGATGCCGACCAGGGCCAGGCACGTGGCGCCGAGGAACGTGACCCAGATAAATGTCCACCACCGGCCCAGCGTGCTCGGGAAAGCCACGTTGTAGAGGACGTGGCCGAAAACCAACAGCACGGCCACTTCCAGCGTGCACGTCGCCAGCACGACGATCGCCTTGCCCACAAAATAACAGCTCCTCGGCATCGGCGTGCCCGCCAGGCGCTTCAGGGCGCCGTTCTCGCGTTCGCCGGCAATGGCTATGGCCAGGTTCAAAAAACTGGTCGACGCCAGGCCACCGGCCAGTAACCCGGTGGTGTAAAGCTGGCTATAACGCACGCCGGTATGGAGCACGCGGCCGGAGAAGATCGAAGCCAGCATGGCCAACAGCACGACGGGCAAGGCCAGGGTGAAAACAACCGCGTCACGGCTGCGGAAGAACTGCAGGATTTCCACTTGGCCCCGGGCCAGGCAGGCGATGACGAAAGCCCGGACAGGCGAGCGCCGACGCTGCGCCCCGCCGGCGCCTGCCCGAGCCCCAGGCCGGCCGGCCCCCGCCCCGCCGGCGCTGTCGGTGGGCGCGCTCACCGGGCCTCGTCCGGGCCCGGACCGGCGGCGGCACCGATCATCTGGAGGTACACGTCCTCCAGGCTCGGACGGGTCACCCTGAGCTGGGGCACCTCGCCGCCGAACTCTGCCGCCAGCCGGGTCACCAACGCCGTCGGCTCAAAGGTCTCCTCGTGCTGCCAACCGTTGGGCCCCCACCAGGAGACCTTGGCGGCGCCCTGCTGGCGCCCGCCCAGCTCAGCCGGCGCCCCGCTGGCCACCACCTTGCCCGCGTTGATGATGGCCACCCGGTCGGCCAGGGCCTCGGCCTCTTCCAGGTAGTGAGTGGTGAGCAGGACGCTCGTGCCCACCTTGGCCAGGTTGCGCACCACCTCCCAGAACTGCCGGCGCGCTTCGGGGTCAAAGCCGGTGGTGGGCTCGTCCAGGAAGATGAGCTCGGGCTGGCCGATGATCCCCAGGGCGACGTCCACCCGCCGGCGCTGGCCGCCCGACAGCGCCCGGATCCGGGAGCCCCGCTTGGGGCCGAGGCCCACCCGGTCGATGACTTCGTCGACGTCCGCCGGGGCCGGGTAGAAGTGGGAGAAATGACGGACGCATTCCAACACCGAGAGGTCGGCCACGTCATCGCTGGTCTGTAGGACGATCCCCCGCCGGGCCCTCCAAGCCGCCCCGGCGCGCCCCGGGTCCTCGCCGAGCACCCTGGCCTCGCCGGCGTCACGTCGGCGGTAGCCCTCCAGGATCTCCACCGTGGTGGTCTTGCCGGCACCGTTGGGACCGAGCAACGACAGGACCTCGCCCCGGGCCATTTCCAGGTCGAGACCGTCCAGGGCCACGGTGCCCTTGTAGGCCTTGCGCAGCCCCCTGGCTTCGATCACGAGGTCCTTCGTCACGCCCAACAACATGACCGCAAAATTGGCCGGGGGCGCCAGTCGGTCAGGCCCGGCCCGTTCGCCCGCTCAGGTGAACCGTCGCAGCCATAGGTCCCTGTCCAGCCGGGCCAGCACGGGGTTAGCCCGTTTGACCTGTTCCAGCGGGGCGGCCGCCTCGGGCGAATAGTGGTGCCCCGGCCAGAGGGTGAAGCGGCCCGGCAGGCTGGCCAAGCGCTGCAGGCTCGTGTACATGGCGTCGGGGTCGGCACCGGGGAGGTCGGTGCGCCCGCAGCCTTCGACGAACAGCGTGTCCCCCGAGACCAGGTTGTCACCCACGACAAAACACTGGCTGCCCGGGGTGTGGCCCGGGGTGTGCAGGAGGCGCACCCCCACCGAGCCGACCTGGACGACGTCATCGTCCTTGTGGGCCACGAGCGAAGACAAAGGTACGCCGGTCATGTCCCCCACCCAGGGCACCTCGTCCTTTTGCACGTGCACGGGCACGTCGGCCAGCTCGAGCAGGTCGACCAAGCCCTCGATGTGCTCGCCGAAGATCTCGCCCCCGACGTGGTCGGCGTGGTAATGGGTGGCCAGGACGCCGGTCAGGCGCAGCCCGCTGCGGCTCAGCCAACCGATCAGGGCGGCTACGTCGTAGGCGGGGTCGACGAGCAGCGCCTCGCCACTGGCCCGGTCGCCGATGACATAGACGTGGTTGCGCATCGTGGTGGCGAACTGGTCACCGGCGGCGAACTCCTGGCCGGCGAGCAACTGACGGAACAAGATCCCCTCGGGCACCGGCTCATCGTAGGGGTGCGGGAGGGGCACCGGTGGCCCGTACGGCGCGGCAGCCGCCTCGCCCTAGCGCCGGAAGGGCCGGCGCCCGGCCCGAGAGCAACAGTCACAGCCGCGCCGGCCGTTATCTTGGTGGGATGAACGACAGGCTTTGCATGCTCTGCGTGCACGCCCACCCGGACGACGAGTCCTCCAAAGGCGCGGCGTCGGTGGCGAAGTACCACGCCGAAGGGGTGCACTGCGTCCTGGTGACCTGCACCGGCGGCGAAGAGGGAGAGATCCTGAACCCGGCCATGGACCGGCCCGAAATCCTGGCCCGTCTCCCCGAGGTGAGGGCGCAAGAGCTGGCCCAGGCGGCCGAGGTCATCGGCTATGACGAAGTGGTCATGTTGGGCTACCGGGACTCCGGGATGCCGGGCACGGAGGCCAACGAGCGGCCCGAGTCGTTTTTCCAGACCCCGGTCGAGGAGGCCACGGCCCGCCTCGTGGCTGTCGTCCGCCGGACCAAGCCCCAGGTCATGGTCGTCTACCCGGCTCACCAGTCGATGTACCCCCATCCCGACCACATCCGTGCCCACGAGATCGGCCTGGCCGCCTTCCACGCCGCCGGCGACCCCGAGTCCTTCCCCGATGAAGGGCCCCCTTGGCAGCCTCTGAAGCTCTACTACACGCTGTGGTCAAAAAAACGCATGATGGCCATGATCGAGAAGTTCGCCGAGCTCGGCCTGCCCATCCCCTGGGGGGAAGAGCGCCTGGCCATGATGGCGGAAGTACCTCAAGAAGACGTCACCACCGAGGTGGACATCTCCGATCGGCGCGGCGTGCGCGATGAGGCCTTGAGGGCACACGCCACCCAGGTCGACCCCAACTCACCGTTCTGGTTCGGGCTGCCCCAGGAGGCGGCGGACGAGCTCGGTTACGTCGACGAGTACCACCTCGCCCACAACCTCACCGGCTCGCAGCTGCCCGAGGACGACCTGTTCGCCGGGGTCAGGCAACGGAGCCGGCTCTGACCACCACGCCGCCCGCGGCCCTCGACGAGCAGCGCCCGAACGACGCCTTGGTCACCCTTATCGTGGCCGACACCAGCCGGTCCCGGCCGACCGGCGCCGGGCCGACCAGTGCCGGGGCCCGGCGGCCGCCCAGCGCGTCGGGTGCCCAGGCACCCAGGCAATGGAGCTGCTCGTGGTCGGCGACAGGGCCTGGCCCGGTGTCCGCCGGGTGCCCGGGCGAACCGGACCTGACATTGACCCTGAGCCCGGCCGACGCCGAACTGGTCCGCCAGGCCCAGCTTTTGCCCAGTGTCGCGTTCATGCAGGGCCGGCTGAAGACGTCCGGGGACAACGCCCTGCTTTTGGCCGTCCTGGCGTGGAGCGCCACGGGCGCCTTCGCCGCGGCATTGGCTACGTGGTCAGCCCAAGGCGCGGCCACCTGAGGCCCAGTCCCGAACGCCCGTCCCCGAACCACCGAGGCCCGTCCCCGCACTACCCGGGGGCCGCCCCTGAGCTCGAAGGCCCTGCTCGCTAGCGGTAGGAGCCGCCACCCCCGGCGACCATGCGCTCCAGAGGACCGTGCTCGCCGGCGCCGGAGAAGACCTCCTCCAGGCCGTGCACCACCCTTCCGGCGGGGCCGAAAAAGGCCACGTCGATCTCTCGCTCAGCCATCTGCCGCCGGGCACGCACGAGGCTGGCAACGTAGGTGCACAGCACGGGGAGCAAAGCCACTACGGCCCACCAGGCGGCGGCCCAACCGGTGGCCAGCGCAACTACCAGGGGTACCGCCAGGGTCGACAGCATGACGCTGAGGACGCGACGCTGGCGGGCGATCGTGCTAGCCCTGGCCCTCGAACGGGCCGCGGGCACCCCTGCGTGGTTGAACGGGCGCACCGGTCGGGACGGGTTGAACGGAGCTCGTGGAGACAGAAGTACTGCGTACCCGTCCATCCCTGCTTGGGCACGGCCAGGCCACACTCGGTACTTACGCACACAAACTCCCTGTCAAGGCAGCTACGCCGTAGCGCAGTGCGGTTTCAACGAGGACCGCCGGACTCTCCTGCCGGCTGCCGTTGGACTGGTCGAAACCTAGCCCGCCGTCCCCGAGCCCGTCAAGAGCCGTGCCGCCAAACTGACTTTGGTCCCGGCCCGGCCCGTGCCCCGCTCAGGTCTGCGCCCCGCCGGCCCTAGGTCTCCAGCATGATCGTGACCGGGCCCTCGTTGACCAGCCGCACCTGCATCCGGGCGCCGAAGCGGCCCGTGCCCACCGTCGCCCCAGCCCCTTCGAGCTGGCTCACGACCCGCTCGACCAGGGCCTGAGCCCGCTGGGGCGGGGCGGCGTGGACGAACGACGGCCGCCGGCCCCGGGTCGTGTCGGCGTAAAGGGTGAACTGGCTGACGACCAGCACGGCCAGGCCCAGTTCGGCCGCCGAGCGGTTCATGTTGCCGGCCTCGTCGGGGAAGAGCCGGATCTGCCAGATCTTGAGAGCCAGGCGGTCGGCGGCGTCCTGCTCATCGTGGCCGGCCACCCCGATGAGGGCGCACAGGCCGGGGCCGATCTGGCCCACCACTTGGCCGTCCACGCTGACCGAGGCTTCTGAGACCCGCTGGAGGAGGGCGCGCACCGCGCCGAGCATATGGCGCCGCGCTCCTAAGCTGGCTGGTCATGGCCGTCGTCGAGGACGAGTACCGCGGCCCCGGTCGTTTAGCGGCCCCGGTCGGTACCGTCCCCGCCCCCCCGGCCCCGCCGGGGGCCAAGGCCCAGCGCAGCCCCCTCGTCTTAGAGCTGGCGGTGATCGCGTTCCTGGGGTGGATCTACGACTGGCTGCAAAACCTGGCGCCGCTGCGGGCCGCCTTGGCGCTACGCCACGCCCGGGCCGTACTTTCTTTCGAGCAACGCCTGGGCATCGCCCCCGAGCACTTCCTCGACCACTGGCTGGCCCACCAGCACGTCCTGGCCTACATAGCCTCGGACTTCTACGACAACGCCATCTTCGGGGTGACGCTGGGCCTGGCCGCCTGGACGTGGTGGCGGCGGCCGGACATCTACCGGCCTCTTCGCAACGACCTCGTGCTGGCCAACCTGATCGGCTTCGCTGTGTTCTGGCTGTACCCGCTGGCGCCACCGCGGATGCTGCCCGGTTTCGTCGACGTCGTCGAAAAAGTGGGCGGCCTGGGGTCCTGGCACAACCTGCTCATTTCCCACGCCGACCAGATGGCGGCCATGCCCTCCATGCACCTGGCGTGGGCGGTGTGGTGCTCCCTGGTGGCCTGGCGCCTAGCCGGCGCCCAGCCTGCCTGGCGCTGGGCCGCCGGCGTCTTCGGCGTCCTTTACCCCCTGAGCACCGCCCTGGTGGTACTGGCCACGGCCAACCACTACACCTTGGACGTGCTGGCCGGCACCGCTACCGTCGTCATCGCCGTCGTGGTGGTCGAGCTCAGCCCCCGGGCCGTCCGGCACTACCAGCGGTCGTGGACGTACTCGCGGACTTCCTCGTCGTAGGTGGCCCGCACCAGGGCCGCCGATTCGTCGGGCAGGCGCGGCCGGCTACCCACGGCGGCATTGGCGGCGGCCTGTTCGGGGCTGCGAGCCCCAGGTATGACCGTGGACACCCCCGGGGCGTCGGCGCACCAGCGCAGCGCCACCTCAGGCAGCGTCCAGTCCTCGGGCACGGCCGACTTGGCCAGCCGGCCGGCGGCCTGGACACCGACTTCGAAGGGCACACCCGAGAAGGTCTCGCCGATGTCGAAGGCCTCGCCGGCGCGGTTGTAGGTCCGGTGGTCGCTAGGGGGGAAGGTCGTACTTTCCGTGTACCGGCCCGACAACAGCCCTGAGGCCAGGGGGACGCGGACGATCACCCCCACATCGGCCTTGGCGCAGGCGGGCAGCAAGCGCTCCAGAGGCTTCAGCCGGAAAGCGTTGAATATCACCTGGACGGTGGCTACGCCGGGGCGCTCGATGGCCCGCAGTCCCTGGGCCACCGTCTCCACGGAAACGCCGTAGGCGCCCAGGATACCGTCGCGCACCATGTCGTCGAGGGCATCGAAGACAGCGTCCTTTTCGTACACGGCATCGGGGGGGCAGTGCAGCTGGGTGAGCGGGATCTGAGAAAGGCCGAGGTTTTCCCGGCTCCTTTCCGCCCATTGGCGCAAGGAGCGTGCCGTATAATTGTCCGGGTCCTGGGCCACCCGACGGCCACATTTTGTCGCCACCATAACGCCCGATCCCGGGCGTTCGTGCAGGAAACGGCCCACCAGGCGCTCGCAACGCCCGTCGCCAATAACGTACGCCGTATCGAAGAACGTCACCCCGGCGTCCGCCGCGGCATGCAAAGTGGCCATGGCCTGGTCCTCGCTCACATCACCCCAATCGCCGCCGAACTGCCAGCATCCCAGGCCGATAACGCTTACGCGGTGGCCGGTCCTGCCTAAGCGACGCGTCTCCATCACACTTGATCTCCTTCTCGCCGGCAGAGGTTGCGGCACTCGCCCAGGCCGACGACCCTGGAAACGAGCACGTTGCCGTCCTGGAGGTAACGAGGAGGCTTGCGAAAATGGCCCACACCGCCGGGGGTACCGGTGGCGATGACGTCCCCGGGCCGCAGCGTCATGGCGTTCGAGATGTAAGAAACGATGGCCTCGACGCCAAAAACCAAGTCATCAGTATTGCCGTGCTGGACTATTTCACCGTCGACCTCGCAGAAAAGGTCCATGCCTTTCTCATTTACGGACGGGTCGTCCCGGGTGACCAGCCACGGCCCTAACGGCGTCGCCCGGTCGAAGGTCTTGCCCTGCAGGAACTGAGGGGTGCGGTACTGCCAGTCCCTCATGCTCACGTCGTTCAGCACGGCGTAGCCGGCCACGGCGGCCAGTGCCTGGCGCTCGCTCACCCGATGGGCGGGCCAGCCGATAATTACCGCCATCTCCACTTCCCAGTCGACGGCGTTGGAAGTGGCCGGGAGGACGATATCGTCGCGCGCCCCGGCCAGGGCGGAAGAGAACTTGGCGAACAGGCTCGGGTAGGCCGGTGGCTGGAGGCCCTGCTCGGCCAGGTGGGCCCGGTAGTTGTGGCCCACGCAGATGATCTTGCCCGGCCTCGGCACCAGCGGGGCGAAGTCGACCTCGGCCAGGCTGTGCCTGGTGCCGGCGGCGCCGGCGGCGATCTGAGCCCAGTCGTCTTGGGCCAGCAGAGCGCCCACGTCGGCCGCGCTCACCTCCACGGCTTCACCGGCGTCGTCTTCTATGCGCGCCGCCGTGGTCCTCTTGCCGAGTCGTATGGTGGCCAGTTTCACCGCGCTCACGCTACCCTGGCGTTTTCTCCTCCGGATAGGGCCGGGCGAACTGGGGCCGTTGGCCCAGCCGCCCGTTGGCCCAGCCGCCCGTTGGCCCAGCCGCCCGGCCCGGCACCGGCGGGGCTCGCCGCGTTAGTCATAGGTGGCCTCGACCCACCAGCACTGCCTTTCACAGGCCAGGAGGTAGGCCGCCCCATCTGCGGTGCACGCCTGCAGGCGCGCTCGCCGGCGTCCCCCACCGTCCCACCAGCGCTCTTCGAGCGGCCAAGGCCCGGCCCAGGCATCTACGGCCAACGGTTTGGCCTGCCCGACCACCAGCCAGGCCGGCGGGGCACTGGCTCCGCCCCGGCGCCCGACACTTACCGGGTGGCGAGCCTGGTCCATCAACTGTGCCGGTAAGGGCGGGTGGTGGACGATGGCGGGAGCCACTCCTGGGAGCCGTCCCGGCCAGGGAGGCCCGTCGACCGGGCGCCATACCGTTCTCGGCTCCCCCCAGGGCACGAGGACCACCTGCTCGGAGTAATCACGCCCACCCTGAAGAACGGCGGTCACGGCTGCCTCCGGCCCGAGCAGGCCCTGCACCCGGGCTAACGCCCGGGCGGCCCGGGCCGCCGTACCGGCGTCGTTGCCCCAAAAACCGAGCTGGCGGCCATCGTCAGGGCGCACTTCTTCGGGGATAAGGGCGAGGCGGGTGACCCGGCCCGCCTGCGCCGCCTCCACCGCCTGCTCCACCGCCGCCGCGGCTCCCACCGCCCCGGCCCCCGGGCCGCCGAGCACCCCGGGCAGGCCAGACTGTGCCCAACCTTCCAGCTGCCAGCGCACTCGTTCGCCGATGGCAGCCGCGCTGAGAGCCCCGTCATGGCGCCAGCTACGGCGCAACGAAGTCCCGTGCTCGGTCTGTGCTTCGATGGCCAGGCGCGTGCAGACCAGGCCCGATCCCACGAGACGGGCATGGAGCTCTTCGGCCAATGCCCGCCCGACGAAGGCGGCGGCATGCAACTGGTCCGCCGGAGGGTCGAGGTCCGCCGCCACCACCCAGTCAGGGGGGGGCAAGCGGCCCCGTAGTGGGCGTCCCTCTCGGCCCCGGGCCAGGCGGTGAGCCAAAAGGCCCTCCGTGCCGAACCGGTCGAGCACTGACGTAGCAGGCAAGGCGGCGAAGTCCCCCAGCGTCTTGATGCCCAGGCGGGCCAGCAGGTCGACCAGACCGGCGACGTCCGCCGTGCCCGGGAGCTCACCGAGGGTGCCGACGTCGGCACCGGCGAGCACCCTGACCGAGAGGGGGGCCAGGAATTGAGCGCTGCCTCCTCTGGGCACAACGAGGGGCCTCCCGTCCGGCGCCAGCTGGGCGGCCAGAGCGGCGGCAAAAAGCCCGTCGGCTACGCCTACCCGGCAACAACCCCTCCAGCTCCCCGCTTTCCCGGGCCCGGCCCGGTGGCGGGACATCTCGGCGACAACGGCTTCGACCACGGCGTCGACCTTGGCCGCCAAGGCCTCATCCCCTCCGAAATAGCGCGAGGGCCCCCGGGCGCCGAGGGCGAGCCGGCCGGGCCCGAGCACCTCCAGGCCCGGGGCGAAGGTTTCCACTGCGGCTACGGCCGGCTCCCAGGCCCGGACCTCGGCCGCCATGTCCCGGGGCACCACCTCGAGGTCCGGGCAACGGCTCTGGGCCTCGCGCCGGCGCATGCCTACCCGGGCACCGGCAACTCGAGCTGCCGGTGAAACCGCCACCACCCGGTTACCGGCTGTTACGGCCACCTCAACGGAGGGAGGACAGCCGGTGCATATGACGGCCCAATCAGCACAAGAAGCCACCAAAGACCGGGATCCCATCGTCGAGCCGCCCCTCAACCGGCCAGGTCGCTCGCCCCCACCTGGGGGCGAGACGGGCCGGGGGCTCCGTCGCCGGCAATGGACCGGGACGAAGGGCGGCCCCGTACGGCCGGGCCGGCCACGCCCAGTACCGGAGGGCCCTCAACTACCACCTGGAAGGGGCCTCCCAGCCAGAACCTCGCCCGGCGCGGCCGAGAAGCAGCGCCCTTGCCGGCCGCCTCCACCTCCACCTCGCGGCCCCACAGGTAACCGTGGCCATCTTCTAGGCCTCGCCAGCAACCGGCCACGATGCCCAGGCGCATGTCGGCCGGGCCCGGCCAACCCTCGCCCACGATGGCCAGCACCGAGCCCCGCTCTCGGCCCCGGGCTTCGAGCTGGCGGGCAACAGAGGGGCTGACATGGGCGGGAGGGCATACCAGGACCACGTCAAATCCCTCGAGGAGGGCGGCCGTGACTACCGGCCACTGGGCTCCGGGCGAGGGGACAAGGGCCAGGCGCTCTAGGTCCAAGCCGTGCTGCGCCGCCGCCACCAGCCCCAGCTCAGCCGCTCCCACCACCGCGCACCACGAGCCGCCGGCACACGGCCCGCTCAGCAAGGCCAGGGCAAGCGAGGTAGCCCCGGGGAAGGCGCCCCGGCTCACTACCACCGTGCTGCCCCTGCGTAAGCTCTTCCCGGGAAAAAGGTCAGCCAATGCCGCTACGAGCGGGAGGGTGCGCTCTTCGGCCAGTACGCCCTTACCGGCCCTGCCGCCCAGGTCCCCCAGCAGTGCTTCACGGGCGGTAAGGACCACCTTCTCAGCATAGCGACCCTAGGGAACGTATGTTCGAGGGAGGCGCGCTACCGTGGCCGCCCGCACCCACCCAGTAGGCTGGTGCCCGAACGAGGCAGCACCGCCCATGGCAAAGAGAAGGGCATGCCATCACCACGGCCGATAACGAGAACCCGCCGGCTGACGGGTGGCTGACCTCGGATGACGGGTTGCTGACCTCGGGTGACGGGCTGCTGATCTCAGACGAAGCCATCGGCCCGGACTCCCCCCCTGACGCCAAGGACGCCTTCAGGCTGCTGGTCGAAGGGGCGGACGAGTACGCCGTGTTCACGCTAAGTCCCAACGGGGTCGTATCGACCTGGAACCGGGGAGCGTAGCGGATCAAGGGGTACCAGCCAGACGAGATCATCGGCCGGCATTTCTCGGTCTTCTACCCGCCAGACCAACGCGAGGCCGGTGTCCCCGGACAAGAGCTTCGTGACGCCGTCGCCCAAGGCCGGGTAGCAACGGAGGGTTGGCGGCTACGCCGGGACGGCAGCCAGTTCTGGGCCAACGTGATCATCACCCCGCTATGGGACGGGGCCGGGAGGTTGCGGGGCTTCGCCAAACTCACCCGCGACGAGACCGACCGCCGCGCCGCCGCCGAGGCCAGCGAGCAGCTGGCCCGCATCATCGAGCAGGAGCGGATCGCCTCCGTCCTGGCCGACACCATCGTCCGCCGGCTTTTCAGCGTCGGCCTCCAGTTGAGCGGCGTCCTGGAGCTGACCAGCGGCCCGGAGCGTCAGCGGGTGGAGGCGGCCATCAGTGAGGCCGACAAGGCTATAAGCGAACTGCGCCGAGCAGTTTTCCATACCGGTCTGGAGCCCGGCCCCGGCCCTAGCCAGGAGCGCGGCCCGGGGCCCAGCCCGGGCTAGCTATGCCGGCAGCCGGCAGGCGGCGTGAGGTGCCCTTGGCTCCTGGGCGTGACACCCACGGCCTCGGGCCAATAGGCCCGCGTCCCGCTCATTTGGGTCATGGGCAACCTGACGAAGCAATCGCGTTCGGGGGCCTCGCTGCATGAACGCAATGGCAGAGCCCGCCGCGGGACCAAAACCTCGTCGTCGACTTCCTCACCCACGCCGCGTACCAGGACGCTCCAACTGTCCTCTTTGCTCTCGTCGAAGCAGTCGGCGCTGAAGGCGACCACGGAGCCGGTCAGGGCTCGACGCAGAGCAGAGCGTCGGGGGACCCGGATCAACAAATGGTCGCCCTCGAGGAGGAAGGCCACCGTATAGATGGCCGGCAAGGCGCCAACCGTGACCGCCACCCGGCCGATGCCGACCCGGGCCAGGTAACCCCGACATTCACGGGTGCTCAGCATCTCGACCACCGGGCGACTACCCATAACATCAGTTTGGTCGTGGTGGTCCCAGCCGGTCAGGGGCGTTGGTCCCTGGTCCCCGGCCAAAAGGCGGTATGTGGCCAGCCAGACCTCAAGACCAGCCAGACCTCAAGACCAGCCGGCCACAAGACCTGCCCCGCCCACCGCTGAGCCGGCCCGCGGCCCGGGCCGGCTTGCCTGTGCGCTCGGCAGCTCGGGCCGGCTTTGGCCTATACGCTCGGCAGCCCCCATTGACCACCCAAAGCGTCCGGGAGGGCGCCGACCCCCTGAAGCTCACCGAGGCCGCGCTCGTGGCCGTTGCCCGAGACCAACGCCGGGAACTCGAACAGCTCGGGCGCCCAGTCCTCGGGCTTGGGCAGCGGGGCCGCCATCTTGACGCGGTTCACGTGGGCGTTGACAAGCCGCTCGTGGTAGGCGCCATAGACCTCCATGAACGCGGGGACCTTGTAGACGCGACCGTCGATCCCGCGGCCCTTCTTTCCCTCGATGACCGCTTCGACGTCCTCGCCGCTCAAGGTCTTATGGCTTTCCAGCGCGTGGGCCACGGCAAAGACCTCCGCCTTGTTCGTTTCCAGGAGGTCGCCGGAGCGCGCCAACAGCTCGTGGAGCCGTTCCTCGACCTTCTTGCCCGTGTCGCCGCGCATCATGTCGCCGTCGCCCTGGCCGGGAGGCCACCCGCCAGCACGCCGGGTGGCCTGGGAAGCGATCGTGTCGCCCATCCCCCAGTAGCCCTCCATCAGGCCGGCGATCATGGTCGCCGACTCGAGGTCGCCCGACACGCCTGACGACGAGTCACCGGCAAAGAACTTCCGTTCCCCGGCCAACGAAGCCAGGCTGACCATCACGTCCGCCTCGTACTCGCTGCGCCAACTCGTGAAACGGTCCTCGGGCTTGATGGAAGAGACCATGCCCAGGTAAGTGCCGCCTTTTTCGATCGTGGCCAGGTCGATCTCGAGGTGCTTGCGCACCCGGTAGGCGACCACGGCGTGGCATGCCTCGTGGATGGCGACGGCATGGCGCTCACGTTCGACGTACTCGACATCTTCAGGCGGCCCGAGGTCCTTCAACCTCTTGGCCTCGAGGACGTCGGCCCACGTTATGGCGGGATGGTCACGCCGCAAAGCAACGATCAGGGACTCGTTTACGAGGTCCTTGATCGTGGCGCCGGTGGCGTACGGGGTTATGGTCGCCAATTTGTCCATGTCGGCCGACGTCAGCTCGTGGTCCACCTTGTCGAAATAACCCTGGTAAGTGCGCACGCGGCCGGCCTTGGACGGATAGCCGACTTTGTAAATACGGTCGATACGGCCCGGGCGCAACAACGCGTCGTCCAGGGTGTTCGGCATGTTGGTCGCCATCATTATGAGGATCCGGTACTTGGGAGGCGGTTTGGGCTTGAAACCCAGGGCCCGGCGCACGACCCGGTTCATGAACCCACGGGGCTTGGACAAGCCCGACATCTCGCTCAGCAGCGCCTGGAGAGTACCCATTCCGCCACCTCCGCCGCCCATGCCGCCCATGATCATCCCCCGGTCCCGGAGGCGCCGCCGGCCCTCGGGCGCCGACGACGCGTCCGTGGCGCGGTTGGCGTTCCAGTTGGCCAGAAGAGCACCCATGCTGCTGTCCGAGAGGTACGAGCCCCCGTGGCAGTCGCCGCTGGCCCAGGGCCAGGGCTCCATCCCCTGGACGCCGCCGGGGCCGAAGACACCGCCGCCCGTCAACGACCCGCGGCTGCCGAGCGAGTCGGCCTCGTCGAAAAAGACGATCACCCCGCCGTAACGCATGGCCAATTTGCGCAGCTTCCGGAACAGGGACTTGACCTTCAGCACCCCCACGCCCATGAACATCTGGATGAAAGCGCCGGGGTCGACGAAGACGAACGGCTTGCCCGTCTCGCCCGCCACGGCCTCAGCCATAAGCGTCTTGCCTGTCCCCGGCGGGCCCCACAGGAGGATGCCGCCGGGGACGTAACCGCCCCGGCGTTCGATCGAGTCGGGATCCTCCAGGAAAACGATGCTCTCCTTCACCCGGGCCAGCACGGCGTCCTGGCCCCAAACATGGGTGAACCGGGTCTTGACGTCGTCGGGGAAGTAGACATCGACCCCGCCTTTGGAGAGGAACCAGAAAATGGCGGCGAACTGGCCGACGGCGATAACGAGGATGAACACCACGTAGGCCAGGTAGCCGAGGACGCTCACGAGCTTCCCGGGGAGCGAGAACAGCGCCGTGACGGGGTTCTCGTTCAGCGCCGCGCCCGCGATCACGGCCACCAGCGCTATTAGCAAAACGACCGTGATGATCCTTTTGGCCCGGTAACGAGCCCAATCGCTGAAGCGGTGCGTGCGCCTCGTCAGGCCCCCGAAAACTTTGTCGGACCAGAGATGGTTCCACAGGCCCCAGTGCTCGCTTATCAGGTAATGGACCTGGCGGACCAGCTCGAGAGCGAAAAGGCCGGCCAACCACCACTTGCCGTTCCAAGTCTGGATCAGCCCGTCATGCACGCTCAGCAGCGGGTCCGAGGACAGGGCGTACCAGAACAGGACGCCCCACAGCGCGGCCATCAAGACCAGCAGCCGGATGCGCATCCAGAACGGCCTCGATTTCTTCTTCTCCCAGCGCGGCCCCACCACGAGAACGGGCTCCGCGGGGATCCCCGGCACGCCCGGGCTCCCCGGAACTGGCCCGGCCCCCCCGCCAGCACCACCGCCGGCAGCACCACCAGCCCCGGCACCGGCGTCAACGCCCCAGGCCGGGCCGCCGTTGCCGGGCCCGCCCCAGGCCGTGCCCCCGTTGCCGCCGTTGCCGCCGTTGGCGGCACTGCCACCGTTCCCCGGGGCACCACCGACGCTCTCAGCCCCCCAGGCCGTCCCGCCATTTGCAGGCCCGCCCCAGGCCGTGCCCCCATTGCCGCCACCCCAGGCCGTCCCGCCGTTGCCGGCCGTACCCCAGCCCGCGCCGCCCGCTGCCGCGGCCGCGCCCCAACCAGGGGCAGCGCCCGGGGTACCAGCCAAGGGCGGCGGGGACGGCTGGCCGTGAGAGCCCGCCGGGCCCAGCGCTCCCGCGCCCGCGGGCGGGACCACAGGGGGGGTGGCGGGGCGCCACTCAGCCGGCCCCCACGCTTGGGCCGGGAGGAACGAGCTCACAGGTTGGCCCGCCGGCGCGCCGGCGGGCCCCAGGCCGGCGCCGTGCCCAACGTCGAGGCCTCCGGCGGGAGTGTCGTCGCTGCCGCCGGCAGTGCTGGCGCCACCCGTACTGCCGCCGGCAGTGCTGGCGCCACCCGTACTGCCGGCACCGGTACTGCCCTCACCGCTACTGGCGGCGCCGGTACTGCCCTCACCGGTACTGGGGGCACCGGTACTGGGGGCACCGGTACTGGCCATCAATGGGCCGGGGACGGGTGGTTGAGCCTGGCCGGAGGACGGCGGGCCCAAGGCATCGGGGATCGGGTGGCCCTGGCCCTCGGGGGACGACTGGCCCTGGCTCTCGGACGGTTTCGCTGTCATGACTCTCCTCTGTCTATGACGAGAAAGCTCTGCATGACCCGGCCGATGACCGTCTGCTGAGCTTGGAAACAAGACGGCGAGCAGCCCGCCATCAGGACCCACACCTTGTTTGTGGCGCTGTTGACCCAGGTCTCTTGCTCGTACGCCAGCGCCGAGCTCGCCTGGGCGCCCTGTATCTCGTACGCCACCAACGTGCCGTGCAAGCCGCCTTTAACCAACAGCGCCGGCGTACCCAACGACTGCACATTGGCGCCCTCGGTTTGCAGGTCGTCCACGTTGAACAGCACGTCCCTCAAGCCGTTGAAGGACATCTGCGACTGCTCGCTGCCGCTGAGAGGCCGGACCACCACGATGGCCCACGGGTACGCAGTCGGGGTGAAGGCGTCGCCGGGCCGGACGTGGCGGGCGCCGAAGGCGATGGTGGCGAAAGTGGGCGCGCTGGTGAACAACGACCCGATGGCGCCGTCCTTGACCAGAGCGTGCTCGTCGAAGACGGTCCAGCTGGACGGCACCTTCAGGTAGAGCTGCTGAGTGTCGCTCGAGACTACGTGACCGTCCGAGCAGGCGGCCAGCCCCGCGCCCAGCACCAGGGCGGCGGCGGCAGCGAAAAGGCGTGAACGGGCACGGGTCATGGCCTTACCTCCGGGCACCGCTCATGACCCCCGGGCCGTGACGGTGAAGCTATCCACGATGCCGTCAATGACCCGCCGGTGAGCCTGGAAGCACGACAGAGAGCAGCCCACAGCCAGGTCCCAGGCCTTGTTGGTGGGGCTGTTGATGTAGGCCACCTGCTCGAAAGCGAGGGTGCCGCTCGGGGTGTCGGCTTCGAAGGCCACCCGGCTGCCCCGCAGGGCCCCCTTGACGAGCAGCTTGGTCGAGCCGATCTGCTGGATGCTGAGCCCGTCCGATTGCCACGTGTCGAGAGGGAACAGGAGGTCGTTGAGGCCTTCCAGCGACATGCTGGACTGGTCGGAAGGGCCAAATGACACCACGTTGGCCAGTGCCCAGGGGTCCGCGCCGAACAGGTCGAGAGTGCCCTTGACGACCACGCGGCGGCTCAAGGCGGCCAGGCTGGTGTACACCGTGTAGCTGGAGCCGGAGGCGGCCGCCTGGCTGTTGGCGGCGGCGTCCACCGCCAGCCCCAGCCGTTTCAACGCCTCCGCGTCGAAGACGTCCCAGTTTTTCGGCACCTTGAAGAACACGCCCTGCGTGCTCGTCCCCACGTAGTTGACCGAAGTCGAGCAGCCGGCCAGGCACGATGCCAGGACCAGCACCAGCACGGCGGCCATGGTCGCCCGCCCGCGCCCCCGGGCCCTGGCCTCCCCGGCCGTGCCGGCGTCGCGGGTGGGCCTGAGGCCCTCGTGTAGTGCCACTGGTACTTAAGGTACGACTAAGACATTCGTGATGGATGACCTCCAACATAAGTTTTACCTGAGCGTTCACAATCGAGCAATGCACCTGCCTGTTTCGCGCCCCCGTCCCCCTGGCCCTGCGGCGGGACGGGCATGACCCGGTGGGCGCCGGCCCCCGCCCGCCGTGGCCGCCTGGCGGCCTGGCTACCGGCGGCCGTTTGGGCCTACCTCCTGGCCGGCCGAGGCCGCTCCTGGTCGACGTCGACGCGCCTGCCGCCCCGTTCCCTCGCTCCGGCGAGGCCGGTGACAGGCCCGCCACCAGGGGTTTTCCCCTTCCCCGAGGGCCGCTGGCCCACCGTGGCCATCGTGGTCCCGGCCCGCGACGAGGCCGACCTGTTGCCCGTCACCCTGCCTGGCCTGCTGGCCCAGGACTACCCAGGCCCGGCCGTGGTCGTGCTGGTGGACGACATGAGCACTGACGGCACCGCCGACGTGGCCCGGGCGCTGGCCGAGGCGGCCCCCCGCCCGAAATTGGGGCTCCGGGTCGTCACCGGCCAGCGGCGACCGGCGGGGTGGGCCGGCAAGCCCTGGGCCATGGCGCAGGGCGTCGAGGCCGCCGTGGAAGCCGTGCACCGGCCCGAATGGATCCTGTTCACCGACGCCGACATTGCCCACCCCCCCTCCTCGCTGCGACAGCTGGTCGGGGCCGCTTCCGAGGACGCTCGCAGCATGGTGTCGCTCATGGCCCGTCTTTCCACCGTCAGCGCCTGGGAACGGCTGTTGATGCCCGCGTTCGTGTACTTCTTCGCCCAGATCTACCCGTTCAACTGGGTCAACGATAGGAAGGGACGGACGGCGGCGGCGGCCGGTGGCTGCTTGCTGGTCGAGGCCCGGGCGTTGGCCGCAGCCGGAGGCGTCGAAGCCATCGCCACCAGCACCATCGATGACGTGGCCTTGGCCCGGGCGGTAAAAGGGGCCGGCTTCGACATCTGGCTGGGCCTGGCCGGCCAGGGCGGACCGTACGACGCTCCTCGGGTCGAGAGCCTGCGCCGTTACCCCGATCTGGCCGGCATCTGGGAAATGGTGGCTCGCAACGCCTACACCCAGCTGCGCCACAACCCGGCCGCCCTGGTCGGGACATTGGCCGGGCTGGGCGCCCTGTACCTGTCCCCGCCCGTGCTCACCGCCACCGGTCTCGCCACCCGCCGCCCGGCACTGGCCGCCGCGGGCGTGGCCGCATGGACGGCTATGACAATGACCTACCTGCCGATGGTGAGGTACTACGGCGCCTCACCGGCCAGCTCCCTGGCCCTGCCTTTCACGGCCTGCCTCTATGCCGCCATGACCGTCAGCTCGGCCCGCCGCCACCGGAAGGGCCAGCCCATCTGGAAAGACCGGCCTACCGGCTGAGGCCTGGGAAGACCGGCCTACCGGCTGAGGCCCGGACTTGCCCTCGGGCGGATCAGACGCCGGCGCCGGTGCCGGCCCCGCGTCGCCGGGCCAACCTCGACCGGGGCAGCATGGGGCCCGTCCCCTGGCGGTGCAAGAGCACTGCGCCCAGCACGGCCGCCGCCACCAGAGTGGGCACCGCCCCGACCACCAAGCCCCAGCGCGCTCCGAGCTCCTGGTCGACCAGGCCTATGAGCAGCGCCCCCACCGGCGTCGAACCGGTGAAGATGACGGAATAGATACCCATGACCCGGCCCCGCATCTCGGGCGCGCTGGCCAGCTGGCAGGTGGAATTGGTCGTCGACAGGTACAGCAGGGAGAAGAAGCCCAGCGCCACCAGCACCGCTACCTCGAGGGCCAGGCTGCGCGCCGCCGCCGCCGCCAGCATGACGGCGCCCATGGTCAGCGCCGCGCCCACGACCACCCGTAACCGGGGCCCTCGGGCGCGCGCCGCGGTGAGCGCTCCCGCCACTGAGCCCACGCCCATGGCCACGAGCATGAGGGCGTAAGTGGCGGCGTCGCCCTTGAAGTCGACCTTGGCCAGCACCGGCAGCACCGTGTTGAAATTGAAGGCGAGAGTGCCCACCACGGCCAGTAACAGCAGCGCCTGGCGCAGCCGGGGGGTCTGGCGGATGTACCTCAGCCCCTGGCGCACCTGGCCCCGGGCCTGGGCCACCCGTCGGCCGGCGAAAAGCTCGTCCCTGCGCATGGCCAGTAAAGCGCCGATGACGGCCAGGTAGGAAAGCGCGTTCAACGCAAAGCAGTCGCCCACTCCCCCCACGTCGATGACCAGCGCGCCCAACGCCGGGCCCCCGATGCGGGTCAGGTTGAACGTGGCGCTGTTGAGCCCTACGGCGTTGGGCAGGTCGTCCAGGCCCACCATCTCGGACACGAAAGCCTGGCGGGTGGGCATGTCGAGGGAGCCGAACGTCCCGGATATGAACGTGACGCCGTAGATCGCCCACAGGGGCCGCAAACCCGTCAGGTCGAGCGTGGCCAGCGTCGCCGCCGCCAGGGCCAAGCCGCTCTGGGTGAAGACCAGGAGGTTGCGCTTGGGGAAGCGGTCCGCCACCACCCCGCCGTAGGCCCCGAACGCCAGCGCCGGCACGAACTGGACCGCGCTCACCACCCCTACGTCGAGCGGGCTGTGGGTGATCTGCAACACCAACCAGGCCAGAGCCACGTTCTGCATCCACGTCCCGAGGTTGGAAACGAGCTGACCGGAAAGGAAGAGGCGAAAATTGCGGCGCCGTAGCGAGCGGAACAGGCTCGGCGCCCTCATGGCCCCTCCCCGGCCAGGAGGGCCATGAGCTCGGCCGCCCGGTCCAGGACTTCCGCATCGCCGGGGGCCAGGGCCTCGAGACGTTCCCTCAGGTACAGCTCGCGCCGCGTACGCGCCTCACGCAACATCTCGGCCCCCGCGGGGGAAAGGGCGACCAGCGCCACGCGGCGGTCGCGGGGGTCGGGGCGCCTTTGCACCAGGCCGGCTTGTTCGAGGTTGGCGGCAATGCGCGTCATGGACGGGGGCGCCACGCCCTCGGCGTTGGCCAGATCGCCCAAGGTCAGCTCTCCCCTCTTGGAAATGGTGACCAATGCGGCATATTGCGACGCCGTGACCCCTCCCGCCGAGCGCTGCCGGAGCCGCCGCTCCAGTCGCATCACGCTCATCGCCAACCGGCTTGCCGTGCTCACCTGCGCACCTGTCCCAGCCACCTCCACCCTCGCATGATATCCGTTAGCTATGCTAACTATTTGCCGCCTTACCGGTCCCTCAGCAAGAAGTGCCACACTGGACCGATGGCCATGCGGGAAGACTGCCGGCATTTTCAGAGCCGGACCTACGCGACCGGGGAAACGGCGCGCTTTTGCGTCCTCAACCTGGCGCCTGAAGAGCCTTGGCGCTGCCCGGCCAACTGCTCCCGCTACCAAAAGGACATCATCGACGGCACCTTCGTGGTCGGCTCCATGGTCCGGCCCCGCCTGGAGGACGAGCCCGAGATCCCTGAGGGCGACGTGGCACAGGTGCTCGACGCCGCCGACCTCATCGTCACCGCCGCCGGGCCGGAGATCGTGGCCGAGATCGAGCGCCAGCGGGAAACGCGGCCTTGGTGGAAGGTCTGGAGGCGCAGGGAGGACGGCGGCTTCAACTTGAGCGCCCGCTAGACCTCTTCCCCGCCGTGCCCACCTACCACCACCCGAGCAAACCTCGGAACACGGGCGTGGGCAGGGCCGGGGCGGCGCTGGCCGTGCCGGCGGTATTGGCCATCGTGGCCGCCGGGTGCGGTGGGAACGCGCACAGATCGGGGGCCGGGACGAGCACCACGCCTACCACCGTCCTGACAACGACGGCTCCGGGCGGCCCCACCACCGGGGCGTCCACGACGGCGGCCCCTACCACCCAGACCTCGGCTGCCCAGACCTCGGCTGCCCAGACCTCGGCCGCCCAGACCTCGGCTGCCCAGACCTCGGCCACCCAGACCTCGGCCAGGGGGGCCGCGACCACCCAGGCCCCTGCCGCGTCGACCACGGTCCCGTCGTCCTCCGCCCTGTCCTACTCCTGGCAAAGGGACCCGAACATGAACCTCCAGCTGGGAGGGGGCGCCACTAGCACGCTGTCGGCGCTGGTCCAGCCCGGGGCACGAGGGCAATGGTTGATCGCCGGTACCCAGTTCCGCACGGGCGGGGCGACGCGGGCGACGCTCTGGAGCTCGCCTGACGCCCTCAGCTGGTCCAAGACCGAACTGCCCCTCCCCAGCGGCGCCACGACCGACGAGGCCGACGCCGTCACCAACTGGGGCCAGCGCGAAGTGGTAGTCGGCTCGGCGGGCAGCGGTGCAGTTCAAAGGGCGGCGGTGTGGGTGAGCCGGGCACCTGGCCAACCTTTCGTGGCCATTACCGATAGCCCCGTGTTCGGCCCCCCCAGCTCGACGACGCCCATCTCCCAACCTGGCGCCGCCATGGACACGGTGGCCGCCGGGGCTCTCGGCCTTTTCGCCGCCGGCACCCTCGACGGCCAGGCCGCCGTTTGGTACTCGACCAACGGGCTGCAATGGGACGCTCTGTCCGGAGCGGACAAGGTCATCGACGGAGAGCCCGGGGCCGTGGTCAACGACATCCTGTCCACCCCCGGGGGGGTGTTCGCGGCCGGTTCTACCGTCAACGGCAACCGGCTTTCGGCCGCGCTGTGGTACTCCTCCGACGGGATCCATTGGGAGGTGGTGCAAGACCCGGGCCCGATCTTCTTCGGGGCGGGCGACCATGTCATCACTTCGCTCGTGAACATGGCCGACATCGGGAGCTCGGTCAGCGGAGGTCCGGCCCCCACGGGGCTGCTGGCCGTCGGCGGGGTACGCGTCGGCTCCACCTGGCAACCGGCCTCGTGGATATCCCCCGACGGCTTTTCCTGGAGCCAGACGTCCGAGAGCTTCCCCCTCGACAGTGAACCGGCTGACAGCCCGGGGGCCTTGGCGTACTCCGCCACCGGGGCGGACGGCCTGCTTTACGCGGCCGGCGGCAGCCCCGGCCGCCAGCGCCTGTGGCAGTCCGACGACGGGTTGGCGTGGACGGCGGTCGCCCTGCCGCCGGCCGCCGCCAGCGACACCACATGGCACTTAGGCCTGGCCGCGGCCGAAGGGCATACCACCGTGCTGGCCGACAACCTCCCCGGCCAGCCTTACGTCCTCGTGCGCGAGGACGGCTCCTGGCACGAGCCCAGCGGGACCGGCGTCTTCGGGAACCCTCTTCCCACGGCCTGGCCGACCAGCCTGGTCAGCGACAACGGCCAGCTCGTGATGAGCGTGCAGCTCTTGAACCCTGGTCAGGTCCTCGGCAATGCCAGCAGCTCGGTGGCCGTGCTCACGTCCACGGACGGTGCCTCCTGGCAAACGTCCAATGTCGACGCCTTCCAGAACAGCACCGTCAACCAGTTGCTGCCGGTGCCAGCCGGCCTCTTGGCCGTAGGGGCCCACAACAGCACGGTGGGACAGCGGCACCAAGCGGTGAGCTCGTGGACGGACGCCTTCGCCAGCCTGTCCGGCGACGACGGCATCACTTGGCCCCGCGAGCCCATCAGCCCCGCCACCCTGGGCGACCCGCCCCCGAACGGCCCTCCCACCACGACGACCTCTACGACAACGACCACGACGGCCCCGACCGGGAGCACGACCCTGGCCGGCAGTGCGACCCCGACCGGCAGTGCGGCCCCGACCGGGAGCACGACCTCGACCGGGAGCGCCTCGGCCACCAGTACCGCCCTGCCCACCAGTACCGCCCCGCCCACCAGCACAGGCGTCAGCCCTGCCTCGAGCACGAGCGGCCCCGGATCCAGCTCGCCCAGGGGCGCCGGCACGACGGCTATTCCCGCCGTCACGACCACCGGCTCCGGCGCCGCCGCGACCACTACCACCAGTCCCTCGGCTACGACCACCACTACCACCGTGCCGCACATCGAGGCGCCCCTGGCCGGGCCTTTCACCGCCACGGCGGCGGGACGGGTGGGCAACAGCCTTTATGTAGTCGGCCAGGCCGGGCCCCAGGCCGTCGGGTGGTTCAGCCCGGACGGCGCCACCTGGCAGCGGCCACAGGCCCTCGACGCCACCCCGCAACTGGCCACCGAGCAAGCCCGGGCCACCTGCGTGGCGGCGAACAGCGCCGTGGTCGTCGGCTCAGAGACGACGACCGGTCAGGGCGCCCTTCCCGCCGCCTGGTCCAGCACCGACGGCTCGAGCTGGACTAGCGCCACCTTCTCGACGGGGGCCGCGCCGGGGAGCTACACGCAGGTCGATGGCTGCCTCTTTACCGGGAACTCGTTCATCGCTTACGGCGGGTCCACCGGTAACGGGCAAACCGAACAACCCGTGCTCTGGGGTTCCGCCGACGGCACCTCCTGGGCGGAACTGTCGACCACGTTCAGCGGGCTCTCCGGCGGCTCGCCGGTCGGCCTTGAGACAGCCCCCCTGGATGGCGTGGCTGAGGGCACAACGACCTGGCTCGGGGTCAGCGGGGACGGCGATGCTCCGGCCCAGGTCTGGCCGGCGCCCGTAGGTGGTGAGGCCGGAGCCATTTTTACGCCGGCGGGGCTGTGGTCCTCCGTCGACGCCGGCGCCACCTGGCAACAACTGGACACCAGTACCCCCGCCTTTTCGGGGACCGTCTTCGCTCAGGCCCTCGTCGCCGCTTATGTGGGCCAGCGACCGGTCATCGCCGGCACGGTGGACGGCCAGCTCGCGGTGTGGGTAGGCAGGCCCGCCTCCGGTCCGGCGGGTAATAGCTAGGGCCGCCCGCGCCTCGCGTCGCTCGACCAAGGGCGGCGCTGGACGGAGCCGTCCTGGCCGGGCAGTCTGGTGACGAGCTGGCCGACGACGCTGGTGGCGACCTCTTCGGTCCAGGCAGGGAACGGGCAGCCGGGAATGCCCATCAGCTTCGCCGTCGCCGGCAACCGGCTGTGATGGCCCTCGGGCTCGTCGTCGGGGGCCGCCGTCAGGGCCCACGACGTTAGTGCGCCGTCGCTGGTCTGCCCGCCATCGCCGGCCCCATAACCGGGCCGGTAGGCGGGCCGTAGGGGCCCGGACTGTAACCGCACCTCGCCCGGTAGCGTTGAACGGCGCCGGTTTGAGCAATGACGGTGACAGGTACAAGCAAAAGAAAACGAAAGAGATAACGCGCACATGGCACTGGACAAGTTTGTTTTGAGGACCGTCGTCGGTGGCCTAATGATGGGGCACGGGCTCCAGAAACTGAACGGCAGTTTCGGGGGGTCAGGCCTGGAGGGCACCGAGAAATTCCTGAAGCAGCTCGGGATGCACCCCCCCGAGCACCAAGCCAAGGCGGTTGCCCTGAGCGAGACCATCGGCGGCGGCCTCACCGCTCTCGGTTTCCTCAGCCCCTTGGGCCCGGCCATGATCATGGGGACCATGGCGGTGGCCATAAAAAAGGTCCACCTCAAAAACGGCTTATGGAACTCCAAGAGCGGCTACGAGTTCAACCTTACGCTCATCGCCGCCTCCTTCGCCCTGGCCGCCGACGGCCCCGGCCTGCTGTCGGTCGACTGGATGTTGGGCAAGCAGCGCAAAGGGTTGGGCTGGGCCTTGGCCGCGGCCGCCCTCGGCGCCGCTGCCGCGGCCGCCGCTATCCAGTTGGGCGAGCAACTGGCGCCTGATGCCCCGGCCCTCTGGGGAGCCGACGACGACGTCCTGGCCCCAGAGCCGTCCCCGGTGCCCTCAGAGCGGTACGAGCCGGACCGCCCGGCTCCTGACCTCTCAGAGCCGCACCTATCTGAGCACTACCGTTCGGAGCCGAACGGGTCCGAGCAGCACGGCACGGAGCGGCATGGCACGGACCAGAACGGCACGGACCAGAACGGCACGGACCAGGACCACTCCGAGACCTACAGCTGAGGCCCTGTCCGCGATCGCGGCCAACGGCTGAGGCGGAAGGCGGGAGCTCCTGATGGCCGCGGGGGCTCCTGCGGGGGGCCGCTGACAGATGAGGCCTCCCGGGGCCGGTTATGGCGCTGGGCCTGTGTGTGGGCAGGCCCGGCGCCCTAACCCGCTCAGCTCTGGGTGTGGACGGCCCCGGCGCCTTAAGCGCGTCTGGCCCTAGCCAGGACGAGGGCGCCCGGCGCGCAGGTCGGCGAAGAACGCCTCCACGTCGGCCCGAGACCGCGTGCGGCGCATGGGGGGCAGGGCGTTGACCAGTTCCCAGCGGTAGCGGGCCTTCCCGAGCCGCCGGTCGAGCACGGCGACCACCCCCCGGTCCTGCTTGGAGCGCACCAGCCGGCCCGCTCCCTGCGCCAGCAGGGTGGCGGCCCGGGGGATGTCGATGAGCTCGAACGCCCTCGGCCCGAGCGCGGCGCGCCGGGCGCGCAGGAGAGGGTCGTCGGGCCGAGGGAAAGGAAGGCGGTCGATGGTGACCAGCGACAGCGAGGCCCCGGGGACGTCGACACCCTGCCAGAACCCCATGGTGGCGAACAGGCAGGAATGCTCGTCGGCACTGAACTCCGCCACCAGTTTCGGCTTAGGCAGGTCCGACTGCGTGAACACCGTCCACGGCACCCGGCCGCGCACTTCCTCGGCCGCCGCCTGCATGGCCCGCCAGCTGGTGAACAGCGCCAGCGCCCGTCCCTGGGCGGCCTCGATCAGAGCCACCAGTTCGTCGTGCATGGCCGCCTCGAAGCGGGCGTCGCGGGGGTCGGGCAGGTGCACCGGGCAGTACAGCAACGCCTGGTCGGGGTAGTTGAAAGGGCTGCCGACATTGAGCTCGTCGTAGGAGCCGGCGGAAAGCCCCAGCCTTTGCCCTAGGCGGAGCGGGATGGTGGCGCTGGTCATGACCGCCGTCGGGGCGTCCTCCCGGCCCCAGAGCCGCTCGACAAGGGCCTCACCGACGTCGATGGGCGCCACCCGCAGCACGGGCCCGTGTTCAGGGCCTTCGACCCAGGCGATCTGGCTGGCGGGCAGTTCCAGTATCTCGTTCACGTCTTCGAGCACATGGGCCGCCGCTTTCTGCGCCCGCGACCGTCGCGCCTGGGGCCCCGCGTCCCCCGGGCCGGCCCCACCGGCCCCGCCGTTCCCCGAGGCCCGCGCCGCCTGGCGCAGCTCGTCCAGGGCGCGGTTGACCCGCTCGCGCACCAGTACCAGGGCGGCGGAGACTTCCTCGGGGAGGGGCCGGGCCAGGGCCTGGTCCCGGTGGGGGCGCAAAGCGCCCCCCAGGACCACCGCGGCGTCCTCGAGCGCGGCCACGGCAGAGGCGTCCACCACCAGCGGGCGGGCCAAGCGGGCCAGGGCTACCAGGCGGGCCTGGTTGAGGTCGAAGCCGAGGGCGGCCGAGGCAATGTCTTCCAGCTCGTGCGCCTCGTCAAAGACCACTAGGTCGTGGGCCGGCAACAGCTCGGCTTCCTTGATGGCCAGGGAGGTGGCGTAGAGGTGGGTGTTGACCACCACGACGTCGGCTTCGGCCGCCCGGCGGCGAGCCGCCTCGGCAAAACAACCCCCTCCCGAGGGGCACTGGGCGGCGCCCGGGCACTCCCGCCACCCGGTGCTCACCTGGGCCCACGCCGCCTCGCTGGGTTCGAACGAAAGCTCAGCCCTGTCGCCGCTCACGGTGGGGCCCTCCCGTCCTCGCCCCCGGGGCCGAGCCTGCCCGCCCGGCCGGCCTCCGGCGCCAAGCCCGCCTTCCCCGGTCACGGCCACGTCCGGCTCTCCGGCCCACGCCATCAGCCGGCGTAGCTCCCGGCCCAGCCGGCCCAACGCCTGCGCTCCCTGAGGCTCCTCGCCCTCCCCGAGGGCCATCTGCTGGCCGCCGCCGGAAAGCTCGTTGACCCGCTGGCGGCAGATGTAGTTGGAACGGCCCTTAAGCACGGCGAACTCGAAAGGAACTCCCAAAGACCGCGCCAGCTGCGGGAGGTCGCGGTGGGCCAACTGGTCCTGGAGCGCCTTGGTGGCCGTCGAGACCACGACCCGGGCACCTAGGGCCAACGCCGGCACCAGGTAGGCCAGGCTCTTGCCGGTGCCCGTGCCCGCCTGCACGACCAGGTGGCGCTGCGACCTGATGGCGGCGCCCACGGCGGCAGCCATCTCCCGTTGCTCCGGCCGGTCCTCATGGCCGGGCAAGGCACCCGCCGCCCGGGCCAGGGCGCGGTCGACCAATGGGTCTTTCATCTCGACCAATGGGTCTTTCATCTCGGCCTCCCGCGGTCCCGCCCGTCACCAAGGCCGGCCTCGGACAGGGGCCGACGAGAAAGCAAACCGAGGGACCGAGGCCTGGTTACGCCCGCCGGTAGGCGCGCGTCGCCAGTGGTACGAAAACGAAGATGGTAGCCGCCACCCAGGCCAGGCTTTGCCACACGGCCGAGCTAAGGCTCTGGCCCACCACGGGCACGACCTTCTGGCCCAGGGCCAGGATGCGCAAGGCGTTGATCACCTCGGTGAAAGGTTGGTGCCGGGCAAAGCCTTGCAGCCAGGAGGGCATGCTCTGGATGGGGACGAAGGCGGACGAGACGAAAGTCAACGGGAACACCCAGATCAGCCCGAAGGCCTGCACTGCTTCCTCGTCCTTCACGGCCAGGCCTATGAAGGCCGAGACGCAGCAAACGGCCAGGGCCAGCAGGGTGGCCAAGGCGATCATGGCGATGGCGTACCCGACCCCGCCGCTGAAACGAAAGCCGACGGCATAGCCCACGCCCACCATCACGAGCACGGTCAGCAGCAGCCGCAGCGTGTCAGCCGCCAGGCGGCCCACGAGGAACGCCGCCCGAGCTGTGGGCATGCTCCGGATCCGGTCGATCCCGCCCCGCGAGATTTCCCGCGACAACCCGATGGCCGTGCTGAACGAAGCGAAGCCCGCCGTCTGGCCGATGATCCCCGGGATCAGGTAATTGACGTAGCCGCCCGGCACGGGCACCTTGATCGCCCCGCCGAAGACATAGCGGAAGAGCAGGACGAACATGAGGGGCTGGATGACGGTGAAGAAGATGTAGGCCGGCACCCGCCACCAAACGATCAGGTTGCGCTTGGTCATCACGACCGAGTCCTCGATGACCCAGCGCGCCCTATGGGCCAGGCTGGGTGTTACCAGATCCTCGGCCACCAGGGCCATGGGCGCCACCACGTCCAGTCCCGGGCCGGTCCCGGGGGCACCGCTGCGCCCGCCCGTCATGGTGCCCTTATCAGACATCAGTGCTGACCTCCTGAGCTGTCGCCCTTGTTGCCCCGCCGGCCCTTCGGCCGGCCGTTGCCCGCCACCAGGTCCTCGGCCACGTGGCCGGTGAGCGACATGAACACGTCGTCGAGCGAGGGCCGTCGCAGGGCCAGGCCGGTCGTGTGCACCCCGGCGGCGTCGAGACGGCGGACCGCTTCGACCAGGACCTGGGAACCCTGGCCACCGGCGTGGACCTGGACCCGCCCCTGCTCGGCGTCCACCACCGGTGAACCGTCGCCCAGGCTGGCCACGGCGTCCACGGCGGCCGGCAGCCGCGCCCGGTCGGTCACGGCGAACTCCACCACGTCGCCTCCGATCCTGTCCTTCAACGTCTCGGAGGTACCCGAGGCGATCACCAGGCCGTGGTCGATCACCACGATGTCGTCGGCCAGTTCGTCCGCCTCGTCCATGTACTGGGTGGTGAGCAGGAGCGTCGTCCCCACCGCCACCAGCTCGCGGATGATGGCCCACATGCCCAACCGGCTGCGGGGGTCCAGCCCCGTGGTGGGCTCGTCGAGGAACAGGACCCGGGGCCGCCCGATCAGGCTCGCCGCCAGGTCCAGGCGTCGCAGCATGCCGCCCGAATAAGTCTTGGCCTGGCGTCCCGCGGCGTCGCTGAGGTCGAACCGCTCCAGCAGTTCGCCGGCCCGCTGGCGAGACGTCTGGCGTCCCAGGTGGTACAGGCGACCGGCCATCTCGAGGTTCTCGAAGCCGGTCAGGTCGGGCGTTATAGCCGTGGCCTGGCCGGCCAGGCCGATGACCCGCCTCACCGCCCCCGGGTGGTGAGCGACGTCGAACCCGGCCACCCGCGCCCAGCCACCCGTCGGCGCCAGCAAAGTCGTGAGGATGCGCACGGCGGTCGTCTTGCCCGCCCCGTTGGGGCCGAGCAGGCCCAGCACCTTGCCCTCGGGCACCGAAAAATCGATGCCCCGCAACGCCTCGACGGGCCCGAAGGACTTACGCAGACCTGCAACTTCGATTATCACCTGCCCCGGCCCTCCCCGGCGTGCCCAGTCTCGTCGGTCCCAGTCTCGTCGGTCCCAGTCTCGTCGGTCCCGGCGTCGTCGGTCCCGGCGCCGTCGTCGTAGCCAGGCCCCGCATCAAGGTACTCGTCCGGCTCCCCTTCCGGCACGCCGGGCCGCCGGGCCCGCATGTCCCAGCTGAGCGAGTCCATGAACACCCACGTGCGCCGGTGGATGGCGCACGGGCCATAGGCCTGCAGGGCCATTTTGTGGCGCCAGCACGGGTAACCCTTGTTGGCCTGGAACTCGTACTGGGGATAGTTGGGCGCCAGTGCTCGCATCTGCCGGTCGCGGGTCACCTTGGCCAGCATCGACGCGGCGGCGATGGAGAGGCAGCGGGCATCGCCCCGCACGATCCGCACCGTGTTGCCGGTGCCGGCAAAGTCCCAATTGCCATCTATGAGCACCAGGTCGGGGACCAGCCCAAGCCCTTCCAGGGCCCGGCGGGCGGCCAGGCGTTGCGCATCGGCCATGCCCAGAGCGTCGCATTCGGCTTGCGTGGCCCCTCCTACTGCCCACGCCCCGCACCAGCCCGCCACCCGGTCGAACATGGCCTCCCGGCGGTCCTCGGGCAGGGCCTTGGAGTCCCTGACGCCGTACACACGCCGGCCCCGGGGCAGTACCGCCGCCCCCACCATCAACGGGCCCGCCCAGGCTCCCCTGCCCACCTCGTCTATCCCGACGACCACCTCGTGGCCCGCCGCCCACGCGTCGCGCTCAAAAGTCAGGCTCGGGGCCGTCCCGTAGCGGGCGCCGGTGGTCACGGTGGCTGGCTTGGCCCTAAGCCAGGAGGGCTATCTGGTCGGTTTCCGAACCGTCGGGTGCGTTGGCGAAAAAAGCTTCGATCAGCTCACGGCCGAGTTCGGCTGTCGTGAGCCGCAAGCTCAACGCCAGTACGTTGGCGTCGTTCCATTGGCGAGCGCCCCGAGCGGTTTCGACATCGCCGCACAATGCCGCCCGTACCCCGGGGACCTTATTGGCCGCCATGCTCACCCCCGTGCCCGTGTAACAGCACACGATGCCCACATCGGCTTGGCCCGAGGCGACGGCTTCGCCCACCGCGCGGCCCGCCTCCGCCCATCTGAGAGGGTCGGCCACCACCAAGACGGCATGGCCCAGGCGCGCCAGCTCCGCCCTGAGCTCGTCGGTCACTGGAGTCGTCTCGTCCGTGCCGAAGGCCACTTTCATGGTTCCACGCTAGCAACCGCTGGGCCCGTGGAGAGATTGCCGGCCCGGGCTCCATATCATGGTCCGGGTGAGCGCAGCCCCGGACCGGTCACCGCAGGAGCGGACGGGCCCCGGGCACCTCGCAGAGGCGGCACCCCGGCCGGGCCCTGGCGAGCACCTCCCTAGTGGGTACCTCACAGGCGGGGACCTCACGGCCGAGGACCTCACAGCCACCGGGCACACGACGGTAGTAGTCGTGCCGGTAAAGGCTTTTTCCCAGGCCAAGATGCGCCTCGCCCCCGTGCTCGGGCCACAGCAACGAGCGGCCCTGGCCCAAGAAATGGCCGAGCACGTCCTGGCCGCGGCCGCGCCTCTTCCGGTGGTGGTCGTATGCGACAACGAAGAAGTAGCCACGTGGGCGCGGGGCCGGGGGGCCCGGCCACTGCTTGAGCCCGGCCTCGGGCTCAACGGTGCCGTCAACACAGCGGCGGCCGAGCTATGCGCACGAGGTTACAAACGGCTGGTCGTCGCCCACGCCGACCTGCCCCTGGCCAGTGACATCCCACGACTGGCAGAAATAGAAGGTATCGCCTTGGTCCCCGACCGGCGCGAGGAAGGCACCAATGTGATCAGCCTTCCGGCCGGGTGCGGGTTCCGTTTCGCTTACGGTCCCGGCTCGTTCTCACGGCACCAAAAAGAAGCCGTCCGAACGGGCCTGCCCTGGCGGGTAATCCACGACCCAGGCTTGGCCTGGGACGTGGATTTCCCTTCGGACATGGCAGCGGTGACGCTCAAGCACTAGGCCAAGCGCCCCACTACCCCCCGGTCGTGCTAATGCACGGCGACCGAGCTACTTCTTGGCCGCCCGGGCCGATTTTGCCGGAGCCTTTGCTGCTTTACTGGCCTTGGCCGCGGGAGCCTTCTTGGCCACCGCCTTGACCACAGCGGCCTTCTTGACTGTGGCCGTCTTGGCCGCGACCGCTTTCTTGGCCGGTGCCTTGGCGACGGTTACTGCCGCCTTCTTAGGCCGACCTACCGGGCGGGGCGCGGTCGCCTTAGCGGCAGCCGCGGTTTTGCGGCCATTTGCCTTGGCGGGAGCGGCCTTGGCCGTCCTGGTCGCCTTGACCGCTCGGGTCGAGGCAGCCCGGCCGACGACGACACGGCCGTTGGCCTTAGCCGCCGGAGCCTTGGCGGCGGCCTTGGCCGTCGTCGCGCGGGCCGCCGGTGCCTTGGCGGCGGCGGTCTTGGCGGCGGCGGCGGTCTTGGCCGCGGCCACCTTGGCCGGCGCGGCTTTGCGGGCGGCGGCCTTCTTCAGGTTGAGGTCAGCCTTGAAGCCGGTGGCGGGGCTGAAACGGATCCCCTTCGAAGCGGCGATCTTGACGGGCTGACCTGTCCGCGGGTTACGACCGGTGCGGGCCTTGCGTGACGTCGGGTTGAAGCTCCCGAAACCGTAAATCGTCACCTTGGTACCGGACCTGACTTGGTCGCCGATAGTACCTACGAACGCGTCCACGGCCTCTTCGGCCTGACGCCTGGTTAGGCCTGTCGTACTAGCTATCTCGTCTACTAACTGAGATCGGTTCAACGCCACCTCCTGGGGACGTGCGGGGAAGTTGAGTGTTTCGCACTTTCTAAACACATCATCAAAGACGTTGTGAGCCGCAAAGTCAAGTATTTGCCCTGCATGTTCCCATCTTCGGCGTCCTGAGGGGCCTCTGGGAGGGCTCCGGGGCCTGAAGATCCGGGCGTTTCGGCTCAGATCTGCGATGATGGCCGACATGGACAGCGCCTCCTCCACGCCGAGCCGCCCCGGTCCGAGCACAGAAGTTGCCGAGTGGCAACGCCTGAGAGAAGCCGATGCCCTCGGCGTCCCGTGGCGAAGGTGGGGGCCCTACTTGGCCGAACGCGCCTGGGGCACCGTGCGGGAGGACTACTCGCCCGACGGTTCGGCCTGGTCCTACTTCCCTTGGGAGCAAGCCATTTCTCGAGCCTACCGCTGGAACGAGGACGGCATGGGCGGCATCTGCGACGAAGACCAGCTGTTATGCCTGGCCCTGTCGTTGTGGAACGGCCAGGACCCCGTCCTGAAAGAGAGGATGTACGGCCTCACCAACGCTCAGGGGAACCACGGCGAAGACGTGAAGGAATGCTGGTGGTACCTGGACGCCACACCCACCTCGAGCTGGCTGCAATGGCGCTACCACTATCCACAGGCCAAGTTCCCCTACGACGAGCTGCTGGCCGAGAACGCCCGGCGCGGCCGCGGCCAACCTGAGTACGAGCTCATAGATACGGGGATCTTCGACGCCGACCGCTACTTCGCCGTCACCGTCACGTGGGCCAAGGCCGGCCCGGAGGAAATCTTGTGGCAGATCGAGGTCCAAAACGCGGGCACCGAAGCGGCGCCCCTCGACGTCCTCCCCACGATCTGGTACCGCAACCGCTGGAGCTGGGACCTAGGTGGTCTACGGCCGTCGCTGAGCCTCGAGGGCGGGGCTCAGCAAAACGTGGCCGTACAATGCGACCGGATCGGCCGGCGTCTCCTCGTCCCCGGCGTGGGACCGGACGGCAAGCCGCCCGAAGCGTTGTTCTGTGACAACGACACCAACACGCAAAAGCTTTGGGGGACGCCCGGGCCGCCGTTCCCCAAAGACGCCATCTCCGACTACGTTGTCGCCGGCCGTCCCACGGTGAACCCGGCGCTCACCGGTACCAAGGCCGCCCTGCGCTACCACCTGGATCTAGCGCCGGGCGCCACCGTGCAGATCCGTTTGCGTCTCGGCGCCGAAGCCGGGGACCTGGGCCGCGATTTCACCACGGTCATGGCCAAGCGACGCCAGGAGGCGGACGAGTACTACGCCACCGTGGCACCCACCGATGCCACCGCCGACGAGGCGTTGGTCCTGCGTCAAGCGGCGGCGGGGATGCTGTGGTGCAAGCAGTTCTACCATTACGACGTAAAACGCTGGTTGGACGGCGACCCCGCTCAGCCCCCACCGCCGCCACAGCGACAAGAAGGGCGCAATTGTGGCTGGGGCCACGTCTCCAATCACGACGTGATCTCCATGCCCGACTCGTGGGAGTACCCGTGGTACGCATCGTGGGACCTCGCTTTTCACACCGTGGCCCTGGCCCACCTCGACCCCGCCTTCGCCAAAGCACAACTCCGGCTGCTGGGGCGGGAGTGGTACATGCACCCCAATGGCCAGCTCCCAGCCTACGAATGGGACTTCGGTGACGTGAACCCGCCCGTGCAGGCGTGGGCCGCCCTGGCCGTCTGGCGCATCGACCGCAGGCAACGTGCCGCCTTGGGCCTGCCGCCGGACAACGATTTCCTGGAACGGATGTTCCACAAGCTGCTCATCAACTTCACGTGGTGGGTCAACCGCAAGGACGCCGAGGGCAACAACGTCTTCGAGGGCGGGTTCCTCGGCCTGGACAACATCGGGCTTTTCGACCGTTCCCGGCCGCCCCCGTCCGCCGGCGTCCTCGAGCAGTCCGACGGCACCGCGTGGATGGCCATGTACTGCGTGTCCCTGCTGGAAATGGCGCTGCGGCTGGCCGATGCGGACCCCACCTACGAAGACGTGGCCGTCAAGTTCTACGAACATTACGCCTACATCGCCAAGGCGGTACACGATCGCGGCCTGTGGGACATCGAAGACGGGTTCTTCTACGACGTGATCCGCTTCGCCGACGGTAGCGCCACCCCGGTCAAAGTGCGTTCGATGGTGGGCGTCGTCCCCCTGTTCGCCGTCACGACCCTCCACCCGAGCCTGGCCGCCAAGTTGCCTGAGTTCTCCGAGCGGGCCCAGTGGTTCGAGGACAACAGGCCCGATCTGGCCGCCTGCACCGCGCACACGCGCGTGCCGGGGATGAGCGACCGTCGCCTCATGTCCATAGTGGGAGCCGAAGCCCTGCAGAGAGCGCTGCGTCGGGTCCTGGACCCCGAGGAGATGCTTTCTCCCTACGGTGTGCGCAGCCTGTCCCGTTACCACCTGTTGCACCCTTTCAGTTTGGACATCGGCGGGCAGTCATGGTCGATCGACTACGAGCCGGCCGAGTCCACGACTGATCTTTTCGGTGGCAATTCCAACTGGCGCGGACCGGTCTGGTTGCCGCTCAACTTCATGCTCATCGAGGCCTTGTACCGCTACAGCCGGTACTTCAATGACGACCTCAAGGTCGAGCACCCGGTGGGCGGAGGCCACCTGGCCTCGCTGGCGGAGGTGGCCGACGACCTTTCCCGGCGACTTGTCTCCCTGTTCCTGGTCGGCCCGGACGGGCACCGGCCCGCCCACGGTGAGAACCGTTTGCTCCAGGAGGGCGCCCGCTGGAAAGACCTCGTTTGGTTCCACGAGTACTTCAACGGCGACACCGGCGCGGGGCTGGGAGCGTCGCACCAGACGGGCTGGACAGGCCTGGTGGTGCACTTGATAGCCGGGCGCGACCTTCCGACCAGCGACCATTAGGTCAGGCGTCCAGGCCCGCAGTCAGGCCACGCCTTCCAACGGGGCGTTGGTGCCCGGGGGGGCGCCAGTACATGCGTGCCCTGTGCACGTGCCGACCGTGCCCTGGCGTCCCACCAGGTCGTTGAGGGCACGCCGGCCGCCGGCCCGGGCCGGCGGCGACCAGTCCGCCAGCCACTCGGCGAAATGCCGCCCGCACTGAGGCCGGCTTAGGGCGTACCCCTGGGCTACTTCGACCCCCAGGTCACGAACTTTCTCCCAGTCCGAACGGGTCTCTACGCCCTCGGCCACCAAGCGCAGGCCGAGCGAGCGGGCCAGAGAAACAGTGGCCGTGACAATGGCTTGGTCGGCCGGGTTGTCCGCCATGCCGGTGACGAAGCTGCGGTCCAACTTCAGCTCGCGGAGAGGCAAGTCCCGCAGGTAGCTCAAGCTGGTGTACCCGGTCCCGTAATCGTCGACGGAGAACCCGATGCCGAAGTCCTCCAACTGGGTCACGACCGAACCGACCCGTTCAGGGTCGGCCATGATGGCGTTCTCGGTGATCTCGAGCACCAGGGCCCTAGGCCGCAGCCCGTGTGCACCGAGCAACCCGGCGATGGTGGCCGGCAGTGTGGTGTCGAGCAGGTCGCTGACAGCGATGTTGACCGCCACGCTTAGCTGGTGGCCGGCATCGTGCCATTTACGGCATTCCGCCAGGGCGTAATCGAGCACGGCGCGGCTGAGCAGGCTGATAAGCCCGGTCTGCTCGGCCAGGGGGACGAACTCGCCCGGCACCAGCATGCCCCGGTGGGGATGGTGCCAGCGGACCAGGGCCTCGGCCCCGACGACCCGGCCCGAACCGACGGCGACCTGAGGCTGGAAGTGGCAGACGAGCTGGCTGGTGCCAATGGCTTCACGGAGCTGTTCGATGGTCACCAGGCGGCTCTTGTGGTTGGCGTCCGAACCCCGGTCATAGACCGCAAAACCATGACGCGAACGCTTGGCCCTGTACATGGCCACGTCGGCGCAGCGCATCAGCTCCGAGCGGGAGGTGGCGTGCTCTGGGTACTGGGCGATGCCGATGCTGACGCTGGCGTGGACGGACACGTCCAACAGGTCGAAGGGAGGACCGAAGGACCCGAGGACGTGCTCGGCGGCGGCCAAAGCCTGGGCTCCGCCCGAGCCCGGGGCGAGGATGAGGGCAAACTCGTCACCGCCCAGGCGAGCGACCAGCTGCGTCCCGGACAGCGTCCCCAGACGTCCCCCGACCTGGTCCAGGAGCAGGTCGCCGGCGGTGTGGCCCAGGGCGTCATTGACCTCTTTGAAGCGGTCGAGGTCGAGCAGCAGGAAAGCGAAACGCGTCCAGTCGGAGGCGCCGGACATGAGCCCGTCCAGATGTTCGTAGAGGCTGCGCCGGTTGGCCAGGCCCGTCAGTTCGTCGGTATAGGCCTGGCGCCGGGTGGCGGCCAAGACCTGTACTTCCAAGCGCTGGCGCTCACGTTGAGCCTTGACGCGTTCGGTTATGTCAAAGGCGACGGAGGTGACCCCGCGGAGGACGCCGGCGTCGTCATAGACGGGCTTGTAGTGCACGTCGACGAACTGGTCCTCGACCTGTACCTCCGACGTGAACTCCTCGCCTCGCATGGCCCGCTGGACGCGCTCCAGCCGGGCCGGGTTGTCACCCAGGAGCTCGAAGACCGACCGGCCGACGGCCGAGGCGCCCTTGGGGTCGTCGGGCGGCGGCTGCCACGGGTACAGAGCGGCGTTGGCCAGCGCCGGGCTGGCCTGGTGGAAGGTGACCCGGCCGTCCCGGTCGCAGGCGAACATGTGGATGGGCGCCCCCTCCAGGATCGTCGAAAGCCGGTCCTCGGCGGCCCGCCGTGCCCCTTCGGAGGCCGTCTGGCGGGCGATGGACAGGCCCACTAGCACGGCCACGGGCACGACCAGGACCACGGCGCTGACCGCACCCCCCGCTCGCGGCGCTCCCAGCGCCAAAGGCGCCAGGTAGGCGGCGACGGCCACGGGACTGAAGGCGAGCACCGTCCGGGGGCTGTTCCATGTCCCGGTCCAGACAAAGACCAGGACGTACCAGATCCCGGTCGTGGCGATGGGCACGGTACCGGCGGCGCTGTTGGCAGCCACGCTGGTAAAGGCCAGGACGGGCAGGACGAGGCGGCTCCCGCGGGGCAGGCGCGACCACGGCAGCCTGAGCACCACTACCCCAATGGCGAGGTTGGCCGCGTCCAGCAGCACGGCTAGGAGGTGGCCCCGGTCCAGGGCCCCGGGCAGGAGCTCGCTCACCAGGCCCAGGACGCCCATGAAGGCGAACAGCGCCCCCGCCTGGCGACCACCCCCGTCACCGGCGCCCGGCCGGCCCGACCGGCCCCGGGCCGGGCCGGCCGCCTCCTCCTGCGCCCGGTCCGGGACAGGCTTTACCGGCAAGCCACCCGACGGCGCCGTACGCATCCAGTCGTATCGACCTGGTGCGGCCCGAGGTTGACGCGCCCTACCGCGGTGACCGATTGTTCGTAGTCCGACGTACGCTGAGGGGAGGCGGCACCCCCCCCGCCCGGGCGAAAGGGCTCTTCGTGACCGACGTGATGGACAAGACCGGCGTGATGGACAAGACCGACGTGATGGACAAGACCGGCGTGATGGACAAGACCGGCGTGACGTACGCGACGGCCATGACCGACATAACCGATGACGAGCTCACCGCGCTGGCCCTTGCCGCCGACCCCGACGCGCCCTTGGGCGAAGACGCCGTCGCCCTGCCGCTCTACCCAGACGAACCTTTCGGCGCCCTGCCGGCGTGGTACATGCCCCCGGCCATGGCCCGGGTGTCGGGCGGCTGGAAAAGGTACGCCATCTTCGCCATCATCGCCGCGTTCCTGGTCATCGATGCCTTCGGCCTGTGCATTACCTACGGCCAGCTGGTGGCGGCCTGAACTAACCCATAGCAGCCACGACGGCGGCCACCGAACGGTCGACGTCGGCCTCCGTCGTGCGCCAGCTGGACACGGAGATGCGCATGAGGCGGCGTCCATGCCAGGTGGTGGCGCCCATCCAGCACTCGCCCGAACGTTGGACGCGCTCGATCACCCGGTCGGTACGCGCCGCGTCGCCGAAGTCGACCAGGACCTGGTTGAGCACGACGTCGTTGCCGATGCTCACCCCTTCGATGGCGCCGAGCTGGTCGGCAAAGCGGCGGGCCAGGGAGCAACAGCGCTCCACTAGTTCGGCCACGCCAGAGCGCCCCAGCTGGCGCAGGGCGGCCCAGGTAGCAAAGCCCCGGGCCCGCCGGGACGACTCGGGCACGTAGTCGCTGGGCGCTCGTAGCCCGCCCTGGCCCTGCCCAGTCAGATAGGAAGCGGTCATGGACATGGAGGCGGCGTGGGCGACGGGGTGGGCGCAGAAGACGTAGCCGCTGTCATAGGGCACGTTGAGCCACTTGTGGCCGTCCGTCGCCCAGGAATCGGCGTTGTCGGCCCCGGCCATCAGATGACGCGTGGCCGCGTTGGCCGCCGCCCACAGCCCGAAGGCGCCGTCGACGTGGGCCCACGCACCGTGGCGGTGCGCCGCCGCTATGGCCGCCGTGAAGTCGTCGAAAGCACCACTGTTGACGTTGCCGGCCTGCAGGCACACGATCGTGGGGCCTTCGGGCCCTCCGGCCAAGGCACGCTCCAGCGCAGCGATGTCTATCGCCCCCTGGCCGTCTGTGGCCACCGGTTCGAGCACGCCGGCGCCCAGCCCCAGCAGCCGTAGGGCCCGGTCGATGGTGGCGTGGCGCTCGGCGTTGGCGACCACCCGCACGGGTGGGGCACCCGGCAGCCCGCGCTGCTCGACGTCCCAGCCCGCCTGGGCCAGGACGTGGTGGCGCGCCGCCGCCAGCGCCACCGTATTGGCCCCCTGGCCGCCGGTCACGAAGCCGAAGGAGGCGTCGGCGGGCAGGCGCAGGAGCTCTTTCAACCAGGTCCCGGCGATGTCCTCGACCACGGCCGCCCCCGGGGAGGTGACGGCGTTGAAAGCCGGCTGGTCCCACCCGCTGGTCAGCACGTCCGCCGCCGTGGCCGCCTCGAGGGCGCCCCCGACCACGAACCCGAAGTAGCGGGGACCGGTGGTACCCACCAGGGCGGGCTCGACGGCACCGGCTAGCTCGTCGACCACGAGATCCGCGGGCCGGGGGGCGTCGGCCAACGACCCCAAGGCCGCCCGCACGGCCTCGAGATCCACGTCGCCGGGGAACACAGGGCCACCGACCACCTTCTCGTAGTGGTCAGAAGCACGCTCTGCGGCATAAACGAGCAGCTCGCGATAAGAAGCCATTTCCGGTACCCCCTCTGGCCCTTAGGCCGTTGCCACGGCCACGACGCGGGCCGAAGTGATCCGCAGGAGGTCCGTGGGGGCGATGGAGAAGACGGCCCTGGGAGTGCCGGCCGCCGCCCACACCAGGGTGTGGTCGAGCAGGTGCTCGTCGAGATAGGTAGCCACGGTCTGGGCGTGGCCCACGGGGGGGACCCCACCGATGGCGTAGCCGGTGCGCTCCCGCACGAACTTGCCAGTGGCGCGCTCCACGCCCTCGCCCACCACCTGGGCCAACCGGGCCTCGTCGACGCGGTCGGCACCCGAGACCAGGACCAGGACCGCCTCGTCGGCGGTGAGGGAACGGAACACCAACGACTTCACGATCTGGGCCACGCTGCAACCGACGGCGGCGGCTGCCTCAGCCGCCGTCCTGGTGCTCTCGGGCATCTCCCGTACGTCGGCGGCGGCCCCCAGACGGCGGAGCTCCTCGGCCACCCGCGCCGAAGCACGGCTCAGCTCTCCCACGGCGGCCTCCGGGCGCTGACGGACGGGCGCACCGTCAGCCCTCGGTCCCCGGGATGTAATGGCCCGTGGTGCTATCGACGTGACCGGGGATCTGCCCCTGGTGGCGATCGCCCGTCGACGACGTCCCTGCCGGCTCGAACATGAGGATGGAGCCGCCTGGCGACGACGGTCTGTGCTCCGTGCCCTTGGGTACCACGAAAATCTCTCCCGGTTGCAGGACGACGGTGCGTTCGCCACCGTCGGGGTCGCGCAGCGAAACGTCGAAGCGGCCTTCGAGGACGAGGAAGAACTCGTCGGTTCGGTCGTGGACGTGCCAGACGTGTTCGCCCTTGGTATGGGCGATTCGGACGTCGTAGTCGTTGACGCGCCCCACGATACGAGGGCTGTAGATATCGGCGAACGACGCCAGGGCTTCCTTGAGGTTGACGGGCCGGGGGTTTACGGGCCGGGGGTTTACGGGCTGGGGGTTTACGGGCTTCGGGGTCACACCTTTGTCGCCTTGAAACGCAGCCGGCGGTCAGTGGTGTCGACCACGACCTCGCCAAAGCCAGCTACCGCCAGCCGGTCGCCCAGCGTGATGGGGGGCAGGGGCAGGAAAACGTCGCCGACGTGGAGCTGGCGAGTCGCCTCGATGTCCAGGGCGTCGGTCCCGAGGAACCTACCGCCGGGCCGCAGGGCCCGGTAGGCCTCGGCGAAGACCAGATCCTGTTCGGCGACAGATGGCACGTGGTGGAGCATCGAAAAGCAGACGACGGAAGAGAACCGGTCGCCGGCCAGCCCTGTCCCGGTGGCGTCGGCGGTGACTACGGTGACGTTAGTACCGCTCAGCCGCTGGCGGAGGGCGCCGGCCAGTTCCGGGTCGAGCTCGACGGCGGTCAGCCGCGTTACCCGCCGGCTCAGCAAGTCGGTGGTCAGGCCCGGACCGGGACCGAGCTCCAGGACGTCGTCGCCCAACTCACCGGCCTGTTCGACCCACGGGAGCAGCTCTTCCTGCAAAGTCTTGGCCCACTCGGGGCTGGACAGGAGCTCGAGGTGGACCTGGTTCATCCTGACCCGGACCGTTCCGCGAGGTGCGCCACGGGCCATGTCTACACTGGCGCCGGCGCGGACGTCCAGGCGCTGTCGGCCCTGCCTAGGCTGGGCCCGTGGGCGCAGGGACGGAGGAGATCCGTGACTCTGGCACGGTCTGGCGCTTCGACCGGGACTTCCTGTCGTCGAGATGGACGTGCTTGTGGGGACGAGGGTGCCTCGGCATCGGCACCGAGCCGGCCCCCCACCTCGGCCTCGGTTGCTGCTCTGTCGGCGCCGAACTGGGCGACGTGGACGAAGCCCGGATGATCGCGGCGCTGGCCGCCACCCTGGTCCCGGAGCTTTTCCAACATCACGCCGAGGCGGCCGAAGGCGGCATCTTCGCCGACGAGGCCCGGGCCAACACCCGTGTAGTCGACGGCGCCTGCATCTTCCTCAACCGCCCCGGTTTCCTCGGCGGTGCCGGCTGCGCCCTGCACTTAGCCGCCCTCGATGCGGGAGAGGCGCCCCTGGACTGGAAACCCTCGGTCTGTTGGCAGCTGCCCATCAAGGTGGACTGGGAGGAAGGCGACGACGGCACCGAAGTGGCCACGGTACGGCCCTGGTCGCGCCGGGACTGGGGCCCGGAGGGCGAAACGATGGCCTGGTGCTGTACCGAGGGCCAACTGGCCTACGTCGGCGACCAGCCCGTGATCGACTCACTGGGCGCGGAGCTCAAGGAGATCGTGGGTACAGAGGTCTACGTCGAGCTGCGCCGCCGGATGACGATGGCACCGAAGACGGAGGGCCAGCCAGGGCCGGAGCAGAAGACGGAGGCCCAGCCAGGCCCGGAGCAGAAGACGGAGGCCCAGCCAGGCCTGGAGCAGAAGACGGGGGGCCAGCCAGGCGGGGGGCAGCCGTCCAGCCAGTAGGCACGCCGGCTTACGCCAGGCTCAGTCGGCGCCACCAGCCTTGAGAGCTCCGATATTCTCGGGGCCGGGGCCGACAACGACCGGTCTCCGGGGACCGGGACGGGCCAGCGCCATCCCGGCCAGGTCGGCGAGGACGACGGCGGTGACCAGGCGGTGGTCGTCCAGGGGCACGCCCAGGACCGGGCCCTGGAGCACGAAGCGTCCGAGGAGCCGCCCCTCGGACCGGACCGGGAGAGTGACCGGACTGGGTGGCAGCCCCTGGCCGGAAGCGTCCCAGCGGTAGACGGCATAGCTCACGAAGCCCGGCCGTTCGATGAACGGCACCGTGACGGGCCCGCGGCCAGGGTCGAAATGGCACGACTCCAGGTGGAGCAGGGGGACGAGGGCGGCGCGCACGGCATCGGTCACGGCTTTGGCGGCCGCGCCCTCGGCTACCAGTTGGGAAACGGACTGCACGGCGGTCAAGCCCTCGGTACTGCTGGTGGAGTCGTTGCGGTGCTGCCGGTCGCGGGCGGCCAGCTCGCCCACTCCCACGGCCACCACGAACAGCAGGACGGTGGTCTGGATGTCGGCGCTGCGGCTGATGGAGAACGACTCATAAGGGCGGGTGAGGAAAAAATCGAACCAGAGCCCCGCCGAGATGCCCGCCACCAGGGCCGCCAGCCGGCGGCCGGGAGTGACCACGACCACCACCACGGCGACCATCACCAGGGCCAAGGCCGTGTTCGTGATGTCGGAACGGAACGGCACGAGAACGGCGGCGGCAGCCGGCGGCGCGGCGACAGCCAGGAGGACAGACGCCTTGCCGGCTCGGCCGGGGACCTCGAACGCTTTGTGCCAAGCGGTTCCGAGCTTCGACAGATGACCGCTCATGTTCCGTCCTTCGGCCGCTGGTGGGGGACCAGCGACGTGCTCATCCCATAGTGCCACCTCCGGGCGAGGCCGGCGGTGGCCCCCGGGCGCTTCGGATCTGTTACCCGGCAGGGCCCCGCCGCCCGGCCGGCGAGAACCTTGGCTTTACCCGTGGGCGCGTTGGGACCACGACCTCTCGGCCGCCGCCGTGTCAGCGACGAGGTTGCCGAGGGCGAGGTTGATGTCGAAAGGGTGATAACCCCAGTCGGGGCCGTCCTGTTCACTGACGACCCGGCGCCGGTCCGAGGTGCCTGAGATCTTCGTTACCTGGAGCCAGGTCGCTCCCCCGCGGCTTTCGCAGCGCGCCCCGTAAAGCTGCGGGTACTCCACCCACGGCGTCGCTATGAGCCCTTCGGTCGGGAAGAACGGGTCGAGGACGGCCTTCCCGCCGCCGATGGCGGCCGGGTCCACGCACACAACGTGCACACCGGTGGAGGCGGTCTGCCCCGAAAGCAGCGAAACGCCTTGGCCCGGGCGGCCGAACAACGAGGCCGCCGGAGGCTCGCTCGGGAAGCTCGAGTAAGCGATCACGCACCCGGGTTGGCCCATCGAAGTGCACACGGGGATATGGGAGAAGCTGCCTCCCTCCTGCGCCCGATTGGGCACGACCACGTTGGCCCCGGGGATGATGGCGAGCACGAGACGGCTACGCAGGGAGGGGTTGTTGTCCACGAGCTGGGCCAGCAAGGTGACCAGCAGCGAAGCGCCTTGGGAGTGGCCTATGAAAACGATGGGCCGGCCGTCGTTGTAATGCGTCAGGTAGTCCTCGAACCCAGACTTCAAGCTCTCGTACGCCGTCTCCAGGGTGACAAAGTCGGCGGCGGTGACCCCCTGGGTGAAGAACGCCCGCAAGGCGAAGAGAGTGAACTGGCGGTACATGGGTGCCCAGACCCGGCACACGGTGGAAAAGCGAGAGGCCTGGGCTATGGCCGTTGTTATTTCGGCCTGCTGGATGCGCAGGTCGGCGTTGAGGGTGGTCTCCAGGCTCACCGTCGGGTAGGCGTAAAAGCAGTCGAACTTCGACGCCGGTTCGATCGAGGCGTCAACTACGGAGCTTGCGCCCGACGCCTGCACCACCGTCGTCTGCAGGCTGGAGGTGCACGGGTCGGCGGGCATCCCGGGCCGGCACAGCCAGACCGTCCCCGTCGGGCTAGCAGACAGAGACGAGGCAGACAGAGATGAGGCAGACAGAGATGAGCTGTGGGCAATGTTGTTTGCAAAAGGGGGCGCCGGGCTCAGGGCCAGGGCCGGGGGGGCCGGCCCGATGGCGCCCATGCCGGCGAGGACGAGCGCCACCAAGGCGCCCATGGCCCCGATCGGGAACAGAGGCCCCCGCGCCGTAGCGGGGCGGCGGCGCAAGTGGCGGTGCTCGGTCCCGGGGGCGGCGCCCCGCCATGCACGCGGGACCGGCCGAGCGCCCGCAGGCGCAACAATGCCACTCACCCGGCTCCTCCTTGGCTCACGAGTCCCGGGCCCTCGCCCACGGCGGGGCCCAGCGCCAAAACTAACTGGCCTCTGCCGGCCACGCATTTCGCCGCTGGTGCCTGGCTCCGCCGGTGAGCCGGGTGCTCGATGGACGGCGCCCGGCCGGCGGGGGCCGGTCAGTTGCGGGAGGGGAAGATACCGACCAACGCGATGCAGAAGTTCAACCCGAGGTAAGGCTGAACGATGCTGGCCGGCTGCCCACCGCCGACCGAGGCTACCGAGCCCGGGTTCATCGTTGTCGTACCGTCCGGTGCGTCGACAAAGGTCCGGTCGTGTGCCCGCCCGAGCACCCTGCCGGCTGGCTTGGTGTTGGTGGCCGGGTCGTCGCTGGCCTCCAACGTGTGGGTATGGGCGGGTATCTGGTCAACGGTGAGCGTCACGCTCTCCGCTCCGCCGGCTTGGCCTATCTCATAGGCCGACAACCCGGTACCGGTCCCAAAGCCGATCGGCCCTCGGCCCCTGAGGTCCGGCAGCTGGAAGGTGCTCGTGCCGTTACCCCCATAAGTCGTCCCGAGCAAGGAGAACAGGGCCGTGTTCTGGCTTATCGGCATGGTCTGGCCCTGGCACAGGGCCCAGCCGATAGGGGCAAAGTTGAACCCGAATATCCTGATCTCGCCTACAAATGGCTCAGCCACCGTTCTCTCCTGTCATAAGCGGTTAAAAACAGCCTCATAGGTGAGCCCGCCGACGGTCCCGCCCACCGGAGCCACGAATATGCCGGTACCGGCGGTGCGCTCGTGCCCGAACGTACGGATACCTTGCGTCGGGGCCTGCCCCACCGGGGCACGGAAAACGAGGGCGAAACGGTCCTCGTCCCCCTGAGCGGACGGGCTCAAGTCGTTGATCTCCTCGAGCACTACATCGAAGTCGTCTCCCTCGCCCGTCATCCTCAGGGTCGTGCCCAGAAGTGGCGTGAACGTAGAGCGGGTCAAAAGAGCGGGCGGCTCGCTCACCGCGCCACGACCGGCGTCGAGGACTACGTTGCCGCCCACCGCCGCCGCCCCCGCACCGGCTCGGCCGGGGACGCCCGGGCCCACGCCCAGGGCGCCCTTCCCGAGGGCGACGGACGAAGCCGTCAACAACGCCGCTGCCGCCCCGCCCCCGATGAAGGCCCGACGCGAGATCATGCCCACCATGGCCACTGTCGCCGCTCCCCTCTTGCCGTCTTCCAGCGCACCCTAGCCGAAGACCGCGCACCGGGGACGGGCGGCCGCGGCCGTCTGCAAAAGAAGAAAAGGCCCCGTTCCTCCTCTGGACCGGCCCGGTAGGCTCAAGGCGCTCATGAGAGACGATGTCAGCAGCCGGCGCCTGTGCCCCGAAGACATGGCATTTCTCCTGTCAGTGTTCGCCTCGACCCGGTCCTTGGAGCTGGACGTCCTGGCCGCGCAAGGACAGGGCCCGGAGGCCTTCGTGCGCATGCAGTTCGACGCTCAGAGCCGCCACTACAAGACCTCCTATCCGGGCGCCGAGCACTCGGTGGTCCTGGTGAACGGCGAACCGGCCGGCCGGGTCGTTGTGGACAGGTCCGGGGCTGAGATCCTGGTCGTCGACATCGCCCTCCTACCCCGTTTCCGGGATGCCGGCGTGGGGTCGGCGCTCGTCGCCGGCCTGCTCGAGGAGGCAGACGCGGGCGGGCTCCCGCTCAGGTGCCACGTATGGGAGGGCAACGACGGGGCCTTGCGGTTCTGGCAACGCCACGGCTTGGTGGCGCAGGGCGTCGAGGGCGCCCACGTCGCTATGGTGCGGGCATGCGAGATCTCGCCTCTCTGACCGCCGCCGACTTCGAGGCTGTACTGGGCAGTGATTTCGAGGTCACCGAGCCAGGGACGGGCACTTTGCGGTTGCGCCTGTACGAGGTCGTCCCGCTAAAAGGGCCGGCGGGGCACCGCCAACCGTTCCTGGTACATTTCCGGGGCCCGTCTTCACCCGTGCTGGCCCCGGTGGTCCACCACATCGTGCACACAGAGATGGGCGAACTGGAGCTATTTCTAGGCCCGGTGGTATCGCCCGCCGAAGGGACGACCTACGAGGCTGTGTTCGCCTAGGCCGACCTGTCTGCGGGCCGCTCAAGCAGCCGGAAGGCGCGCCCCGCTCAAGACCGCCCCGGCGGCCACTTCCCAACCGTCGCCTAGCACGGAGAGGTCGTCGACCACCGCCCCCAGCCCGACGATCACGTTGGGCCCGAGGACCGAGCGTCGTACCGTCGCCCCGGCACGCACGTGGCCGCCTTCGAGCACGACGGCGTCGCGGACGTGGGCACCCTCTTCCACCCTTACGTCGGGGTGCAAAAAACTGTTGGCAATGGTGGCGTCCGGGTGAGCACCGGACGGCCCGCCGTACTCAGCGGACGGACCGCCAGGGGCACGGGCGGTCGTCCCCGCCCCCTCGTCGGGCGCCAGGCTGAAGGGCGCGCCGGTCAAGCACCGTTCCCGCAGCGCCCAGGCCAGGTTGGCCTCCAGGTACTTCTCGGGCGTGCCCATGTCGGTCCACAGCGCATCAGAGCCAAGGGCGTAAAGTAGGCGCGCCTCGACCAGGGCGGGGAAAACTTCGCGTTCCACCGAGACGCGCCGGCCGGTCGGCACCCGCTCCAGGAACCCCGGCTCCAGCACGTATATACCGGCATTGATCATGTTGCTAGGAGCCTCGGCGGCGGGGGGCTTTTCGACGAACGCCTTTACGCAGCCCCTGGAGTCCACAGCCACCACACCGAAACGTGACGGGTCCTCGACCGGCGTAAGGGCGATCGAGGCCATCCCGTCCCGCTCTCGGTGGAACTCGAGCAGGGCCGAAACGTCAATTTCCGTCAGTACGTCCCCGTTGACGACGATGAACGTCTCGTCGCCGATGCCGGCCTCCTCAGCCGCGAAGGCGATCGCCCCCGCCGTGTCCAGGGGCGTGCTTTCGATGGCGTAGTGGAGCTTGACCTCCCCGCAGCGACCGTCGGGGTAAGCGGCCAGCAAGGCGTCGGGCTTGTACCCCAGGGAAAGCACGACCTCATCGACTCCATGCTCGGCCAGATGCTCCACTACCCGCTCGATGACCGGCCGCCCGGCCACTGGCAACAGCGTCTTCGGAGTGGACAGAGTGAGCGGCCGCAGCCGCGTGCCCTCCCCTCCTACGAGCACGACCGCCTTCACGCAGCGACGCGCCCCGTGCGCGCTCCACCACCTTCGTTGGTGAAAGTCATCTGGCAAGGCTACCCCAAGGGCCCCCCTTGGGCACATACCGACCAGGCGCTGAGGTTCGCGTTCTTCGTTTACCGGCGCCGTGAGCGTTCAGATGCAGACGAGCCCGAGGATGCAGATCAGAGCGGTCGTGGTCGTCGTGGGGGGCGGCGTGGTGGTGGGCGGTGCGGTAGTCGCGGTGGTGGACGGTGGTGGTGCGGTGGTGGACGGTGGTGGTGCCGTGGTGGTGGGCTGAGCCACGGTGGTGGACGGTGGCGGTGCCGTGGTCGTGGGCTGAGCCACGGTGGTCGTCGTGGGCCGGGTCGTAGTCGTGGGCTGCGTAGTGGTCGTGGGCTGCGTAGTGGTCGTGGCCCGCGTGGTGGTCGTGGGCTGTGTAGTGGTCGTGGCCCGCGTGGTGGTCGTAGTGGGTTTGTCGGTCGTGGTGGTAGCGGGCTTGGTCGTCACGGTCGTGGGCGGCTTCGCCGCCGTCGTGGTCGGTTTGTCGGTCGTGGTGGTAGCAGGCTTGGTGGTAGCAGGCTTGGTGGTCGCCGTCGTAGCCGGCTTGGCGGTCGTCGTGGTCGCCTTGGGTGTAGTGGACAGGGCCGACGGGGTCGAGGTCGGCGACGGTGCCGGCTTCGTCGCCGCGGTGGCGGCCTGGGTCGTGGGCGTCGTGGTGGGCGGCGGCGCCGTTTTGCCCGTTGTCGCCGGCGCTGAGGGGACGGCGGCCGCGGTGGGCGGCGGCGAGGCGGTCGTTGTGACCGACGGCGGGCCGGCGGTCACGGTGACGAGGGGCATCGGCCGGGTGGTCACCGTCGTGGCCAGTGGCCGAGCCGACCTGGTGGTCGGGGGGCGGGTGGTCGGG
>JBKQUU010000026.1:0-2730 GCA_052325485.1 Acidimicrobiales bacterium | reverse complement strand
CATCTCAAAACGCCGTCGGTACAGTAGCGGACCGTCGGAATTGGCGAAAGCGGGCTCCGACTGCCAGTGACCTGGGACATGGACCGGTAGCCAGGCGCCGACGTCGAAGTCGGGGCGGGGAAAGCTGCGCCGCAGGTCTTCGTCGGCCTCTACTGCCACCCATTGGCCGCCCAGGTCCACATCGCCACGGCCCGGGCCCATCAGTGCCGTGGCTTCTTCATAAGGGCAAAGTAGCGCTGTCGGCGAAGGTACGGTTTGACCATGGCCGCCACCCCCCTTTCTTCGTGTTCGACCCTCGGTCAACTCCGAGCTTCGGGCTGGCGCTCACGCCCGGTCAAGCAGGAGGTCCGGACCAATGCTGCGGCGCGCATCGCCGCCAGGCAACCCGTCGTCGGGGGATTGGTGGGTTACGAAAGCACCGTCCTGCCCGCTCTGGAAAACGCCCTGTTGGCGGGGCACGACGTAATTTTCCTGGGCGAGAGAGGCCAGGCCAAGACCAGGATCATGCGCGGCCTCGCCAACCTGCTGGACGAATGGCTGCCGGTCGTCGCCGGCTCGGAGGTGCTCGACGACCCCTACCACCCCATTTCCCGCTACGGCCGCGAGCTTGTGGCCACAAAAGGTGACGATTGCCCTATCGAATGGGTGGGCCGCGACCAGCGCTTCGGCGAGAAGCTGGCGACCCCGGACACGTCCATAGCCGACCTCATAGGCGAGGTGGACCCCGTCAAGGTGGCCGAAGGGCGCTACTTGTCAGACGAGCTCACGCTCCACTACGGCCTCGTGCCCCGCACCAACCGGGGCATTTTCGCGATTAACGAACTACCCGACCTGGCCGAGCGGATCCAGGTCGGCCTTCTCAATGTCCTCGACGAGAGGGACGTCCAGATCCGTGGCTACAAGATCCGCCTGCCGCTCGATATCCTCCTGGTCGCCTCGGCCAACCCCGAGGACTACACCAGCAGAGGGCGCATCATCACGCCTTTGAAAGACCGCTTCGGGGCCCAGATCCGCACCCACTACCCCCTCGACACGGCCACCGAGATGGATGTAATCGTCCAGGAGGCCGTCCCTGCCGACCTGGAAGGGCTGCACGTCGACGTGCCCACCTACATGGCCGAGATCGTTGCCACCCTGTCCCAGCTGGCCCGTCAGAGCCCTCAAGTCAACCAGCGGTCCGGGGTTTCGGTCCGCCTCGGCGTGGCCAACTACGAGACCCTGGTGGCAGCGGCGGCTCGGCGCGCCCTGCGGACAGCAGAAAAGGAGGCGGTGCCCCGGGTCAGCGACTTGAACGCCCTGGTGTCCTCGACGGCGGGGAAGGTCGAGCTGGACTCGTTGGACGACGACGCCGAAGGTGATGTGGTCGCCCGGCTCACGCGCCAGGCCGTGCTGGCCGTGTTCAGGGACCGGGTCGACCCGGCGGACCTGGCCAGGGCGGTGGCCGAGTTGGACGACGGCAAGACCGTGGAGGTGGGCGACGACCTGGCCTCGTCCGCGTACGTCGCCACGCTGGAGCGCCTGCCGGGGCTGCGGGCACCAACCCTGAAGCTGGCCGGTTCCGAAAGCCCGGCCGCCCTGGCGGCGGCCACGGAACTGGTCCTCGAAGTGCTCCATCTGTCCAAACGGCTCAATAAGCACTCCACCGCTCGCGGGGCGCGCTACCAGACGAGACGGACAGGCAACTGAGCATGGCAAGGGCCAGTTACTCCCGTTGGGACGGCAGCCAGGAGGACGGCGAGCTCGACGGTGACGACGTCTTGCGCCGTCTGTTGGACGACCTGCTCGAGCACGGGGACGCCGACCAAGCGCTGCGTCGCTTGGTGCAGCAGGGTTTCAGGGACCGGGCCGGCCGCGACGTGGCCGGGCTGCGGGAACTTCTCGACCGCGTTCGCCGGCAGCGGGCGAGGCTGGCCCGCAACGCCTTCTCCGAGCTCCAGACGGCCATCTCCAAGACTCCTCCCGAGGTGCTGGAACGGGCGCGCCAGATGTTGGCGGCGCTCAACCGGATGGTCGAGCGCCGCGGGTCGGGCGCGGACGTCCAGGCCGACTTCGACCAGTTCATGGAGCAGTACGGAGACCTCGTCCCCGGCCACCCGTCCGACCTTGACGAACTATTGGCCTCGTTGGCGCGCCAAATGGCGGCGGCACGGGCATTGCTGGGCTCTCTCAGCGCGGAGCAGCGAGCCAAGGTGGCCGAGCTCTCCGAAGCGCTGCTGGAGGGCGCCGTCGCCCTGCGCACTGAGCTCGAGAGGCTCCTCGGCCACCTGGGAGCAGAGCCGAGCGACGAGGACCTGCTGGGGCTGCCCTTCAGCCTCGGGCCGGCCCACACCGTCGCCGGCCAGCTGTCGGACCTCGACCAGCTGGAGCAATTGCTGGCGGCGGCGCCTAGCCCGGGGGCGCTGGCCGAGGTGGACATCGACCGGGCGCGCCAGTTGCTGGGCGAGGAAGACGCGCGGTCCCTCGAGGCGCTGGGACGGCTTTCCCGCCAGCTGCGCGAGTCAGGGCTGGTGGAGCAGAAGGAAGGGCGGATGCGCCTGACCCCGAGGGCCTTGCGCCGCATGGGGGACCAGGCGCTGGCCGATCTCTACACCAGGCTGCAGCGCTACCGGAGCGGCCAGCACCCCGTGGGGGCGACGGGCAGCGGCCATGAACGGGCCGGGGAGACCAAGCTTTACGAGTGGGGCGACCCCTTCAACCTGTCCATTCAGCAAACCGTCCGCAACGCGTTGG
>JBKQUU010000025.1:0-21251 GCA_052325485.1 Acidimicrobiales bacterium | reverse complement strand
CCCCGTCCATAACGGCCACAGCCAAGATCCCGTGCGTCTACGTCCACGGCCCCACCACCGACCAGCGGGACGTCGCCCACGTCGAAGACGACTTCACCGGGGCGGCCCGGATCGTGGACCACCTGGTCGAGCTAGGCCGGGCCCGCCTCGTCCATATTACCGGCCCGGAGAACGCGCCCGCCGTCCAGCAGCGCATGCTGGGGCTGACCCACGCCCTCAGCGCCCACGGCCTGCGCCTGGTCGGCAGCCCTCTCTACGGTCGCTGGTCGCAACGTTGGGCTCGCCAAGCCGCCCGGCTGGCGCTGGCCGACGCGCCCGACCTCGACGCCATCGTCTGCGGCTCCGACCAGATCGCCGCCGCTGTGCTGGAGGCGGTGGTGGCCTCCGGCCGCCAGGTCCCTGAGGAAATAGCCATCACCGGGTACGACAACTGGGCTGTGTTCGCTCAGGAAACGGACCCGGCCCTGACAACCTACGACATGGGCCTGGAGCAGCTGGGGGCGGCGGCGGTGAGCGACCTTTTCACCATGATGGGGGGCACCCGGGTGGGTGGCGGCACCCGCCACCACGAAGGGGTACTGGTCGTCCGGGGGTCGACCGATCCCCGTCAGTCCTAGAGCCGCCGAACAAGAACTGCTTGTCAGTGGCGTGTGCGTTCGCAAGAGGCCGCCACTACGGTCCGTCACTGCGGTGGCCTCGGCAGGAGGTCCTCACACGCCCTCTGGGCCGCCTCGAACTGAGGGTTGTTCGGGTTGAGGTCGCTGCCCGGGCTGGCCGTGATTGAGAAGCCCACGCGGCCATTGCTCGATTGAGGGTCAGGGAAGTCGGTGATGCCGTGCGAGCGCATGCACTCGGCATACTGAAGCGCCTGAGCGAGCATCTTGGCCTGCTGCGCCGGCGACGGCGGGGCCCCCCCACTGGGCGTGAACCTCCGGCACGCCTTCTGGGCCGCCTGGAACTGGGGTGAGCCGGGAACGGCGCCGCTGCTCGAAGTGATGTGGAAGGTCCCGTCCGAACTCGGGTCAGGGAAGTCCGGCAAACCGTTCGAGCGCAGGCACTCGGCAAACTTGAGATCCTGGGCGTAGCTCCCCCCGATCGAGAGCGTGGCGGACACGCCCCCACCCGAGGGGCTCCCGCCGCCGTCTCCGGCAGGGGGCGGTTGGCCTCCTCCACCCGGGCCCTGAGCGCCAGGAGCGCTCAACGGCGCGGTGGTCGTCGTCGTGGCTGGCCCCAGGCTGGCGACACTATTTTTGGCTGGCCCGCCCCCGCAGGCGGCCACGAACAAGCACAGGCCGGCCAGCACGGCCCCGACGGCCGCAGACCGGGTGATCAGCTTGGTCACGTTCCTATTGTGCACTAGGGGTCGCAGGTGGCACTGAGGGGGGACGCCTCTTGGCACGGTCGTGGTCGTCGAGGGGGGGACGCTCGGCTTCAGCCCATAAATAGCTCGGACCGTACCGCGGGCAGGAAGTCCTTTCGGTCCAGGCTCATGGTGACCAGGGCCGTGGCTGCCCGGACGTCGGCCGTCCGAGGGACGGCGTGCAGGAGCGCGATCTCGCCGAAGGGGTCGCCCGGCCATAGCTCGGCCACGTCATGGCCGTCCACGGACACGCTCGCCCGCCCGTCCAGGACGACGTAGAACCGGTCGCCGACGTTGCCCTGGCGTAGCACGGCCGCCCCCTCGGCCCAGTAGTCGACGACAGCCCTCTCGGCCAAGGAAGACAGCTCCTCCATCCCGAGCTGGGAAAAAACGGCCAGCCGAGCGAGCAGTTCCAGCCGGTGGCGGGGCGTCCAGTCCCGCTCGACCGGCCCGAGCGAGCCGCCCGCGGGCCGGCCCTGGCCGGTGGGGTTGTCCAGCGGGCCGGTCCGCGAACCGTCCTGGCCCGTTGTGGCAGCCAGGAAATCGGCCCGGGACAGCATCAAAAGGTCCATGCGACCACAAGAGCGGACCGTCGCCATGCGGGGCACATCGCGCAGCAACGCCCTTTCACCGAAACTGTCGCCCCGGCTGACCGATCCCACGACAAAACCGTTGACCAGGACCTCGGCTTTGCCATTGGCCACGATGTAGAAATGCCTCCCGCGTTCGCCCTGTTTCACCACATCGGTCCCTCCGGCAGGCACGTACACCCGGGCCAGCCGGCCGAGCAGGTTGTCGAGCGAGGCGATGTCGATTAGCTGGAGCCAGGGGACGCCTTGCACGAGTTCGAGAAGCTCGGCGCGCGCCCGAGCGGAGGCGTCGGCCCGGTGGAACGACTTCCATCCCACCAGGGCGAAGACGGGGAGCGGCAAAGCGGCCACCAGCAAGGTGACCCGGGTCCCGACACTAGCCACCAGGGCCGGGGCCAAAAAGGCACCGAGGCCTTCCAGCGCCAGTTTGGCGGCCTCCATAACGCCCGTTACCTGGGGCACAAGCGGCGTCTCGACCAACCGGTAGAGCAGTGACGTCGTGGCCACGTCGGCCACGGCCATGCCCACGGCCCAGGCCGCCACCAGGGCCAGGGCGAGGTCGAAACTGGACACGCCGGCCATGGCCGCCAGGGGCACGCCGCACACCAGGAGGGCCAGGACCACCGGGGTCCCCAAGCGGGACCGGGCGATGACTTTCGAAGACAAGGGCGCAGCTAGCAACGAACCGAGGCCGGCGGCCAGCATAAGCAGGCCCACCCCAGCCGTCCCGGCGTGCAGCAGCCGTATGGAGGCGATAATGGCGATGGCCGTCCACATACCGCGGACGAAGGTGCGAAGGCCGCCCACGGCGGCGACGCCGGCCATCTGTGACCGGCCCACGGCGCGGAAAGCATCCCTGACGGTGCGGACGACGGTCTCGGGCCGCCTCGGGCGGGCGGCGCCACTGGCAGGCATGGGAGGCAGGCCCAGCCTCCGGGACCGGAAGGTAATGCCAGCGGCCAGCGCGAAAAGCGCGGCCGCCCCGGCGAACACCTCCGCCGGCGCCGTTAGCACCAGCGCCAAGCCCCCACACACGCCTCCGACCGCCTGGCTCAAGGTTTTGACGGTGCTCTGTGCCGCCCCGCAGGCCACTAGTTCTGTCGGGTTGCGCGCCAGTTGGGGCACCAACCGGGACTGCGCCGGTCGGTACTGGGCCGACGCCACGGCATCCACCGCCAGCAGCAACAGCAGCGGCACCAGGGCACCGCCAAGGGCGGACACGGCTGCGCTGGCGGCCAGGCCCACGGCCCGTACACTGGCAATAGTGGTGAGGGCGCGCCCGGCCGGGCGGGCCGGGGCTAAACCGACGGCGACCAGGCTGCTGAGGGCACCGACGAAAAGCCGCAGGCCGACGAGGCCGACGGCGAAGGTACCGTCCCGACGCAAGACGTCAACGGCCAACGCCGTCACGTAGGCCCATTCGGCCACGGTGACGGCGGCAAACGCAGCTATGACCCAAGCCAGCGACGGGTTCCCCATCAGTGCCCGGAAAAGTCCGGGGCCACGCTCAGTTCTCGTCCGAGACCGCTGGCCTCGCGCGCTCACTGAAGGGACGGGGCTGCTCTCGTGGCCCGCTTGGCCGGCGCCCCGATGCGCCATGGCGGGACCCGTCACAGCCCTGGAGTTTGCTCAAATTGACGACAGGCCGCAAACCCTAGCTACGGCGCTCCTTGCCAAAGCGAGGACCGTCGCTTGCAAATAAACTAAACGTAACCTCTAGTTCAACTCCGGCATAGCCGCTAAACGACCAGGAAGACGCGCTGCGTCCGGCCACCGCCGCTGGAAATAAATGATGTGGTCCTTTTGGGGCAGGGCGGCTCTCGGTGTGGAGAAGTCAATTGATGTTCCCATGAACCGTGGCCGTCACACGTAAAGCCGAGGTCGAGCAGGTACTTGAGCTATGCCCAACCAATGGGCGGGCCGAACGGGACCGGCAGGTACCGTCCTGGGGGCGGGGCCCCCAGCGGCGTCTTGACCGCCTTCGGGCCCACCGTCACCAGCGGGGGCGACGAGCGCCGCGTTTGAGCGCGCTAGTGGCGGTGGTCAGCGCTGGTTTTGCCGGGGGAAGGCCACCTCCTGGAGGAGCAGCTCGATGGTGGCCGCCGCCGGGATGGCGACCAGCGCCCCGATGAGACCGAGAAGGGTGCCACCGATCAGCGTGGCGATGATGGTGAGGCCCGGGCTCACCTTTACCGTGTGCTTCATGACCCTCGGGTTCAAGAGGTAATCCTCGAGGAAGCGGTACACGACGTAGAAGGCCCCAGTGGCGATGGCGACGGGGAAGCCCTTGGTCAGTGATACGGCCGCCACCACCAGGCCGGCGATGGTCGAGCCGACCATCGGGATCAGGTCGAAAAGGGCGACGAACATGGCCAGGAGCAGCGCGTAGGGGACGCCGAAGACGCTCAGCCAGATGTAGGTACCGACCCCGGCCACCACCGAGGTGAGCAGGTTGCCGAGCATGAAGCCGCCCACGCGGTCGAAGACCTCCTCAGTGAGCAGCTCGACCCGTTGGCGACGGCTTATGGGGACGAGCGAAAGCCAGAGCCGCTTTACGCCGGGCAGAGCGATGAGAAAGTACAGGGTCAGCACCACGACGCTCACCGTCGCCACCCCGAGCGAGAGCACCAGCTTCCCGGCGCCGAGGACACCCCCCGCCATCGACGTCACGTCCAGTGTGGACTTTCCCTTGAAATAGCTCGTCAAGTGGAGCTTGGCCACCAGGCTTCCCGCCCAGCCGTGGCCCGAAGCCAGCTCGGCCTTGTAGCGGGGGTAGTTCGTGACCAGGTTTTGCACCTCATGAGACACCGGCGGGACGGCGACGAAAACGAAGGCGCCGACAGCGATGGCGAAGCTGAGGGTGACCACGGCCACGGCCAGGCCCCGGGACAGGCCGCGGTGGACGAGGAAGACCAGGACCGGGTTCAACCCCACGGCGATGAACAGGCCCAGCCCGATCAGGACCAAGACGCTGGTGATATCGCCTATAGCCAGGCCGATCACGTAGGCCGCGCCCAACCCGAGCCCGCCGGTCAGGCCGACGTAGAAAGGCGCCCGGCGGTCAAGAGGACGACCGATCACCCCGAGGTTCTTGCCGGTCTTGTCGTCCGGGTCCTGTACCCCGGGGGGAAGGACCAGGCCGGCGACGGGGGCGCCCGGGCCTGGGGCGTCGAGGGAAAGCACCGGAGCCGGGGCGGCCGTGCCGTTGGAGGACGTGTGGGCGCTCATTTTGGCCGAGTACTAGCTCAGCTCGGTACGGGACTGCTTGGCCCGGGCCGCTCCGATGGCCGTCTTCACGTCTTTGCGTTCTTCGGGGGGCGGCAGGAGGGCCTTCATGCCCAACGATCCGATCCACAGCTCGCGCCCCCAGCCCATGCTGTGGTAGAGGTGCTCGTCCTCGTCCCCCTCCACTTCCTCGCAGGCGGTGCGCAGGACCTTGGCCTCGTCGCCCTTCAGGTGCTCCGCCAGCTGGCCGATCAGCTCCCAGTTCATGTGGTCCTTGGTCTCGGCCAAGGTCACGCATTCCGCCGCTACTAGCTGGGCGGCCTGAGGAGGCCCACTGGCCAGGGCTTTTTTCATGGCGCCGACAAGCGCCGCCCCAATGTCATGGACAACCTCGCGCCCGGGAGAGGTGGCGCCCGGGTCGAGACCGAGGTCTTCGAAAATCCCCCTGACCACTTCGACGTGGTGAGTCGTCTGCAGGAGGTACTTGTTGAGCTCCTCTTGCAGGTCGACGTTGATGACGCACTTGAGGGCGGTCTTGTAGACCTCGACCCCGCCCAGTTCGGTCTCCAGTGCTTGCAGGAGCAGTTCGGTGATCTGCTCGTCCTTCATATGCGCGTGTCCCTTCGCTGAGATGTGGCGAGACGCCAGTGAGGTAGGTACGCGTACCCTCCTCGGGAACGCCCGAAACGGCTCTCTGGGAGCTCCTGGTTGACAGGCGCCAGGGCCAGGTCCCCGCCGTGACGGGGCCAGCTCAGCAGGTGGACCTCGGCGTCGGCCTCACTTGTGAACATCCTCCCGGCCGGTACCGCCACGCTGTTCCGTGTCGACCGACTAACCACCTGGGCATCCCAGTCCCACCTGGGCCATCGGCGCTTGGTCCTCATGCGACCGGGGACGAAGGCGTGGCGCGTGCAGGTCAACTCTTCGCCTCCCCCTTTCACTTAGGGCGCTGACTGAACGCTGCAAGCACCCGCTTGTACGAAGAAGACGCATGTAAGTTGAAAGACCCTTGTAAAAATGGCGCGGTGTTGGCACCATCGAGCACAGAGTCCTTCAGCGAGGACGACGGGGCCGAGCCTCCGGGTGGGTATACGAAGCTCGGCCCTTGTCGCGTTCAGGGCACCTAGCCACCTCACGGGGCTGCTCGTCGCTAGGGTGTAGCAGCCCGGGCACCAGAACGGTTACGCTCAGAACGGCGATGTCTGGTAGCAACAACCCGTATATCGGGGGAGAGAAGGGTGCGGTGCCTTCGAGTGGCCCGGCCACCCGCTCCTCCGTTATCTGGAGAACATTTGCGCTCGTGGCCTTGGTCCTCCTGATGGTTGCCTTACTGCTCGCCGCCCCAAAGTTGTTCCCAAGGTCCCGGCCTAGCCCCACAACGACATCTGTACAGCCAACTCTCAGTTCTGGTCGCTGACCGAAGGGACCTTGGGCTGGTGGACGTGCCCCGCTGCCGACAACTCCGACCTCCAGGTCCCACGCGAAGAGAACCAACACAGGCGTGGGTACCGCGTCAACTACCAAGAGCATATGTGGCAACGTCCGCTCGCCGTCGTAGTATCCGTGATCGTGAACACCGAAGGACTGGAGAGCTTGATCCTTTTTGTCTCGGACCTGGCCGAGGCGCGCGCGTTCTATGTTGATGCCCTCGGACTGCCAGTTCTGTTCGAGGACGAAGTCGTCGTCGTGGTCGGGAGTTCCTTGGGACGAGTTGTGCTTCATCGCAATGACAAGGGCCACGACGAACGGGGGACCTTCCCAGCGGGAGTAGGGGTCGGCGGGGCGGCGGTTCGTTTCAGGGTCGACGATCCCGACGCCTGCGAGCGGGATGCTCTCGAGCGAGGGCTCGCAGTGGTTTGGCCGACCCAAGAGGCAGTGTGGGGTCGGTTCGTGGTCTTGGCCGATCCCGATGGTCGCTCTGTGGTGCTTGCCAAGATGAGGCCGGTCGCTCCCGTCTGACGCGGCAAACCTTGCTGGGCGCGTCGACACATGTGGCGCCCAATGATGGCCGTTAGCGCCCGGCCGGGACGCACAGGTCCCCGCTATGCCATCGTGTTGTAGTGCGACGACTGGAGGCGCTCGTCAATGCCCTGGATCTGCAAGTAGGCGTCGGTGGCCAGATCCAGTCTTCCCAGCTCTCTCTCGCCTCGGCCTGTCCGGGTTGGACAGTACGCGACGTGATGGGCCACTCGATCGGGGTCACACTAAGTTCAGCGAGTTCGCGGCCGGCACGTCACGGTCTCCGCACACGCCCCCTGGTGACCTTGTTGGACGGGACCATCGGCAGGCGCTGAGAGCAACGGCGCGGGCAGCGCAGAGGGCGTGGACGGACGCGGACATGGGACGGACCTGCCATCTTTCCTTCGGCACCTTCTCGGCCGACGCGGTTCTCGCCATCAATCTGGTCGAGGTGCTCGCCCACACCTGGGACATCGCCGTAGCCACGGGCGTGGGCCTGATGGAGGACGACAGCGTCTGGGCCGCCGGGCTCGATGCCGCGGAACTGGTTATTGGTCACGACCGAGACACCCACCGGTACGGACTAGAGATCGAAGTTGGGCCAGGAGCGCCGGCTAGGCAGCGTTTTCTGGGGTTCGTCGGGAGGCTGGGCCCTTGACCTTCGCCTCGAGCAAATCGAACCTGTCGACGTAGTCAGGTCATTTCCGCTCAGGGATTATGGAGCCCGTTTTAGGGCGCCGGCGATCGACCTGCTCATCGTCTTTTGGACAGGCAGCTACTCCTTCGTCCTTGACTGGCTTGGTGCTCACGGAGTGCCGGTGCCCAGAGCCGAGACGCGGTCCGGCTTTGTTCACTCCCTAGGCCAGTAGGCACGCCTGATCGTCTAGGGCGTAGTCGTGTCGTCCAGGTGAAGCTGTGGGACTACGTCGTGGGCCACGTTCCAAGTGGGCGCCACGGGGCAGGCACCTGTTGGCTACATAAACGTGTCCAACTTGCCGTTCGCGCTGGCAGGTGGGGTGTTCGGGGTCATCAGGGTCTGCATCTCTGTGGGCGCGCTCGGGGTAGCCGGACCAGGAGTGGACGCACTGGGGACGGCACCGGGGGCACGGCCGAGCCAGGCACGCAGTTCTTGGGCTTCTCTGATGAGCGTACCCTGCGGGGTGAAGTCCCTGGCCAAGGCGCTGGTGGCACTGGAGATAGCACCGACTGCTTGAATTGTCACAGGGACCTCCTGTCTGTGTATTTATTCTATCTCGACCACGTGCGGGCCCTGGCAACCTGCGGATCTTTCTCGTTTGCCCTGCTGGTCTTCCTTGTTGCCCGGTGGCCGGGCACGCGAAACGTGGTGCTCGCCGGCCACATGGCATAAGGAGAGCCTGACACCCAAGTCGGCTGGCACCTGCAGCGATCAGCCCGCTGTCCTCGGCCATGGGCGCTGGGCATTATCGTGCGCGCTGGCGAGTTCCTCCGTCACCGCTCGGCTTCGTTGACAGTGCGCTCCCCTTCGGCCCCCGTACGGAGCTTTATACACGCTTGCCCTTCACCACTAGCGCCACCCCGGCCGCTCGAAATTCGAAAGCACGGCCGTGGCGTACATGCCAAGCGCGATGAAAATGACGGCCATGACCCGGACCGGGCCCGGTGCTTGATGTAAACCAGTGGCTTCTCCGGTCTGGTCGTGTAGTAGCAGAGCGCCATTGATGGCCTCCTGAGCCGTCGCAAATGACCGACGACGTGGTGAGCATAGCGTGGGGTAAGAGGTGCTCGCGAACGACCTAGCCACGGCCGGTGGCGTGGTCGAGGACAGCAGGAGGCGGACGGCTGGGCCTTTCCGTCATGGCTTGCGCCACAAATGGGGAGATGAGGTGGAATTGGCACGACCTCTTGGTCTTTAGCTCAAAAGGCCACGCCACGGACGCGATGACCGCAACCGCACTGGAAAGGTAATTATGGTCTTTCGCCTCTAGTGCCTCAGCGTGGTCTCGGCTAAGCAGGTCCCAAGGGAGAAGTAGCCAGGAACTGGACCACGCCCCTTCGGCATGTGGCCCGAACTGACCCGAATATGGTCGACACAAGCCTAGGGAGCGTAGCCAGGGGCTCGCACGAGGGTGCCGTGGCCCCGCTTCAGCCCCCTACGTGGCCGCCGGCCTGGCCCCCTGCGCCGCCCCTGCTCTTCAAGCACTCCAAGCCAGGCGGGCCCAATAGTAACAACCATCATGCGTTTTTTATTTTCGCCGCCACCGTTCTCGTGCTCGGCATCATCGCTGTCATTGCCGTTGCTGGTAGCGGCAACCCGGCCACCGGGCCCCCGGCATCGGGCACGGCAGGTATCGGTCAGGCTGCCACTGACTCCGGGCTTACCTTTCTGGTGAAGAGCCTGACCTGCGGCGCAAACGCGGCCGCCGCAGTCACGGAAACGGTGCCGTCCGGTGCAAAAGAGTGCATCGCGACCATTACGCTGACCGCTAAGGGCGCCTCCCAAACCTACTTCTTCGGTGAACAGTATGCCTACGACGGTGCTGGCAACAGGTTTAGTGCTGATGAAAACGGAGTTGATAATGTCGCCAGCGAGACGTTCAACGACTGGCAGGCCCAGGTCAGCCCCGGTTTCCCGATCACCGTTCTCTTACCGTTCCAGATCCCGTCGCCAGACCATCTCGTCGAGTTAAAACTTCATAACGGGTCGTCGCCCTCTGGTGGACGCTCCGGCGGAGTCACGGTGAAGGTGTTAAGAGGGCTGGGCCGTTAGCGCCGAGAGCCGGGGCGGGTACGCGCCGGCCTCGTTTAAGGTGTAGGATGGGTTTAGCCCTCAACGAAGAGCCAAAAGGGTTTATGCGCGTCCTCTGGCAGGGGGGTGAAGGTCTCTTTATGTTTTGGTCCGCTTTGTTTGCTGTTCTCCTGACCATAATCAGCCCTCACCTTTTTGGCTACTGCGTCAACACTGCGCCCGGCAATGCGACCCAGTTCGGCGCCAGCATTGCCGTTAGCGCCGCCGAGCCGGCCGCCGCTGCCGAGTACGCCTGGGTAATGGCCGAGGCCTCAGGGACGATGTTCACCGAGGTTGGCTGGGTGTGGTTCGCCACCGGCACTCCCTGGGTCGTCAACGGTGGCCCGGTACCCACGGGTGCGCCCTACCTGTTCGCCTATACGACCGTTGACCAGGGCAATGGTGACAACTGTGGTGCCGGTGGGACCTTCACGATCGGCCCCGCCCTGCGGCCCGGCAGTTCGCTCACCGGGGACATCGCCCGGTCCGGGACCTGGTACGGGGACGAGGCCCTTATCTCGGGCAGCTGGACGATGGTGCAGACGGCCACCCTCACCGGCACCCCGACGTGGATGACGAGCTCAGAGAGTTGGGGGCCCCTTACCCCGGTGTGCTTCAGCCGACGGCAGTTCTACGCCAACGGTTGGCAGTCACTTCCTTCGGAATGCCCCGGCTAAGAGAGCGCGCTCGGCCTGCTCCCGGCCCTGGCCCCAACGCGCCCGTGACCTCAGTTGGCGGGCCCAGCCAACGCGAAGCCGCGAGCTTCTTGGCGGCTGTCGTGGCTATTGCCGCCGCGAAGGCGTCAACGGGCGCAGGAGACCTGGCGAAGGCCATGATGCCGGCCCACAACGGTGTGGGGGCGCCGGTGCCCGGGCCGGGACCGGGATGACAACGTAACGCTGGCGTCCGTCACCGAGGGCCAGGGCCATCGCGGTGGCAGCTCAGTGTCGGCGGGCACGTCGGGTAGGCCCGGGCCGAGCCGGTCCCGGCGACCTTGTCTTCCTACACCGCAAGGGCGGCGTCCGCCTCGCTGAGCGGCCGGGGTTAGTCGAACGGGACCGCTTCCCGGAACCGCCGGATGGCGTCAATGTGCGCGGCCGGCGTCGCCAAACCCGCCTTCATCGTTACGACACGGACGTGGCTCGCGTTCACGCTGCGCCAGAAGTCGACTTGGCGCGCCCACTCGTCTGGCCCCCCGTCGGCCAGGTCGATACCGCCCTCGATGCCGAACTGGTCGGGGTCGCGCCCCGCCGTCACCACGTAAGTGCGAACACGTTCGATGGCCGACTTGGCCCGCCCTCCCGCCGGGATTTGCGGGAACCACCCATCGCCGATCTTGGCGGCGCGATGTACCGTCGCCTCGGAGCTACCGCCGATCCAGATCGGGATGGGCCTTTGCACCGGCAACGGGTTTATCCCGGCCGCGTGCACATGCTCCCAACGACCGACGAAATTGACGCTCTCCTCGGCGAAGAGGTCTCGCAGCAGCGCTATCTGCTCCTCGCTACGCTTGCCCCGGTCATGGAAATTCGCGCCCAGGGCCTCGTACTCGACCATGTTCCAGCCGATCCCGACCCCCAGGCGGAAGCGCCCACCCGATAGGACGTCCACCTCGGCGGCCTGTTTGGCGACAAGCACGGTTTGGCGCTGGGGGAGTATGAGGATGCCGGTGACGAGCTCGATGCGTTGTGTCAGGCCCGCCAGGTAGCCGAAGAGCACCATTGGCTCGTGGAAAAGGCTGTGCAGGTCGTAAGGGCCGTTCCACCCCGGGCGTACCCGGGTGTCAGCTCCCACGACGTGGTCGTAGGCCTGCAGGTGGCTATAGCCGAGCTCCTCGGCGGCTTGGGCGAAGTCGCGTACCATTAGCGGGTCCGTCCCTATCTCGGTCTGGGGGAAGATCACGCCGATCCGCACCAGATACCTCCTGTCCGGGCCAACGGCGCACCGTTGACGGCCACATCAGCGACTTGAGCTTAATCCCCCCGGCAACGGGCCGAAAACTTGGCGCTACGTCCCCACGACGTCCCTCGGTCCCTGCGCCGGCCAGCTCGGCCACCGCGGTCCCTGTGCCGGCCAGCTCGGCCACCGCGGTCCCTGCGCCGGCCAGCTCGGCCACCGCGGTGGCGGGCCGTTCGCCGAGGCCGGGCGGGGCCCTAAAGCGCGCTGCGCAATGTCCTGTCAACTAAATTGGCTCGACGATGCCGGCAGCTATGAACGTTTGGGTGAGGTCCCGGTCCGATGAGCGGCTCCGGCCTGTGCTCGCCATCGTCATGGCAGTGTTCTTCGTCCTGGCTGGGGCAGCCTCGGCGGTCCCCGCTTCGGGGGCGCCAGCCACATCCCCTGGCCAGCTCTATGCCTTCGGGGACAATTACTACGGCCAGCTCGGCAACGCTACTAATACCGGCGCCAACACGGCCAACGCCACGCCCGCGCTGGTAACTCTGCCTGGGGCGACCGGCCCGGCGGCCCAGGTCGCCGCGGGCGGCAACCAGACCCTGGTGGTTACCACCACCGGCCAGCTCTACGCCTTCGGTGACAATTTCTACGGCCAGCTCGGCAACACCACGAACAGCGGGGCCAACACGGCCAACTCGACGCCGGCCCTGGTGGCCCTGCCGGGAGCTAACGGCGCCGTGTCCCAGGTCGCCGCGGGCGGCAACCAGACCCTGGTGGTTACCACCACCGGCCAGCTCTACGCCTTCGGCGAGAATTTCTACGGCCAGCTCGGTACCGCCACCAATGCCGGGAGCAACACGGCCAACCCGACGCCCGCCCTGGTAACTCTGCCGGGGGCGACCGGCCCGGCGGCCCAGGTGGCAACGGGCGCCGACGACAGCCTGGTGGTTACCACCACCGGCCAGCTCTACGCGTTCGGTGACAATCTCTACGGCCAGCTCGGTACCGCCACTAATGCCGGGAGCAACACGGCCAACCCGACGCCCGCCCTGGTAACTCTGCCGGGGGCGACCGGCCCAGTGGCCCAGGTCGCCGCCGGCGCCTACCACAGCCTGGCCCTCACCACCACGGGCCAGCTCTATGCCTTCGGTGACAATGACTACGGCGAGCTCGGCTTCGCTGCCAATTCCGGGACCAACACGCCTAACCCAACGGCGACGCTGGTCGGGCTGCCGGGGGCGACAGGCCCGGTGAAGGAGATCACCGCCGGTGGTTACCACAGCCTGGCCCTCACCACCACGGGCCAGCTCTATGCGTTCGGTTACAACCTCACCGGCCAGCTCGGTACCGCCACTAATGCCGGGACCAGCACGCCCGGCCCGACGCCGGCCCTGGTGGTCCTGCCGGCCACGGCCGGACCGGTGGCCCAGGTCACCGCGGGTTGGGCCAACAGCATGGCCCTGACCACCACCGGCCAGGTCTACGCTTTCGGGAGCAATTCCTTCGGTCAACTGGGGAGCTCGGTCAACCGCGGCACGGGAGTGGCCAACGAAAACCCTCTAGCGGTTGCTCTGCCCGCTGGGACCACCGTCGACACCCTCAGCACGGGGCCGTTGTCACAGGGCTCACTGGTCGTCGTGGCTGACCTGGCTATTGTCATCGGCGGGGCCAGCCAGGGCCAGGCGGGCACGCCGTACAGGGAGCACCTACACGCGACAGGTGGCGTCGGGCCGTACCAGTGGGCAGCGACGGGCCTGCCCCCGGGCTTGTCGATGGGTGCGACGACGGGCATAGTCTCGGGGGATCCCAGCGCTCCGGGGAGCTTTCCGGCCACCGTGACCGTGACCGACCGCTCCGGCGTAATGGTGTCAGCACCCCTCACGGTGGCCATCAAAGCCAGTCCGGGAGTGCCCTTCCTCTCCGCCCTCAGCGTTCTGCCGCGCTTGTCGGCCACCGAGGGGCGTATGGTCGACGGCAAATGTGCCGCCCAAACCGTGGCCAATTCCGGCCACCGGCGCTGTGAGCTGTCAGTGGCGTTGAGGATCAGCTTTACGCTGTCGACCCCCGCCCGGGTGAGCTTCAGCGTAGCGGCACAGTTAAGGGGCCACCTGGTGTCAGGCCAGTGCGTGGCCGCCACCACGGCCAACGAGGCCGACCAGGACTGCCCGCTCCTGGTACCCGTCCCGGGTGGCTTCACCCATAACGCGGCCTCGGGGGCGAGCGGCTTCCTTTGGCCCGACCGGCTCGGTGCTCGTAGGCTCGGCCCCGGCACCTACCAGTTGACGGGCACGCCGAGCTCGGGCCAGCTCACGGGCATACCCCGCACTGTGACTTTCCAGTTGGCGGCTTGACCGACGTCATGGTCTTGCCCGCAGTTTCTTCAAAAGCGCCTTTGTCTCGTTGGCGGCCCGACCGCTCATCCCATGGTGGACAGTCCTCTGCCAGAGCCACGTAGCGACTCCGCGGACATCCCTCGTGTTGTGGCTCAAGGAGGCCTGGCTCTGAGCCACCACCTCGTTGACCACTGATGCCGCCCGCGCCTGAACATGCTCCATATTCCTCTCGCGGTGAAAAGTCTCAAGGGACCTAAGTCTCATGCGGTGCAGTAATGGTAGGTCATCAGCGAGCAACGTAAGCGCCTCAATAAAATCGTCGGCCGTCTCACAGATATACCCGTTCTCGCCGTGCTTTATAAGTTCCTGTACCTGTCCCACTGGCGTGGACAACACCGCACATCCTCTTTGCATGGCGTCCATCGCAGGTATCGGCCCTCCCTCTTGATATGAGGTGCAGATGTAGACTTCGTGGCCGTCGATCAGTTCCGTGTAGTCATCGACCGGTAGGACCAGGGGCCCAATTTTCGTGTCGAAGGACATCTTCTCAGAGCCATGGCAATAGCTCTCGATAGTTTGCATCAACGGGAAGTTCTTTCGAAGCGACGTATTGCATATCGTTAAGGCGCGGCATTTTTCCGTTGCCAGCTCGGCCGCATCTCTGGGTGGCAACGAACTAGTGGTGGGTAGCAAGAGCGCGTCCACCTTGTTGGTGAGTAGTATTGACTGGAGTTCTTTGGAGGCGGTTATAACGTATTTGACCTGCTGCAGGATACTCAGTTTTGTTGCCCAGTGCCAAGAAGAGGCGGACCGCCAATGCGGTGCTATCTTGATGGCGCGTTTCCAGTCCTCGCGCTGGGGGAACAGTTCTCTTGGGTCATGCACAGATACAAGGCACCGACCCAAGTCGGCCTTCCCCATAAAGACCGAGCAGTAGTGGTCTATAAATAAGTCGAGGTAGCCGAACCAAACCAGGTCAAATCGTGCGAAATCACTGTGTTTGAACTGGTTGAAGCCCATGAGCGTCACCTGTACATCAGGCAGGCCGTCCAACCACAATTTACCGACGTTGTGGACGGCCCAGTCCTCGAGGTCGTACAGGTACAATAGGCTTGGCTTGCTCACAGGTTACCTTTCGATCACTGCCCCGCCCCGGCTCAGGGTCGCTCCTCAATTATGGACGGCGAGGGCGGGGCCGCGCGCCGTGGCCACGGACCGAGCGGCCTGCCGATCTCCCACTCGTGACCGAAGGGGTCTACGAGCCGCCCTACGCGCCAACCGTGCTCGTCGCTGACCGGAGCGGTCTCGGTGGCACCCTGGCTCACCGCTTGGCTGAGCACGGTGCCGGGGTCGTCCACGACAAGAAGCGTCCTGCTTGTCCTGCCCCCGATCGCTAGGGGACTGTAGCGGCGCATGGCCGGACCGGCGGCAGCCACCCAGAACTCGGCGTCCCCGACCGCCAACTGGGCCACGATGTCGTCGCCTTGCCCCACGAGGTGAACGACAACCGCGCCGAAAGCCTTTTGATAGAAGGAGACTGCATCGCGGGCACCGTCGACCCACAGCTCGGGCTGGATCTTGGACATCGCTCAACGGTAGTCCTCGCCTGCCCCCGGTCGATGGACAGCCCAAGGCGAGCACGGCGCAGGGGAAGCGATGGCGCCGCCTTGGCCAAGCTAGCGCTCAATCAGGAGACGCCGGGCACCCGGGGGTTTTCACCTGTTCGAGCGAAAGGAGGGCACAGAAGCTCTGGTCGCCGACTTTCCAGCGGCCGCTCTGCAGGACAGCCTCGCCCTTGAGGTCGGTGAGCACAGGCTTTCCTCCGATGGTCAACGAGTAAATGACGGTAGCTTCAAAGTTCGAGGTCAACGTGACGACCGAGACCTCGGCACCAACGCCTTTGGTGAGGGGCGAACTGGCCTGCGCCGGCACTATTTTCGCGTACTTTTCCCCGTTCTGTAGGAGAGCGACCTTGTGGCTGGTGGGGGCCGAGCTCTCGAAGAAGGCGTCCCAGTTGGCAATGATCCTTGACCGGGCGGTCGTGCTGCTCGATCGGGCGGCCAACTTTGGCCTTACCGACGCTGACGCCGGAGTGCAGACGGCGATCAAGAGGGCGCCTGTAGCTAGGGCCGCCAGCGCCCCGGGAAGAGCTCTACGGCTCGACGGACCGGGCCGGCAGGCGCTGTTCGCCGGCATCCGCGTCCCCCTTTCGGGGACGTCGGAGGTAACCGGGCCTGTCCCAATTTTGGTCATAGCGGGGAACCTCGGTCCAAGGCCGTTATGCCTATAGGGCCGAAAGTCCCTTTCTGACCAGGAACTTGCGCCAGCCCAATGCCCCTTATGTTGCTGAGGGACGCGTTACCTCCGTAAGCTAAGGCCAAAAGGGCGGCCCTTGGTAAGGATCTCAGGTCATAGTTCTGAGTACCGAACTTAGCTACATGTCATGGTTGGTGCGTAAAGACATGGAAAGTCGTCCGGCGGATATTGATGACAGCCGGGGGCATGGGCCCTACCTCGGTGTTACCGGTCGCCTACTGGTGCTGGTACTGCTGCCTCTGGTGGTCTTGACGTCGGTTTCGGCCCCGCTCGCGTTGCGGGCACGGGTGGACGCCCAACGCGCCCAGGCGGCCGACCGGGAGGTGCCGACCGTGACGGCCATTGTCCGTGCCTTAGACGCCGTTGTCGTCGAACAAGGCCAAGCGGAGTCCGTGCTATATGCGCGAGGGAGCGGCTTCCCTCTCTCGGTGGTCGACTTCATGCTCGGTTCCAACGTCGAGGGCCAGCTACGGACGGCTGAGCTGGCGGCTGATCGCGACTTGGCTTCGCTGGCGCCTTCGCTTAGAGAGCAGCTTCTCGGGGAGCTCAAGTCCGTGCGAGGGTCTATGGACGGCGACGGGGCCATGACGGAGAAATCGGTGGGTTCGCAGTACGAACAGATCGAGTCCACCCTCGACGGGGTGGCCGCGTCGACCCTCGCCAGCGTGGAAGAGAAGATGTTGTTGACTTCAGGTAGCGCCACTGTCAGTAGGGCCCTGCTGGCGCTCGGGTGGTGCTTCCATCTCGTGCAGGCGGCGGCCGCCCAAGCGCGCGACGACACCGCCACTTTCTTTGGCACCCCAACTGCCCGTAAGGAGGCCGCCGTCCAGCTGGCCCAGGACAACGCCCTTTTTGAAGAGGCAGGCCAGCAGCTCGCCCAGTCCGGGGTCCCGAGCGTGGCCCGGGCGTGGGAGGCGGCGGCGGCCAACTCGTCGGTCCGTCAGTACAACCAGTTCCTGGTCGACGGAGGGCAAGGCATGACGTTGCCCTTCGTGGCCGGCAGGATCGACGTGACGCCGAACAGCCTCAGCCTGGCCACCATGGTCGGGGCCTTCAAGGGCATCTCGGCCCACTGGCGGCTGATCTCGGGTGTCGTCGCCCAGGCCAGTACCACCGTGCTGGGCTCAGCTACGTCCCTCGCTGATGCCAACATGGAGAGCTACGCACTGTGGGTGACGCTCATGGCCTTGGGTGCCGCGGTCGCGCTGGTGGTGGCCCTGGTCATAGCCCAGTCGATAGCCCGGCCTCTGCGGCGCCTGGCCGACACCGCTCGCTTGGTGGTCCGTGGCCACCTCGACGTCGATCGTCTGGTGCTGACCGGGCCGACGGAGACGGCCGTGGTGGCCGACGCCTTCAACGCGCTGATGACCAACCTGCGCCTTTTGGAGTCCAAGGCCCAAGCCCTGGCCGCCTGCGATTTCGACAACCAGGTGCTCTCAGTGCCCCTGCCCGGCCAGCTGGGCGCGTCGTTGCAGGACTCGGTCCAAGTACTGGCCGGCTCCATACAGGACCGGCACGAGCTCCAGGAACGACTGGCCTACGAAGCGGCGCACGATACCCTGACCGACCTGATAAACCGGGCGGCCGCCATTACCTCGTTAGACCAAGCCCTTGCCCGGGCCCGGCGGCATATCGATACGACCGCCGTCCTGTACATCGATTTGGACAACTTCAAACAGGCGAACGACCTGTACGGCCACCAGACGGGCGACCATATCCTGCGCCAGGTAGGTGCGCGCCTGTCAGGCGTGGTAAGGACAGGCGACATAGTGGGCCGCATCGGCGGCGACGAGTTCGTGGTGATCGCCGAACGGGTGGACGGGCAGGGGGAGGCGGAGGCGCTGGCCGCTCGGCTGATCGTCGCTCTGTCCGAGCCCGTCGAATGGCAGGATGTCCGGCTCGGCGTCGGTGCGTCGATCGGGATAACCCTTGGCCACGGCGACGAGGTCGGCTCCTTGGACTTGCTGGCGCAGGCGGACCTTGCTCTGTACCAGGCCAAGCAGCGGGGAGGGTTGGGCGTTGACGTCTACAACGAGACGCTGCAACAGCGTCTGGCGGAACGGGACCATATCGAAAGAGATCTACGAGAAGACTTGGGCCAGGGCGGTGGCGGCCTCGTCATGCACTACCAACCTCTGGTCGACACGGCGGGGACGATGCTCGGGGTGGAGGCGCTCCTTCGCTGGGTGCGACCAGGCCAGGGCCAACTGTCCCCTGACCGGTTCATCCCGATCGCGGAGGCCAGCGACTTGATCATTGACATCGACAGATGGGTCCTCGCCACCGTCGCCCGGCAGGTCGCCGCTTGGTCGACGGACCCCGACCTCGGCCCCGTCCGGGTTGCCGTCAACATCTCCGGACGTCACCTGCTCAGCCAACGCCTCCCGGGGTACCTGCGAGAAGTCTTGTCGGCAACTCGTATCGATCCTGAGCGGCTCGCTATCGAGATCACCGAAACCGTGCTCCTCGACGACCTGACGACGGTGGCCAAGCAACTTGGCGAGGTCCGCCAGCTGGGGGTGCAGGTCGCCGTCGACGATTTCGGCACCGGGTACACATCACTGGCGCACTTGCAGTGCCTGCCGGTCGACACCGTCAAGATCGACCGGAGCTTCATCGCCGGGATGAGGGACCCAAAAGACGCCGCCTTGGTCCGCATGATCTTGGAACTGGCCCATCAGTTGGGCTTGAAGACCGTGAGCGAAGGCGTGGAGACGATCGAGCAGTTGCAAGCGCTCCGGGCGCTGGGCGCCGATCATGTCCAAGGTTTTCTTATCGCTCGCCCCATGCCTGCGGACGGCCTTCGGGCCTGGGCCCTGGGCCGGGGCCCAGGCCCCGCCGGAATGCCCGTTCAAGTTGCGTCGGTTTAGCTCCTACAGGAAGTGCACGACTACGCCCACGATCACGGCCAATAGGGGGAGCGGGCCAGTGTACTCACCCACGACCAGTACTTCGGTCGCCTCTTGCCGGGTGGCGTCGAGGGCGACGGTCCGCCCTCCGAACGACCCTCGCACCACAGCTTTAGTCAAGTCGTCCGAGAGGGCGGAGAACAGCTCGAAGGGCTCTTCGCCCAGAGTGCCTTCGGCGACGACGGCACTCGTCGAGCCGAGGCCACCGTCGGCGGCGCTGATCGTGGCCCGAAGGCTGTCCCCGCACAACTCCCCATCGACGTCGGCCTGTTCGGCCAGGTACCGAGGGCCGAGCTGGAAGTAGCCCCTCAACTTGACCGGGTCATCGCCAAAGCGACCAGTGACGATCACCTGTGACCGCGCCGCCGGCGTTCGCAGCTTGTCGCCGACGCGCCAGTTGGCCCCAACGGACGCCTCGCCCCACGTGCCTTTCAGCGGGCCCCGACGGTTACCCACTCGGCCGACGAGCCGCACCTCCGTCCCGGCCACCGTCCCCTCGATCACCTCGTTACCGCGATAGAACAGCTCCACCCGGGCTGTCCCGGGGACGTCTTCCAGGGCGACGGGGGCCAGGAGGTCGTCAGGGAGGCGGAGGGGTTTTTGCCTGGCGCCCCCACTAGGCGTGGGACGGGAGTAGACGGTCGTGGCCCGCCGCCCGCCTAGCACCGTGGCTGCCTCGAGGTGTGGCCCGAGGACGGTGCCGCAGCGTCCGCAGTACAGCACGGTCACCCGCAAAGGGCCCCGGTCCTCTTCGGCACCGAGGTCACCCGGGCGCGCTTCGATGCTGCGGTAGCGGGCTGAGCCCGATAGCCCGGCTCCACACTGGCCGCAGCGTGGCGCGGCCTCCGGTGCCGCCCCGGCCCGAGCCTCGTGGCCCTCGCCCTGTGCGGGGCTCACGAGCACCGCCTGGAGCACCCGCTCCCGGGCGCGGTGCAGGTCGACACCGAGACCGGTCAGCACCTGGGCGGCCACGCCGTCGCCCTCGCGCACCAGGCCCAACAGGATGTGCTCGGTGCCGATGTGGTTGTGGCCCAGCTGGAGGGCCTCCCGGAGCGAAAGCTCCAGCACCTTCTTGGCCCGGGGCGTAAAAGCGGGGGAGCTGCTCAGTGGCGTCGCGCCCCGCCCGATCGTCAGTTCCACCGTCTCCCGCACTACCTCGAGGCTGATGTCGAGAGAGGCCAACGTCTTGGCCGCCACGCCGTCGCCCTCCCGGATGAGGCCCAGCAGGAGGTGCTCGGTGCCGATGAAGTTGTGGTCCAACAGGCGCGCTTCTTCCTGGGCACGGACGAGGACCAGCCGCGCCCGGTCAGTGAAGCGCTCGAACATCGCAGCTCCACGATCGCGCACCCGCGGGCCAGCTCAAGCCCACCCTCCACGAGGGGGACGGCATAAAAGGTTGTTGGGCAGGGGGAGCCGGCCTGAGGCCCATCAGGGGACGTTGGGAGCGTTCGGGACGATGGCGCGGACAAGGGCCGAGGGGTAGGCGAAGCGGTCAGGCATCCCCGGGGTCAGGCTGCAGTCAAAGACGTACTCTCCGCCTTCCTCCGTCCAGCCTTCGGCCGAGATAGTGGCGGGGGTCCGGCCCGGGTCGGCCCAGTAGATCGTGAAGCGGAAGGGCACGCGGGGTCTCCTCTGGCGGCTTGGGCTGCATCGTACTCCCGGTGTGGGTAACGGCAGCCCGCGCCAGCCCCGCTGGCGCTGTCCTGCGCGCCTTTCGGCTGGCACCCTTCAGGCCTGGTCGGTCCCGCCGCCGGGCCCTCGCTCCTGTATCACGAGGCCCCGGCGACGACGGTGTACTTGCTCGAGGTGGCCGAGCCCTGGGCACCGGCGTTGCCGAAGCCGGCGGCCGTGCCGTTGGCACTGACGACCCAGTAACCAGCGCCGTCGGTGGTGGGG
>JBKQUU010000024.1:0-28559 GCA_052325485.1 Acidimicrobiales bacterium | reverse complement strand
GCCCCGCCGCCCGTTCTTCTCGCCAGGCTCGCCAGCGTAGGACCACGGCGGCGGGCTCGACGGGTAGAGGGGCCGGCGGTTTTTCGGCTTGGCGCCACACCTTTACAAAGCGCTGGCCCGCCGTGAGTATGGAGAGGGCAACGATGAGCCAAAGCAGCCACAGCATGTCCGCCGGGAACTTGAGGGCGAAACAGAGCACGAAAACCCGTTCGCCCCTTTCCATCAGGCCACCCTTAGCGTCGATGCCCAGGGCATCGGCCTTGGCCCGTATGTAGGAGACCAGCTGGGAGGCACCCAGCACAGCCAGGGGCACCAAGGCGGCGTGGGCGCCAAAACGGTCCTGGGCGTACCAGGCGAAGCCGGCCAGTACGATGCTGTCGCTCACCCGGTCGCCGACCGAGTCGAAAAAGGCGCCGCGCCGGCTCGCCCTCCCGCTCGCCTTGGCCAGGCTCCCGTCGAACAAGTCGGGCAAAGCCGAGCCGATGAGGACCACCAAGCCCAAGACCAGCCGGCCGGTGGCGATGGCCCAAGCCGCCGGGATGGACAGCAGGATCCCCGTCGCCGTCAGGTGGTCGGGTGAGAGCCCTGTGCGCCGCAGTGCCCGGCCCGCCGGCCTCACGGCCCGGTCGATGGCAGTGCGAAAACGTGCGTCGAACACCTACGTGCTCCTAGCGGGGTGGCGGAGGTGACTATGTGGGCCCCGGTACGTGGTGCCCAGCCTACCAGCCGCGCTTTCAGACGGCGGGCTTAGGGCCGGCGACGGCCACCGGCCAGCCACTGGGCAGCCACCGGCCAGCCACTGGGCAGCCACCGGGCAGCCTTCCCATGCCCTCGTCCACAACGGGTAACTTAACTGGATCAGGTCTCGAGCGGCCGTGAAGGGGACACCGTAGGGGGAACCCTCGGGGACAGAAAGAGGTGCTCGCATGAAGGCGTACCCACCAGCAAAGGTCCGCAACGTGGCCCTGGTCGGCCACGGGGGCTCGGGCAAGACGACGCTGACCGAGGCCCTGCTTCTCTGCAGTGGTGCGCTCACGCGGCAAGGCCGGGTGGAGGACGGGACCACGGTGTCCGACTTCGAACCAGAAGAGCACTCCCATCACATGTCCACCTCGCTCACCGTGGCCGCCCTGGAATGGCGTGGGCACAAGGTAAACGTCCTGGACTGCCCGGGGTACGCCGACTTCGTGCCGGAGGCGCTCGCCGCCCTGTCCGTTGCCGACCTGGCCGTTTTTGTCGTGAGCGCCGTCGACGGCGTCGAGGTGCAGACCGAGATTTTCTGGAAAGCGGCCGCCGAGCTCGGGATCCCCAGGCTCATATTCATGAACAAACTAGACCGGGAACGGGCCGATTTTCCCGGCGTCCTCCAGCAGTTGCACTCCGCTTTCGGGGCCGGGGTCGCCCCTCTCGAACTGCCCATCGGGGAGGAGCTCAACTTCCACGGCCTGGCCGACCTGCTGAGCGACACGGCTTTTGTTTACGAGCCTGGCAAGCACATCGCCGCCAAGGCCGAGATACCCGACAACATGGCCGCCCAGGAGCACACCGTGCGGGACTCGCTGGTGGAAGGCATCGTCGTGGCCGATGACGACCTGATGCTGCGCTACCTCGACGGCGAAGAGATAGCGGCCGACGAACTGGCCAAGACGCTGGCCCGGGGCGTCGTGTCCTCCCAGGTCTTCCCGGTCATCTGCGGCTCGGCCACCAAATTGGTCGGCATCGACCGGTTGCTGGACATCATCTGCGACGTGGCCCCCTCGCCCCTGGAGCGCCCGGCGGCACGGGTGTGGGCGCCGGGCATCAACGGCGGTGAGGTGGTGGAGGTGGCCTGCGACCCGGCGGGACAGCCCCTGGCCTGGGTCTTCAAGACCATCGCCGACCCCTACGTGGGAAAGATATCCCTCTTCAAGGTCCTGTCCGGGACGGTCCGTCCCGACGCCGCCCTGTTCAACCCGAGGGCCAAGTCCGAAGAGCGCCTCCACCTCATCTTCACCCTGAGGGGCAAGGAACAGATACCCCTCACGGAAGTGCCCGCCGGCGATATCGGCGCCGTGGCCAAGCTGGCCGGCACCAACACCGGCGACACCCTTACCCCGCGCAACATGCCCGTCAGCCGGGTGCCGGCCAGTGGGCCCGATGGCGGAGCTACCGGCGGGTCCAGTTGGTTGACCGAGGCGACCACCCCGGTGCTCTCCGTCGCCATCCGCCCCAAGAGCAAGGCGGACGAGGACAAAATGATGACGGCTCTGCACCGGCTTCAGGAGGAGGATCCCACCCTGCTCGTGCGGCGCGACGACGAGACGCACCAGACCGTGCTCACGGGGACGGGCGAGACGCACATCGCCATCTCCATGGAGCGCCTGGCCCGCAAGTTCGGTGTCGGCGTAGAGAGCGAGGAGCTCGTGATCCCCTACCGGGAGACCGTCACCACCAATGCCGAGGCGGAAGGGAAGTACAAGAAGCAAACCGGCGGTCATGGTCAGTTCGGCGTCGCCTCGCTGCGCATCGAGCCCATGGAACGGGGGGGCGGCTTCGAGTTCGTCGACAACATCGTCGGCGGGGTGATCCCCCGCCAGTACATACCGGCGGTACAAAAGGGCGCTGACGAAGCCATGTCCGAGGGCGGCATTTTTGGTTGGCCCGTGGTGGACATCCGGGTCACCTGCTTCGACGGCAAGTTCCATCCGGTCGACTCGTCGGAAATGTCGTTCAAGATGGCGGGGGCGCTGGCTCTTCGAGAGGCGCTGGCCAAGGCCAGCCCGGTGGTGCTCGAACCCCTGTCACTGCTCGAAGTCACCGTGCCCAACGCCTACCAGGGCGACGTGATGGGCGACCTCAACAGCCGCCGCGGCCGGGTCCAGGGGACCGAAACGGGAGAGCCCGGCGAGTCGGTGGTGATCGCCCTGGTCCCGACGTCGGAACTTGTCCGCTATGCCATCGACCTGCGTAGCCTGACCGGGGGACGCGGCCGCTTCAAGGCTCGCCACGACCATTACGAGGTAATGCCGCCCAACCTGTGGGACAAGGTCAAAAAACAGACAGTGGGACAAGCCTGAACCACTAGTGCGAACTACGGCCCTGGACCGATGTCCTTTGCCTCAGTGCCGTTCCAGCGTGCCGAACCATTCGGCACCGAAACTAGGGTCAGGGACGACCCGGATGTACGGCAGCGGTGAGCGCCAGCCTTCGGGGAACCTCTTTTTGGCGTCACTGTCAGGTACCTCGGGGACGATGATGACGTCCTCTCCGTGGTGCCAGTTGGCCGGCGTGGCCACCTGGTGCCTCGCCGTCAGCTGGCACGAGTCCAACAGGCGCAGGACCTCGTCGAAGTTGCGCCCGGTGCTGTTCGGGTAGGTGAGGATGGCCTTGACCCGCTTGTCGGGACCTATGACGAACAGCGACCGTACGGTCTGGTTGGCGTCCGGCGCTCCCTCGCCGGGCCCGTCGGCCTCGGGCAGCATGTCGTAGAGCTTGGCCACCTTGAGTTCGGGGTCACCGATCATGGGATAGGTCACGGCGTGGCCCTGGGACGCCTCGATGTCCTTCACCCATTCGTGGTGGCTCGAGACGGGGTCCGCGCTGAGGCCGATGACCTTGGTTTTGCGGGCCTCGAACTTAGGCTGCAGGCGGGCCATGTACCCGAGCTCGGTCGTGCACACCGGGGTGAAGTCCCGCGGGTGGGAAAACAGGATGACCCACGAGTCACCTATCCAGTCGTGGAAGTTGATCGGTCCCTGAGTAGTCTCCGCCTCGAAGTTAGGGACCTTGGCATTGATCCGTAGCGACATGGTCTTTCCCCTTTTAGGGACGGCTTACTAAGCTGTCCGACCGTTCCCCCTGAGTTGCCCCTCGCCGCAAGCGTAGGAACCATGACCGGCGTGGAGCAGGGCCAAAGGTCACCTTAAGCCCTTGCTAGGCATATCAAGGTGATGCTAGACATACTTGGCACCACCAGGTACACTGGCGCCCATCAGGCACAGTCCCCGCCGGTGCGGGGGGTGTGAGGCAGCGAGACCAGGGCACTGCTCCAGCAGCGAAGAAGGCAGGCAAATGGGACTCAGATTTGACGACCGGGTCGCCATCGTCACCGGTGGCGGTGGCGCCCTCGGGCGATCGCACGCTCTCGAGCTCGCCCGGCGCGGCGCCAGAGTCGTGGTCAACGACGTCGGCGGGTCGGTCCATGGGGTGGGTGAAGCGAGAACGCCTGCGCAAGGTGTCGTGGACGAGATCGCCGCCATCGGCGGTCAGGCCATCGCCAACTTCGAGAGCGTCTCGTCGGTCGCCGGCGGCCAGGCCATTGTGGAGTCGGCGCTCGACGCCTTCGGCCGCATAGACATCCTGGTCAACAATGCCGGCATCCTGCGGGACAAGGCCTTCCACAACATGGAAGCCGCCGATATCGATGCCGTGCTCGACGTCCATCTACGGGGGGCGATGTACCTCACCCAGCCGGTGTTCAAGTTGATGCGCCAGCAACAGTACGGCCGGATAATCAATACGACGTCGGCTTCGGGCCTTTTCGGGAATTTCGGCCAAGCTAACTACGGTGCGGCTAAGGCCGGCCTTTTCGGGCTGACACGTGTGCTGGCCCTGGAAGGCGCCCGGGTGAACATCAGGGTCAACGCCATCGCCCCGTTGGCCCGCACACGCATGACCGAAGGCCTGCTCGGAGACCTGGCGAAGTTGCTCGACCCCGAGAGCGTGACGGCGGTCGTCACCTACCTCGCCCACGAAAGCTGCGAAGTCAATGGCCAGGTCTATTCGGTGGCCGGCAGCCGCGTGGCCCGCATCTTCATGGCCGAATCGCACGGTGTCGTGCTACCGGCCCTTACTCCCGAGGCCGTCCGCGAAAACATGGAGGCCATCGATGACGAGGACCACTACCTGGTCCCGGGCTCGTTGACCGAGGCGGCGCAGATCATCCAACAGGCGATCAGCGCCTAGGGCATGGGGGTGGCGGCGATGACAGACGGTAACGGCACCAACAGCGGCGCCGAAAAAGAGAACGGGAGCGCGGCCGACGGGGGGAACTGGCGCGCTCCGATGGGTTGGCTCCCCGGCATAATGGAACGGTTGCTCAACGTGGTCGACCCTGTCGGGTTGGGCCGAGCCTACGCCCGGGCCATGACGAGGACAGCAGTGCGCCCCGGGGCGGTCATGGGGCCAACGGCCCGCTTTGCCGGCGGCGTCGTCCACGCATCCGTGGTGACGGCATGCCGGATGATGGGCGTAGACGTGGAAGGCCCGATGACGCCGGCGGACAGGGACAGCCGGTTCGCTGACGAAGCGTGGTCCCAGAACGCGTCCTTCTACGGCCTACGGCAGCTCTACCTGCTCGGGAGCCGCCTGGCCAGTGAGCTGGTCGAGGCCGCCGCTTTGCCCGAACCGGAGGCCTCGAAGGCCAAGTTCGCCACCAAGCTCATGCTCGACGCCGCTGCTCCCACCAACTACTTCTTCACCAATCCCAAGGCCATGCGGCGCGCTTTCGACACCGGGGGCCAAAGCGTGGCCCTGGGCGCCCGCAACTGGTTACACGACCTGTTCACCAACGCCGGTTGGCCCTCTCAGGTGAACAAAGCGGCCTTCACGGTGGGCAAAGACATGGCGGTAAGCAAGGGCCGGGTCGTGTTCCGCAATGACCTGATCGAGTTGATCCAGTACGAGCCCCTGACACCGAGAGTGCACGCCGTCCCGATCGTGTTCTGCCCCCCCTGGATAAACAAGTACTACATTTTGGACCTTGCTCCCGGGAAGAGCTTGGTCGAGTGGGCCCTTCAGCACCATTTGACGGTGTTCGCCATCAGCTACCGCAACCCTGACGGTTCGATGCGCGACGTAGCCTTCGAGGACTACCTCGTCCACGGCCCGAGGACGGCGATCGACGTGGCCCGGTCGATCACGGGTGCGACCAAGGTCAACACACTTTCGGTCTGCCTCGGTGGCACCCTGAACGCAGCCCTGGTCGCCTATCTCGAGGCCCAAGGCCAAGATCTCGTCAATAGCTCCACCTACCTCAACACGCTCGTCGACTTTGCCGGTGCCGGTACCCTTTCCGACGTCTTCACGGACGACAAGACGGTCGCCGCCCTCGTCCAGCAGATGGAAGGCCGGGGGTACCTCGAGGCAAGTGCCATGGCGCACACCTTCGACTTGTTACGCGCCAATGACCTCGTGTTCAGGTACGTGGCGGCCAACTGGCTGATGGGCGAAGACCCGCCCGCCTTCGACATCTTGGCCTGGAACGCGGACAGCACCCGTATGCCGGCGAAGATGCAGGCCTACTACCTGCGTAAATGCTGGATCGAAAATGCCCTGGCCCGTGACAAGCTTGTACTGGCCGGATCCCGGCTCAAAATGTCCAAGGTAACGAGCGACGCCTATCTGGTGGCCGGGGTGACCGACCACATCGTCCCCTGGCGGTCCAACTACCGCACTACACAGTTGTTAGGGGGGAACCGTCGGTTCGTGCTCACGCCGGGCGGACATATCGCGGGGATCATCAACCCACCACGCCCGGAGGCGAAGTTCTGGGCCAATGAGGAGCTCCCCGCCGACGCCGACCAATGGCTGTCTGGAGCGGACGAAGTACGGAGCACGTGGTGGGAGGACTGGGCCAAGTGGGTGCGCCCCCGCTCGGGGCCGCTGCGCCTACCGCCAGCGCTGGGCAACGCCGAGTACCCGGCCATGGAGGACGCCCCCGGGACCTACGTGCGCGGCTGAGCCTCGTCCGGCGTGCGCCTCCGTGGTCCTCGAGGGCGGGGCGCCTTGGCCCCGGAGCCATTAGGCTCAGCAGCATCGGCCCCGCCCCCGTCGGGACCGGCGGCGGCGCCACCCGTGCTACTCGTGCGGTACGAGCCACCTGTGCTACTCGTGCGGTACGAATGGTAGACCGACAGGAGGGCCAGTTTCTGGTCCTCGCTGAGGTCAGGGTCGTGGCGGATGGCGTCCGCGGTGGTGGTGGCCTCAGTCTCGTCCCGGCTGAGCAGGCCCGCCTGCTCCAGCACGGTCTCGGCCGAGAGGTTCAACGCGTCGGCGATCGCCCGCAGGATACGCACCGACGGTTCGTGCAGCCCTCGCTCGATCTGGCTGAGGTAAGGGTTGGACACGCCGGCCAGGTCGGCCATCTGGCGCAGCGATAGCTTCGCCAGCCGGCGTTGCGCCCGGAGATATGGGCCCAGACCGAACGCATCTGACATATCAGACGACGGCGGCACGGAGATCCAGGCTACCTGGCCGGGACGAGAGCGCTGACGAGATCCGTGGCGAACTTGCGCTGGGACGCCCACAGCTCCTCGGCCATCTCAAAAGCAGTACCGAGGCTCTCCAGCACGGCCGCCCGCTCGGGGACGTAGGGAAGCACTGGGACCTCGGGGACGACCTTGGCAACGACGTCGGCCCACGTGGTTACCGCGTCTAGGGTGAACTTCTGGGCCTGCTTTACCGAGGCGATGATCTCGTCACGCACGGCGGCGGAGAACTCGGCCGTCTTGGTCGCGCTCCCGGCCCTCGGCCGGGCAGAGCTGGTGGAGGTTGTGGTCTGGGCATTTGTGGTTTCGGGCATCACGAGCTCCTGGGATGATGGACGGGGCGGTCGCCTCGTGCTGTTCTCTGCTCAGTATAACTCTCGGGCGCTATCTATGTCAAGCATATTTGCTACCTATGCCAAGCACCAGGCTCAGCGAGCCGCTCCCCTGGTCCCAACGGCCCGCTCGTCCCCGGGCCCCGGACGAGCCTTCGGCCCCAGACGTTAAGGACTATGTTTCCCTTAGACCAGCCATGTGCCACCGGGAACAGGCGAGGGGGAAAAGATGAGCGATGAGCGAGTAGCCATCGTCACTGGTGGGTGCCGGGGTATAGGTGCCGCCATCACATCGGCGCTGGCCGGTGGCGGCGCCCACGTCGCCGCCGGGTACCACAACAACCGGGAGGCGGCGGAGAGCTTGCAAAAAGACCTCAAAGCTGCGGGGTACTCCGTATCGGTCCACCAGGGAAATGTCGGCGTGCCCGAAGATTGCCAACGGGTCGTGGACGAGGTGCTGAAGTCATATGGCCGAATTGATTATTTGATCAATAACGCCGGCGTCACGATCGACAAGACGGTAAGAAAGATGACAGTAGAGGACTGGCACAACGTCTTGCGGGTCAATCTCTCGGGAACCTTCTACATGACTAAGGCTGTGCTCGACCGCATGCTCGACAGTGGCTTCGGTCGCATCGTGAACATCAGCTCGGTCATCGGCCAAATGGGCAACTTCGGGCAAGCAAACTATGCCGCCTCTAAGTCTGGTCTTTTCGGTTTCACGAAGAGCCTTGCCCTCGAAATGGCGAGGAAGAACATCACCGTGAACTGCATCGCTCCGGGGTTCATTAGTACCGACATGTTGGCCGCGGTGCCCGAAGCGGCTCTGAAGGCGGTCATTGACCGCATACCTGTCGGTCGACTTGGCCGTCCTGACGAGATCGCCCGAGCGGTCCGTTTTTTGGTCGATAACGAGAGCGGTTACATAACTGGGTCTGTCCTGACCGTCAATGGCGGTTTGGAAATGTAATTGCCTGGCAATAGCCCAGCCCCTTATGGCCGTCGGGCCCTATCGTCAGGAGAGCGAACGAAGCAGAAGAGCATCTCCTTGACCGCCGCCGCCACAGAGGCTGACGACGGCCTGGCCGCCGCCGCGGCGCTTGAGCTCGTACAGAGCAGTCAGCGCCAGACGAGTGCCCGACATGCCCACGGGGTGCCCGAGCGCAATTGCCCCTCCGTTGACGTTGACTTTGTCTTCGGGGACCTCCAGCGAGTCCATCGACGCCAGGGCAACGGCGGCGAACGCCTCACTGAGCTCGAAGAGGTCGACGTCGGCGATCTTCATGCCCGCCCGGGCCAGGGCGGCCCTGACCGCGTTGGCGGGCTGGTGCAGGAGCGAGGGGGTCGGCCCGGCCACTTGCCCGTAACTTATGAACTCGCCCAGCGGCACGACGTCGAGCTGTTCGGCCATAGCGCGCGAGGTGACGATGACCGCGGCCCCGCCGTCGGATATTTGGGAGGCGTTGCCCGCGGTGATGCTCCCGTCCTCGCTGAAGGCAGGCTTGAGCCGGGCCAGGGACTCGGGCGTGGTCCCCGGCCGGACCCCTTCATCGGTATCGACCGTTACCGGCTCGCCGCGCCGCTGGGGGACCGTGACAGGAGCGATCTCTTCTCGCATCCAGCCCTCTTTTATGGCGTTGGCCGCTTTTTCGTGCGACGCCGCGGCAAAGGCGTCCTGACGCGGGCGAGAGACGACGCTGTCGTTGTACTGGTCAGTCGCCAAACCCATCGATGAGTGGTCGAGAGAGCAGGTAAGGGCATCGAGCAACATAGAATCTACGAGCACCCCGTCCCCATAACGGTACCCCGAACGAGCGTCCATGAGGAGGTAGGGTGCCCGGGTCATGGACTCCATGCCGCCGGCCACGACGACATCGGCGTCTCCGGCGGCGATCATTTGGTCGGCGAGATAGATAGCGTTGAGGCCCGACAAGCAGAGCTTGTTCACCACGACCGCCGGCGTGGTAAGGGGAACGCCGGCCTTTGCGGCGGCCTGACGGGCCGTGAGCTGGCCTTGGCCCGCCTGGAGGATCTGGCCCATGTAGACGTAGTCAACCTGGTCAGGCCGCAGCTTCGCCCGCCCCAAAGCGGCGGCGATGGCCACCGCTCCAAGGTCTGTCGCACTCAGGCCGATGAAGGCGCCCGAAAGTTTGCCAATAGGTGTCCTAGCACCTGAGACGATTACCGATCCGGGCATGACAACCTCCCCCTGCTTGTAAAGCAGCGACACCGGACCGTCGCCAGCTCAACAAACCGCCAGCCTACCTCGTGAGCCGCTCGTCTGCATTGGCCGGGCGCCGCCGGTCGCTCGTGCCCGTAACGCCCGGAGAGCTTCTTCGTCCAGCCTGGGACCTTGCTCATGTGCCGGACGGCGTGACTACGGACCGGGCACTGTTCGCGAGGACGAGTTCTCGTCGAGCAAGCGAGGGCCCGAACCCTATGCACGGATCTCCGAAAAAAACGATGGTCGTGTCTCGATCGTCACGGATGTTCCACGAGTGGTTGTTTGGGAACGCTACCGCCATGAAGGTGATCGAGAGCTCTTCGGTCACGAACTTATCGACCAGCGCGGGAGCCACCACACCTATTTGAGGCGCGGCCGTTTCCGCGGTAACGAGGGCCTGCATTTTCTTAAGGATCGTGGCGTTCATGCTGGCTTCGGCGCCTGCCATCCCCTTTTTGATACCGTTGAGGACATCACCGGCGGTCTCGCCGATATCAGTTGAGGAGCCGACCCTGATGTTCCACGACTGCAAGTTGATGTCCAAGAGAGTTTGCCTGTTGGTTGTGAGGTCGGGGGCGATCGAGATCGAAAACGACACGCTGACCGGACCTTCTGACCCCGTGAAGCCGAGACCGGTGGGCCCGCTCTGGATGGTGGTGTTCCCCGGGAGGCCGGCCCCGCCCACGAAACCGCTAACCGCCCCGGCTGTCACACCGTCTGTTTCGCCGAGGACGTCGGGAAAAAGCCAGATGTCCAACTCTTTAGTGCGCGCCCGCCCTAAGCCAACGAGGGACGAACGGTAAAGCGGCACCCCACTTACCGGTCGGCCCTTCGCCGAGGCGACCATCGCGTTGACGCTCAGGGCGACCTTTAATTCTGTATCAGGTGGGCTGGCTAAACTCTCAAGCGCCACCGGAAGGTCATCAAGCAAAAAGCTCCCGTCGGCCGCGGTGGTGCTCGCGCTCTCCCAAATTATCATCGGGAACGAATTATCCGGGGTGGTCTCGAAGTCAAGGACGTAAGTCGCCATAACTATCGCATTGGGCCACGGAGAGAACCCTCCCGGCGGAGCGTCATCGCCCAGGACCACGGGCAAAAATGACTCCAGGGCATTCGTTATCCTGAAAATATGACCCCTCAAAGCCATATATTTCACTCCAGTCTGTAGGCTCCCGGAGCTCGGCTCCGGGGACGCGCCGGCACGGGCACGAGGTCCCGAGCGGTGCGGTGCCAGGTGCGGTAAAACGCCGAGACCAGCACCGGTTGCTGGGAATCTACTTGGTTAGTTTGACGTCGGCCGACCGGGCCGAGCACCGCTCGGCTCGCTCAGCCCAGTCCAAGAGTGAGACGATCGCTCTGTTGATTGCTGCTGTCAGCGTCCCCCGTGGCCCCGTCCCTAACATCGACCATGAGGTCATGGCGCACCACGCCGTCACTGCCTCGCTCGACGGGGGCACGGAACTCCCAAACCCACGCTCTCACACCCCAGAGGCCGTCGGGCTTGGGAGAGACGTTGGTCCGGGCCACAAGGCTGCGGTCGGGTACTGTCGTCACCTTTTCCTCGACCTGGCGGTCGGTACCGGCCGCCAATACCGCTTCTTCGTAGTTGCTCACATTTCCCCCCTTCTGCGCGGGGTCAGCTCGCGTGTCTGGCCACGGTGATTAGAAAGGGTCGCGCCTTACTCGAGGCTTCACCAGTGCCAAAGGTCCTTTGTTCGTAAGGACGGGGCCTGCTCCATTGGCCACCCTGAAGGTGGGCCAACCGTGCGGCCGAGCGGGGTCAGCCCCAGGCCCCGGCACCGGCCGGAGGGGAAAGCACGACGGCGGGTTTGGCCCGCTGGGGCCCGTGAGCCTCGTAGACGGCCAGCAGAGCCCCCTCAGCAGACAACAGCGCCCACGGGCCCGGCCCCTCGCCGCCCAGCTCCCGCAGAGCGCCCAGAGCCATGACCTGCCCGTGGCCGACGGCCCCGGCCACCTCCCCCGTCACGGTGAGCCGGGCCATGCCCCGCAATGCCTCCAGCGGTCCCAGGACCATCTTGGCCGGCTCCGGCGTCGTCTCCAGGGCGTCCAGGCGCACCGACTCCTCCAGCCCGTAACTCCCCACGGCCAGGCGGCGCAGGTGGCGCAGGTGGGCGCCACCGCCCAGGGCCGTCCCGAGGTCGGCGGCCAAGGTGCGGACGTAGGTGCCCGTTGAGCACACGACGTCGATAGCCAGCACCGGTCCCGCGCCCCCTCCCGAGCACGAGCCGGCCACGTCCACCGAGCCCGGTGCGTCCACTGAGCGGTCTCCGGTCACGTCGGCCAGCTCCACATCGAAGCGCGACACCATGACGGGGCGCGCCGCCCGCTCGACCTCGATCCCGGCACGCGCCAGTTCGTGCAACCGGCGGCCACCGACCTTGAGCGCCGAGACCATCGGCGGGATCTGGGTTATCTCGCCCGTCAGCGACAGCGCCGCCTTCCTGGCCGCCTCCAGGCTCACGTGGCTCATGTCCCATCTCCCCGTGACGGTGCCGGCGGCGTCAAGGGTCGAGGTGGCCACGCCCAGGACCACCTCGCCTGTGTACCGCTTGGCCAAGCCGGAGAGGTACTGCAGCAACCTCGTGGCCTGGCCCAAGCCCACCAGTAGCACTCCGGTGGCATCCGGGTCCAGGGTCCCGGCATGGCCCACCTTCTTCTGCCCGTATATACGCCGGCACCGGGCCACCACGTCGTGGCTGGTGCAGCCGGTGGGCTTGTCCAGGACCAAAAGGCCGTCGACCGGGCTCACGCCGCCGGCTCGGTCGAGCCCGCGCCGCCTTCACCGGCGCCGCCTTCACCCGCGCCGCCTTCACCCGCGCCATTGCCATCCCCGGCGCCGTTCGTACTGCCCGGGCACTCGGCGCGCAGGCCATCGGCGCCACCTCCGGCGGCGCCGTCCACCGCTCCACCGGCGGCGGGGCCGGCGATCGTCTCCTCCCTCAGCTGGCCGCTGGAGCGAAGCTCCCGGAGGATCTCTTCCACCAGCTCGCCGTGGCCCACGGCGGGATCGGCCTGGAACGACAGCTGGGGCGTCCGCTTCATCCGCACCTGGTGGGCGATGGCCGCCTGCAGCCGGGGGCGGGCGTCGCTCAGCGCTTCCCGGACCGGATCGGGCAGCGAGGCCAGGAGCACGGTAGCATGGCGGAGGTCCGGCTCGCAGCTGACCGCGGTGACCGTGACCAGTTCGAGACGGGCGTCGGTGCTGGCGACCACCTCGATCTCTTCTGCCAGGACCTCTCTCAGCACCTCGTTGACCCTCGCCATACGGGAGTAGTACCTCGAGGTGGGCCGGGCCGGGCGGCCCCGGCCCCTCATGGTGCCCACCCAGCCGAGCGGCGAGCGGCCGGGGGGGCCAAAGCCATCAGGTTTCCAGCCAGAGGCGTTGGCACGAGCTCACTTCCACCTCCGCGAACGACCACACAAAGCGTTCGACGTTGTCCAGCACCTCGCCCACGTGGCCGACCGTCGAGGCGACGGCGGAAAAGCCCAGCTCGGCCGACTGCCAGAGATCCTGCTGGCCCACTTCGGACGCAGCTACGCCGAAACGGTGACGGGCGCCATCGAGTATGGGCCGCAGTACGGACCGCTTGTCTTTCAGCGAACGGGCCTGGGGCAGGTGCAGCTCCACCCTCAAGACAGCCGAGTGCAACGGGCTCAGGTGCGGGGGATCTCCCGGTCTTCGTAGGTCTCGATGATGTCGCCCGGCCGCAGGTCCTGGTTGTTGGACAGGCCGATGCCGCACTCGAAGCCCTCGTGCACTTCACGCACGTCCTCCTTGAAGCGTCGCAGTGAGGTGATCGCCCCTTTCCAGATGATGACCCCGTCGCGCAGGAACCGCACCTTTGACCCGCGCGTGATGACCCCGCTGCGGACGTAACACCCGGCGACGGCGCCGATCCTCGGGATACGGAAGATCTCCCGCACTTCGGCCTCACCGGTGAGGATCTCCTCGTACTCGGGGGCCAGCATGCCGACCATGGCGGCCTGGATGTCCTCGATCAACTTGTAGATGATCTCGTAGGTCCGTATCTCGACGCCCTGGGCGGCGGCCATAGCCCGGGCTTCTCGGCCGGGACGGACGTTGAAGCCGATGATGGTGGCATTGGACGCCGCCGCCAGGGCGACGTCGTTCTCGGTGATGCCTCCCACCGCCCGGTGCACGAACGCCAGCTTCACGTCTTCACGCTCCAGCTTCCGCAAGCTTTCGGTCACCGCCTCCAGAGAGCCCTGCACGTCGGCCTTTACCACCACGTTCAGCGTGGCGGCCTCGCCCCGCTGGATCTGCTCGAAGATGTCCTCGAGCTTGGCCCCCCCGCTGGTCGCCGAGGCGCTACGACGCATGTCGGCGCTGCGGAAACGCTGCTCGCGCTGCTCGGCCACGTCGCGGGCGGTACGGGAACTGGCGACCCCCCGCAGCTCGTCGCCGGCGCCGGGCAACGAATCGAAGCCCAGGACCTGAGCCGGGAAGGACGGGGGCGCTTCTTTGATGTTGTCGCCCTTATCGTCGATGAGGGCCTTGACGCGCCCCCACGCCGCTCCGGCGACTACGTGGTCGCCCACCCGCAAGGTCCCGTTCTGCACGATCACCGTGGCCACCGGTCCCTTGCCCGGGTCGAGGTTGGCTTCGAGGACGGTGCCGCGCGCCCGGGCCTCGGGGTTGGCTCGCAGCTCCTCGACTTCGGCGACCACCATCAACTGCTCGAGGAGGTCGTCGACGCCGAGGTTCTGGATGGCGGACACCTCGACCATGATCGTGTCGCCACCCCACTTCTCGGGCACCAGGCCCAGGTCTGAAAGCTGCTGCATGACGTGGTCGGGGTTGGCGTCGGCCCGGTCGATCTTGTTGATGGCCACGACGATCGGCACGTCGGCGGCCTTGGCGTGGTTGAGCGCCTCGACGGTCTGGGGCATGACCCCGTCGTCAGCCGCCACCACGAGCACGACGATGTCGGTCACCTCGGCGCCGCGGGCGCGCATGGCAGTGAACGCCTCGTGGCCGGGCGTGTCGATAAACGTCACGACGTGCCCCGTCGCCGTGGTCACTTGGTAAGCGCCGATGTGCTGGGTGATGCCACCTGTCTCACCCGAGGCGACGTCAGACTCGCGGATGCGGTCCAACAGCGTCGTCTTGCCGTGGTCGACGTGGCCCATGACGGTCACCACTGGTGGCCGCGGCCGCAGGAGCTCGTCTGACTCCTCGTCGTCTTCCTCGGCGAAATAACGGGCCTGGAGCTCGGCTTCTTTCTGCTCGCCCGCTTCGACCAGGCGCACGACAGCCCCGATCTCGGCCGCGAACAGTTCGATCATGTCGTCCGAAAGCGACATGGTGGCGGTGACCATTTCGCCCTGCGTGAGCAAGAAGCGCACCACGTCGGCGGCGCTGCGGTTGAGCCTGGGCGCTAGCTCCTGGGCGGTAGAACCCCGCTCGATTATGACCTCGCCCTCAGGGACGGGGGCGTGCGATGCCGTATAGGTGGTCGGCGACTGCGCCTGGAGCTCTTCGCGGCTCGCCTTGCGGCTGCGCGACCGTCGCCCGCTGGGGCGACCTCCGCCGCGCCCCCCGGGGCCGCCGCCGGGGCCGCCCCCCCCGGGCCGGCCGGCGCCGCGGGCCGGGAACCCAGCGCCCGGAGCACCCCGGAAGGGTGCGCCAGGCGGCGTCCGGTAGGTGGCGTCAGGTCCACGAGAAAGCGGGCCGGTACGCGCCCCGCCCAGAGGGCGAGCGCCTCCCGGTCTCATGCCCGGCGGCCCGCCCGGCCGCCCACCCGCTCCCAGACCGCCTCCCGGGCCCCCGGGGCCTCCCGGGCCCGCAGAACGCGGGCCGCCGGGGCCACCGAACCCGGGCCGCGGGGCACCGGTACCCGGGGCTCCTGGACGGGCCATAGGCCCGCCGCGCCCGACGGGGGGCCGTCCACCCGCCATCGGCGGGCGGCCCTGGCCTCTGTCGCCGGGACGGCCACCCGGGCCGGCGCCGTAGGTCCCGGTCCCACCCGGCCTTCCGGCGCCGTCGCCATGCCCGGCTCCGGGCCGCTGGCCCCAGTCCCCGGTGCCGCCCGGGCCACCAGCTCCACTGGGGCCGCGCACGGGCGGAGGGATCGGCTTACCGGTCAACGGGGACACGGGCCCACGAAAACCGGGCGGAGGCGGGATGGGCTTGCCGGTCATGGGCGACAGCGCCCCCCGGTTTTGGGGGCCAGCTGCCGCGCCCGGGCCCCGGCGCGGGGCGGCGGGCCCCGGTTCCTGGCCGGGACGGGGCGGGGCCCCCGCCGGCGACGTCGGGGCTACTGACCGGGCCCGGGCCACCGGCACAACCGGCTGCGCCGGACCAGGCGCGGCTTTGGCGGGCACCGAGGCGGCGACGCCGCTGGCACCGGCGGGCGCCTCGCGGCGGACCTGTGGCGCGGCGGACGGCGGCATCGCCGACGACACCACGGGCGCCAAAGAGCCAGACGGCCGGGCCGGGCTACCAGCCGGGGCGGAGGTGCCGGTCGTGTGCGCCCCGGTCGACGCCGCCACCACTCCGGGAGGCGGCGGCACCCGGCCGTGGCCGGAAGACGAGACGACGGGCGACGGTCCGGCGGGGGCCGTGCTCCCGGGCGTGGCCGACCCGGGAGTGCCCAAGGAAGCGCCGCCGTCGGCCCTCGACGGGGCTGCTGACGTGGGTGCAGCCGCTACCGCGGCGGGGCGCGCGCCGCTTGAAACTTGGTTCGTGGGCAGCACACCTGCCGGCGGGACGGGCATGGTGCCGGCGGCCGTCAGGCCTCTGCCGGCCACACCGGTCAGTGCCGGTGCCGCGTCCGGACCTCCGGCGCTAACGGGTGCGGGGCCCAGGGGCGTGGTCGGCATCGCCACCGGGCTAGGTGAAGCGGGACGCCCTGCGCCCGGCGCCGGCCGGTCATGTTCGGGTGTGGGCTCCTCGGGCTGATGCGCTCGCTTCAGACCTTCGCGTTCGGCCCGGCGCCGTACCCGGTCGGCCTGAGCTTCCTCGATGCTCGACGAATGGCTCGTAACGCCGATGCCCATGGCCAGGCACAGGTCGAGGCCCTCCTTGTTCGTCAGACCGAGCTCACGTGCCAGCTCGTAGACCCGCATCTTCTTGGCCAAGTTGTTCCTTAGTCCCTTTCGTCGTCTGCAACCGCGGACGCCTTGCGAGCGTCACTGTCTGTTTGTCCCATCCTCGCATGTTCGCGGGCCACCGCGAGCAGCAGCTCCACGTCACCTGCGCCGATATCAGCACGCAAGCTCCGGGCGAAAGCGCCACGACGACCAGCCTCGGCCACGCAGCCGGGGTGAGCCAGCTCGGTGCTAGCTACCCGGCACAACCATGCACCGCGTCCCGGGGCCGTCCGGTCGATGGTGAGGCGCCCGTCTGGTCCTACGACAACACGCACCAGTGTACCGGTCCCCCCTTTGGTGCGACACCCGACACAGGTGCGGACCGGGGGTGCCGTCTACCCCACTCCTTCCCCGGTGAGCGCCGTCCCAGCCTTCTCCTCGGCACCGGGCTCACCTGCGCTGGGCTTTTCCCCGTCGGGGCCCGGGGCGACCGCCTCGGTGACGGCCCCAGGGGCCTCGGCGCTGGGACCAGCCAAGACGGCTCCGTCGTCGGCGGTCGGCGCGCCCCGCCCGGCGGCCTCCCCAGCCGAACCGGCCTCCCACTCTTCGGCCGAGAGCGCCTCGCCGCCCCCTGCGGGCTGCCAGACCATTTCGCCGGCTTCGTTTTGCACCCACTCGCCCTCGGCCCATTCCTGGGCCGCGTAGGCCTCTTCCTCGGCCAGCTGGCTCTCGCTCTTGATGTCGATGCGCCAACCCGTCAGCCGGGCGGCCAACCTGGCGTTCTGACCTTCTTTGCCGATGGCCAGGGAGAGCTGGTAGTCGTTGACGATGACGGTCGCCGTCCCCGACTCCTCGTCCAAGACGACATCTTTGACCTTGGCCGGCTGGAGGGCTCGCATCACGAACTCCCGGGGATCGTCGGAGTAGGGGACGATGTCCACCTTCTCGCCGCGCAGCTCGGTGGTGACCATGCGGACCCGGGCGCCCCGGGCGCCCACGCAGGCGCCCACGGGGTCGACGTTGGGGTCGTTGGACCAAACAGCGATCTTCGTACGGTGGCCCGGCTCGCGCGCCGCCGCTTTGATCTCGACGATCCCGTTGGCGATCTCGGGGACCTCGAGCTCGAAGAGGCGTTTTATCAGGCCCGGATGGGTCCGGGAGACGACGATCTGGGGGCCCTTGCTGGTCTTGCGGACCTCGACGATGTAGGCCTTGAGCCGGGCGTTGTGCTCGTAGTGCTCGAAGGGGACTTGCTCGGCCTGGGGCAGCAGAGCTTCCACCTTGCCCAGGTCCAGCAACGTGTAACGGTTGTCGCTCTGCTGGATGATGCCGGTGACGATGTCACCCTCGCGCCCGGCGTACTCCTCGTACTTGAGGTCCCTCTCGGCTTCGCGCAGGCGCTGGAAGATGACCTGCTTGGCCGTCTGGGCGGCGATCCGTCCGAAGTCTTTGGGGGTGTCGTCCCACTCTCGGACGACGGCGCCCTCTTCGTCCAGCTCTTGGCCGTAGACACGGATCTCGCCCGAGTCGGGCTCGATGGTCACCACCGCCTCTTCGGCCGCTCCCGGCATGCGTTTGTAGGCGGCCACGAGGGCGTTGGCCAAGGCGTCGAGCAGCACGTCGACGCTTATCCCCTTGTCTTTGGCAATTTGTTGCAGGGCCTCCAGGAACGCCAGGTTGTCTCTCATAGAGCCTCCTCCGGTACCTCGGCCACAACGTCGGCCGTGGCCCGGTCACCGACGTCCGCCCCGACGGCTGCGCTGTTACTAAGCGCGGCCCTGTGCGCCGTTGCCGCCGACCTCTTTGCTTTCGTGGCCGGTCGGGCCGGCTTTGGGGCCTTGGGCGCGGGGCCCCAGTTGAAAACGGCATTGGCCCGGTCGATCAGCTCCAGCGGCACGCTCAGCTCGCCCAGCTCCCCGCTCGGCAGCTGTGCCTCTAGGGTGATGTCCTCGTCCGTCGCACGGGCCAACGTGCCTTTGATGCGGCGCACCCCGTTTACGGGCGAGGCTGTTTTCACGGCCACTTCCTGACCTATGTAGGAGGCAAAATGCCTCGGGTAGCGCAAACGGCGTTCGAGGCCCGGGCTCGACACCTCGAGGGTGTACCGGCCGTCAGGCACGAGGTCGTCCCGCTGGTCCAAGACGGCGGACACGGCCCGGCTCAGGTTGGAGATGGCGTCGAGGTCTATCCCGCCCGGTCGTTCGACCAGGACCCGCACGGAGGCCCCGGAGCGCTCGACGTCCCATATCTCCAGGCCGGCAGCCTGCACGATCGGCCGGATCACGTCAGCAATCTGCTGTTCGGCGCCCATCTCACCTCCTCTTACGGTCAAGGTCCCTCATACAAAAGCGTGGGCATCCTGCCACGCAGGACAACCCACGCCCGGCATCACCATCCGGTGACAACGAGTATTATATCCCAGGTCGCTCCTGCTTCACCCGGGCTGTCAGCTAACGCGCCCGCGAATTGGGCGCGGCCCGGCCTGCTCCCCGCTCACTTCCAGCGGAAGTAGACGAACACCCGGCCGAAGTTGTCCTTGTCCTTTTCCAGCCGGTGGTAAAGCGCCCGCATCTCCGGGGTCTCGAGGAAGCGGACCACCCGCTTCTTCAGCTGGCCCGACCCCTTGCCCGGGATGATCTCGACCTCTTTGGCCTTGATCCGCACCGCTTCCTGCATCACCTCTCGCAAGGCGCGGTCGATCTCGGCTCCCCGGTTGTATATCTCATGGAGGTCGAGCTTGAGCCTGGACATCTGGTACCGGCCGTCGAGTACCGGTCGTCTAGTTCCGACCGGCGTCGGGTTCGAGCACGCCGGGCCCGAGCTGCGCCAAGCGCTGCAAGCCATCGACCAGGCCGGCGTCGGCGACGGCTATGGCCTCGACCAGGCCGAACCACCTCACGTCCTGGCTCTCACCGGCAGCCGGGGCGGGCTCGGCGTCGTCGCACAACAGCAGGTAGCGCAGGTCCAGGTGGAAGTGGGCGTTGGCCGGGTGGGCGTCCAGGTGGACCAGCCACGGGCCGTCCGGTGGGTGGCGCACCCCCAGCCCCGTCTCCTCGGCTGTTTCTCTGAGCGCCGCTTCCCAGGGCGCTTCGCCCGGCTCGAGGTGGCCACCGGGCTGTAGCCACAGGCGCAGGCTCCGGTGCATGTGCAGGACCGTCCCCCGGGGACCGGTAACGATCCCGGAGCCCGTCACGTGCACCGGACCGGCGTCCCGGTCGAAGGGGTCGACCAGGCGGTCCAGTTCGGCCAAGAAGCGCCGCTGGGACGCCCGCTCCCGCTCGGAGCGAGCGTCAAAGCCAGCTACGGCGCGGCGAACGGCGCCCCGGAGTGCCTGGTCGGCGGAGCTCACTTCTCCCGCGCGGGGCCACCGGCGCCCTGGCCCTCGCCGGGGCCGCCCAGACGGCGACTGATCAGCTGGACCCGGGCCTCGCTTTGGTTGGCGTCCGAACCCCGGGCATCCAGCAAGGCCAGGCGGTCCGCCTCCGCCTCCCTGGCCGCGCTTTTGTCCGCCGCCGCCAAGCGGGCCTCGAAGCCCTCTTTCACCAGCTTCTCGGCCTCTTCGACCAGGGCGGCGACCATCTCTTCCTCGGGCACTACCCGCACGATCTCTCCCCGGATGAAAAGGTGACCCCGGTGTTTACCAGCCGCTATCCCCAAGTCCGCCGAGCGGGCTTCGCCAGGACCGTTGACGACGCAGCCCATGACGGCGACCTGCAGCGGTATCGACCGCGACTCCAGGGCGACCTGGGCTTCTTGGGCCACCCGGTAGACATCGATCTCCGCCCTACCGCACGAGGGGCAGGCGATCAGGTCCACATTGCGCCGCTCGCGTAGGCCTAGCGCCTCGAGCAGGGCCCGTCCGGCCTTGGCCTCCTCGACGGGGTCGGTGGTCAACGAATAGCGGATGGTGTCGCCGATGCCCTCCATGAGCAAGGTCCCGATCCCGGCTGTGCCTTTGATGGTCCCTGCGGGCGGGGGGCCGGCCTCGGTGAGGCCGAGGTGCAGTGGGTGGTCGACCAGCTCGGAGAGCTGGCGGTAGGCCTCGACCATGACCGGGACGCGCGAGGCCTTTACGGAGATCTTGACGTTGTCGAAACCGACCTCGGCGAACAGGGCCAACTCGATCTGAGCCGATTCGACCAGGGCCTCTGGGGTGGTCCCCCCGTACTTGTCGTAAAGCCGCTTGTCCAAGGAGCCGCCGTTGACGCCGATGCGGACGGGGATGCCGCGGTCGCGGCACTCGCGGGCCACCAGTTTGATCTCTTCGGGCTTGCGCAGGTTGCCCGGGTTCAGCCGCAAGCAGTGCACGCCGGCCTCAATGGCGGCCAGTGCCATCTCCACATGAAAGTGGATGTCGGCGACGATGGGGACCGGGCTGCGGGGAACGATGCGGGCCAGGCCCTCGGCCGCCTCCCGCTCGTTGCACGTGCAGCGGACGATGTCGGCACCGGCGGCGTTGAGGGCGTAGATCTGGGCCAGCGTCCCCTCCACGTCGGCCGTCTTGGTGGTGGTCATCGACTGCACGGTGATGGGGGCGTCCCCACCCACCGGGACCGCACCGACCATGATCTGGCGGGTCTGCTTGCGTGGGTAACGGTCCACGGCCACCTTCCTTCCTGGGCGGTACCGGGCTGGGGGGTACCGGGCTGGGCTGTCTGTCCGAGCGTGGGCGCGGGCCGGTTGGCACCGCACAAGCCTGCGGCCAGGCTACAGGCTCGAGCGCCCTCCACCGTCGGGGCTGGCGGCACCGAGCCCGCAGGTCACGGCGCCGCCGCGTCGGCCCGCGCCCGGTTTAGGAAAGTACGTCCCTCAGGTCGAGGAAAAGAGAAGAGACGGCGTAAAAGGCCAGCACGGCCAGCACCGCGTACAGTACCGGGGCCAACTTGTTGACGTCGGCGTGGTAGGGGCGCTTCGAAACCACGCTACGCACCTTCTCGTAGATGGCAATGGCCACGTGGCCCCCATCGAAGGGCAGGAGCGGGAGCATGTTGAAGATCCCGACGAAGATGTTGATCAGGATGAGCAGGTAGAGCACCTCGGACAGGCCGATCTTGGTCGCCTGGTTGGCGAGGCGCACGACGCCCACGGGCGACACGAAGCGCTCGGCGGTGGGACTGTCAGCCGCCTTCTGGCTGGCCAGCATGTGCGAGTAATTGCCGAAGTCGCTCACCACGCGGGCCAACCCTGACACCGAGGAGACGGCGGTGGCCCCGAACGCCGTGCCCGCGTGCTCGACCGACCCCACCAGCCCGAAACGCACCGGGCTGGGCTGGATCTCTATCCCCAACAGGCCGGTCGGCTTGGTGTACAGAGGAGACTTCTGGCCCTTCAGCCTCACCTTGGCCCCGTTGGCCAGCACTACCGAGGTGACCAAGCTGTGGCCGGCTCTGTCGATCGTAAGGGTGACCCGCTGGCCCGGCCGGGCCCGCAGGTAGCTGGTGAGCTGCTCCCAGCCGGTGAAGCGCTTCCCGTTGACGGCGATGATACGGTCCCCCGCTCTCAACCCCGCCAGTTGCGCCGGGCTCGGGCCGCCGGCAAAACCCTCGACCGCTGCCACCGGGCTGTCGGACGGCGGGTTGGTGACGAAGTTGCCTATGTCGCCCGGGCCCAGGAACAGGGCCACCAGCATCAAGAAGGCCAGGACGAAATGCACGAACGAACCGGCACAGGCAACGGTCAGGCGACGCCACGTCGGTTGGTTGCGATAGGCGCGCGGCTCGTCGGCCGGGTCCACCTTCTCGACGTTGGTCATGCCGATTATCCGGCAATACCCGCCCAAGGGCAGGGCCTTGATGCCGTAGGTCGTCTCGCCCTTTTGCACGGCCCAGAGCCGGGGCCCGAAGCCGACGAAAAACTCGCTCACCTTCATGCCCGCCCGCTTGGCGGCGACAAAATGGCCCAGCTCGTGCAGGACTATCACGACCAGTAGGGCCAGGACCACCAGCACGGTGGCCAGTGCCCCGAACAGGTCGGCGATCAGGAGCCCGGCCGCGACCACCACGGCCAGGCGCAACAGGGCCGCTCTCTGCTCACGCTGGTCCATCACCGGGGGGGCGCCCGCCCCCCGGTACTCAGCCACGGGCCGTCCCGGGGCGGACAGGCACGGGCCCCAGGGGCCGGCCACCGTTGCCGCGGGCCACGCCCTCGGCGGCCAGGGCCCGGCCTTCGGCGTCGGCGGCCAGGACGTCGTCCAGGTCCCGGGGCTCGCTGACCACGAAGCGGTCCATGGCTCCCTCGATCACCGTAGGTATATCGGCCCATCGCAGACGCCCGTTGAGGAAACCCTCGACGGCCACCTCGTTGGCGCCGTTAAGGCACGCCGGTGCCGTCCCGCCCTGCCTACCGGCCTGGTAGGCGAGCGGCAGGCACCGGAAAGCGACCGGGTCGGGGACCTCGAAGTCGAGCCGGCCGAGCGTCGCCCAATCGATCGCCCCGAACGCTGTCGCCATCCGTCCAGGGTAGGAGAGGGCGTAGCCAATGGGCAGGCGCATATCGGGCATCGAGAGCTGGGCGATGGTGGCGCCGTCGGTCATCTCGACCATCGAGTGCACGATCGACTGCGGGTGGACGACCACGTCGATCTGGTCATAACCGGCCCCGAACAGCAGGTGCGCCTCGATGACCTCCAGGCCCTTGTTCATGAGCGTCGAGCTGTCTACGGTTATCTTCGGCCCCATCTTCCAGGTCGGGTGGGCCAGCGCCTCGGCCACCGTCACTTCGGCCAGCTCCTGGAGGGACCGGCCGCGGAACGGTCCCCCGGAGGCCGTCAGCACAATGCGGCGCAGGGCCCCGCCCGGCCCTCCGAACTGCGCCCCGCCGATGTTGCGCAGGCACTGGTGGACCGCACAGTGCTCAGAGTCGACCGGCACCAGCTCGGCCCCCGGGGTCTGGCGTGCCCGCTGGACGATGGGGCCCCCCGCGATGAGGGACTCCTTGTTGGCCAGGGCGAGCCGCCGCCCCGCCTTCAGGGCCGCCAAAGTAACGGTCAGGCCGGCGAAGCCCACCACCCCGTTGACCACGATGTCGGCGTCTTCGGCGATGGCGGCCAAGGCGCCCTCACCAGCCACCACGTCCGTTCCCGGCGGCACCAAGCCGGCCAGCTCGGTCGCCCTGCCGGCGTCGGCGATGGCCACCCGTCGTGGCCGCCACCGCCGAGCCTGGTCGGCCAAGACGGCCACCGACGACGCCGCCCCCAGGGAGACGACTTCGAACTCGTCCCCGCAAGCCTCGATGACCTCCAGCGCCTGGGTACCTATGGACCCGGTACTGCCGGCGAGGCAGATGGTCCTCGGTGCGCTCACTGGTCTACTTGACGATGTGGAGCACGAGCACCAGGAAATAGGTGGCGGGCAGCACGAACAGCAGTGAATCGAAACGGTCGAGCAGTCCCCCGTGCCCCGGCAGCATCGCCCCGGAGTCTTTCAAGCGGAGGTCCCTTTTCACCATCGATTGCACGAGGTCGCCGAGGGGGGCCAGCAACGCCACGACCAAGCCGAGCTCGAGACCATGCCTTACGCCGCCCCAGGGGGCCACCTGGCTGCCGATAACGGCACCCGCGGCGAGGGCGGCGATGGCGCCGCCGACGAAACCCTCCCAGGTCTTGGACGGGCTGGTGGCGGGGGCCATCGGGTGCCGGCCGACCCGGCTGCCGACGAACCACGCCACCAAGTCCGCCGCCACCGTCGGCACCACCGCACCGAGGAAGAGATGGCTGCCCTGGTGCACCTGCAACAGCAGGGCGGAAAATGAGCCCAAGACGCCGACCCAGGCAAAACCAAATATGGTCACCGCCACATTGACGACGGGCCGCGCCTCCACCACCCTGGCCAGGTACCAGGCCAGGCTGGCGAAGAGCACCACGACAAAGACCTCCGGCATCGCCGCCGTGCCCTTCCAGTAGGCGGCCAGCACGGCGCCTCCGCTGCCCACGGTCCCGACCAGTGTGGCCGGTCGGAAACCGGCCCGCTGGAACATGGCGAAAGCCTCCAGAGCGCACCCGGCGATGGCCACCGTGGCCAGGCCCACCAAGGCCACCGGCCCGATCACGTAGCAAATGACGAACAGACCGGCCAGGAGCAAACCCGTACCCGCCGCGGCGGCGAGGTTGCGCCCGGGGCCTCCGGCTTCGGCGCCGAGGTCGTACGGGGCTCGGCTGTGACGGGTCGCGGCGGCTTTGGCATCGCTCTCGGCCACCCTTCGTGACCCTGGTCCGCGGCCGGCCCGGCCCAGCCCGCTCTGGGCTCGGCGCGGCATCCTGGTGGCGGTACGGTCGGCCATCTCTCCCTCTCCTCCTGAGGGGGAAGGCCCTGGTGGGCCCGGGGCCTGTGCCCCCACACCTTCCCCGGTACCGCCGGCGACCCCCCCGGGGCCAGCGGCGGCGGTGCCGGCTGCCCCCACGGCTTTTCCAACCGGCTCGACAAACAAAGGGAGCGGCCCGCCGCCGGCGCCGGTCTCGCTCCCTGCGCCCGTCACCTGCGGCATTGCCTGCCGGGCGGAGCTGCCCTCCTGTCCGCCAGGGGCTCCCCCGAGCACCGGGCCGGACGCTGCCGCCGTTGCATTGCCACTCTCTTGGCCGTGGCTGGCGCCCGGCACGGCCTCGCCCGCACCAGTCCCGCCCGTACCGGAGCCGCCAGTACCGGAGCCGCCAGTACCGGAGCCGCCCACGCTGCCCACTATCTCGCCAGCCACGATCTCGACGGTGGTGTCGGCACTGGCCGCGCTCGCCCGCTGGGCGCGCTGACGTTCGAGGCGCTCGAAGTCCTCGTCGAAGGAGAACGGGTCGCTCGGAGGCGCCTCCGCCGGGCCCACCTGCCCCTCGTCCTTTTCGACCAGGTCCTCCACGCCCGGGCCATCAGACCAGTCGCTCACGTCTTCGCGCCAGCGCAGGCCCCTCGAGCCCAGCAGCCTCCAGGCTTGCAGCTCGTCGTCCGCGCCCTGAGCGCCAGCCAGCGCCCGTGGTACTTCGCCGGTTGGCGGGTCTGCCCAATGAGGTAGCTGTGTACCTTCTCCTGAGCTCACTCTCTTGACCAACTCCGCTCCTGGTACAACTTCACGAGGGTAGCCGATCTTTTCGGGGGCGTCCGTTATCTTGAGGCCCGGCGGAGTCTGCTCCAGGTGCGGTCCAGAGCCGCCTTGTACAGCATTTTCGCCCTCGGTGGCCACCACCTCAGGCACGGTCACCTCAGGCGCGGCCACCTCAGGCGCGGCCACCTCAGCCGCGGCCACCTCAGGCGCGGTCACCTCAGGCGCGGGCGCCTCCGGCACGGTCGCCTCAGGCACATCGAGCACGGGCGCGGCCGCCTCCGGCGCGGCCGCCTCCGGCGCGGCCGCTCGAGGCACATCCGGCACAGGCGCGGCGGGCACAGGCACCTCGGGCATCGGCGCGGCGGGCACAGGCACGTCCGTCGCGGGCGTAACTGCCATGGCTTCGCTCACATCGGTCAGCGGCACAGGCCCGGTAGGGGCCTGAGGGTCGTAGTCCAGCGGTGGGCCGCCCTCGCCCCACTGGTCCAGCTCCAGCGGCGGCACTTTGGCCGCGCCGCGGCCGCGTCGGCCACGCCGGTTGCTGGGACTGTCAAAAAGACTCAGTGGAACCCCTCCTCCGGTCGACCACCCGAGGCCCTCGGCGGAGCAGCACGCTCAGCTGCTGAGCAGCTCCTGTTCCTTGTGGGCCAGCACGCGGTCGATCTCGGCTGTGTACTCATGCGTGAGCTTGTCGAGCTCCTTCTCGGCCCGGTCGAGCTCGTCGCTGGAAAGATCCCCGTCCTTTTCCAGGCCCTCAAGATCCTTCCTGGTGGCCCGGCGCACGTTGCGGACGGCCACCCGTCCCTCTTCGGCCCGGTGGTGAGCGAGCTTGGCCAGGTCCTTGCGCCTTTCGGCCGTAAGGACGGGGACCACCAGCCGGACCACCGAACCGTCGTTGCTCGGAGTGATGCCGAGGTCTGACGACTGGACCGCCTTCTCGATGGCCTTGATAACGGCCGGTCCCTTCTCGTACGGGGTGATGACCAGGGTGCGCGCTTCGGGCACGTGGAGCCCTGCGATCTGCTGGAGAGGCACTTCGGCACCGTAGTAGTCGACCTTCAGCTTTTCGACCAGGGCCGGCGCCGCCCGGCCGGTGCGGATGCCAGAGAACTCGCTCTTGGTGTGCTCGACGGCCCGGGCCATCCGTTCACGGCACTCCTCGATAGCGGCGTCAACCAGGATGTCGGTCATCAGTGGATAAGCGTACCTATTTGCTCCCCATCGAGGGCGCGGCGCAGGTTGCCCTCCTCCATGATGCTGAAGTAGAGGATGGGCAAGGAGTTTTCCTTGCACAGTGTTATGGCCGTCAGGTCCATGGCCCGCAGGTCCTTCTCCAGTACCTCGTCATAACGGATCTCGGGGATTTGGCGGGCCGTGGCGTCGACCCGGGGGTCGGCGGTGTAGATGGCGTCCGCCCCTCCGTGGGTGCCCTTCAACAGCACCTCGGCACCGATCTCTACGGCTCGCAGCGCACCTGCGGTGTCCGTGGTGAAGAACGGGTTCCCGGTGCCGGCGGCGAAGATCACCACCCGTCCCTTTTCGAGGTGGCGTATGGCGCGCAGCCTTATATAGGGCTCAGCCAGCTCGGACATCCCGATAGCCGTCTGGACGCGTGTGGGTTGGCCCTCCCGCTCGAGAGCGTCCCTTAGGGCCAGGGCGTTGATCACGGTGGCCAGCATGCCCATGTAGTCGGCGGTCGCCCTGTCCATACCGGTGGCCGAACCGGTGGTACCCCGCCAGATGTTGCCGCCTCCGATCACCACCGCGAGCTCGGTGCCCAGGGCCGCGTGCGCCTCGGCGACTTCCTTGGCCAGGCGCTCAACCACAAGCCCGTCGATGACCTCGTCAGCCGCATCGCTGGCCAAGGCCTCACCCGAGACCTTGAGCAAGACGCGCTTCCAGGGCGCCCCCGGGCGGCCCATTAACCGCCGATCACGACCTGGGCGAAGCGCACGACGCGCGCCGGGCCCAGGACCTTCTGGACGGGCTGGCTGTCGTCCTTGGCGAACGGCTGCTCCAGCAGGACACCTCCTGGTACGCGCTTGAACCAACCATTGAGCTTGCCCTCGACGATCTTGGGCAGCGCCGCCTCGGGTTTGCCCTCCAGGCGCACAGCCTTTTCCAGGGTCGCCCGCTCTGCTTCCACCTCTTCGCGCGGCACGTCGTCGCGCTGTAGATATTTTGGCTTGCCGAACGCGATGTGAACAGCAATGTCGTGGGCGAGCTCCTCGGTGCCCCCAGCCAGCTCGACGATGACCCCGTTGACGCCGCGGTCGTTTTGTACGTGGAGGTAAGAGCCGACGACGTTGCCGGCGGCGGGCTGGAAGCGGACCACCTCTCCCAACTGTACGTTCTCCTTGATGGAGATGTTGAGGTCTTCGATGGCCGACTTGCGCTTTTACAAGTACGCATGGACGCTCTTCAAGCAGCAGCGCTACGAGGCCGCCGTCCAAGAGTTCGTCCGCTTGTTGAACTACACCGACGATCAGCAAAGGCTGACCGGGGATCCGGGGGCCGACTTCCGGCAAGAGGCCTACACGTACATCGCCGGATCGCTCGACAATTTCGACCTCGTCGGACCGGGGCCCGACGAGCCGTACATCGCACGGCCGGATATTCTCGATACCGCGCGAAGTCCGGCCGAGGGCGAGGCCAAAC
>JBKQUU010000023.1:0-5624 GCA_052325485.1 Acidimicrobiales bacterium | reverse complement strand
GGCGGCGTCCAAGAAGTCCTGGTGGTCGACGAAGTAGCGGTCCAAAGCCCCGAACGGGCCGGGGTTGAGACGAGCGACGAGGTTGAGCACCTGGCCCTCGACGCGGTTCATGTCCAAGGGTTCCCGGAACGCCGCCCGGTAATCTTTCACCGCCCCCTCTCGGAACTTGGCGAAAACGGCCTCCACTTCCTGGGCATAGTCCGGCCCGCCTTGGTAACCGCTCACGGTCACGCGGGTGCCCCTGAGGCTTAGGGTGTACCTGAGCGCGCTCAAGGCGCCGACGATCTCCTTGGCCTCGTCGAGCAGCGCCACGAAAGCCGGGGAAGCCTGGTAACTACTGACGTACTCGCTGAAAGTGCCCATGGCGCGCGAACGGGGCCGAAGTTCGCCAAGGGCGCTCGCCAACGAGCTGACGGCGCCGCAGTAGACCGTGACGGCATCCACAAAAAGGCGCCTTTGCTGCCAGCGGTTGTGCAACGAGCGCATGGTGGCGACGACGTCGCCGACCTGGTGCATGGCACGGTCAAATGTTCTTACGGCGGCCAGGACGGCTGGGCGCTCCAAGTCCCTCAGCACCTCGTGACGGTAAGTCACGCCGTCGATGTCGCCCACGGGCGAGTAGAAAACGGGCAGGAGGTCAAGTTGCGCCCGTCCGGCGTTGACGGCGGCGAAGGTCTGGTCCAGATTGAGGTCGACGGCGAAATCACGGTCCTCGAGCGGGCCCGCCAAGGCACCAATGCCCTCGGGGTACAGGATCGAAGGTGCCATCTGCGCGGTCGTCAATGTATTGATGCGGCGACGATCAGCACTACGACCAGGGCGACGAGCATGTAGCCCACGTAGGCCTCCAACCGCCCGGACTGGAGGCGCTTTGCGGTACGCACCACGGTGAGGTAGCCGGCGATGAGGGGCCGGTAAAAGTAAGACTCCACGGGCTCGGCCACACTGGCCTTGAACACCACGTGGGGGTGGTGCTGCTCCGCTTCGGTGGGCTCGGCTGACCACGGCTCTTCGCCCTGGCCCTCGACCATGGCTGAGCCACCGCCGGGGCGGAGAGGGCCGGGCTCGACGAAGGCAACCTCCTTCTGGGTGCCCAGGACGTTGGCGAGCACGTGGCGGACCGGGTTGGCGTACGCAGAGGCGTTGTAACTGTCTTCACCGTGGACGCCCGGGGTCGCCGAACGCCACACCGGGACGTGGCGCACGGACAGGAAACGGCCCCTGGAGACCAGGACCGTGGCGAGGGTAACGGCCAGGAACCCCAGGGGCATCACGACGAACAGCCAGCTCGTGGACAGGGCCGAGAAGTTGGGGAACACGGGCTGAAGGACCCAGGGAGATTTGAGGGCACCGAGGGTAATAGACCGGGCCACGTCGGGGCTCAGCCCTCGGGCGATGTAACGGACGGTCCAGGGGGCCACTGCCGCCAGGCCGAAGCAGGACGCGGCGGTCACCCCGAGCGAAGCCTTGGCCAGGGCCCCCCGTTCGCCGCCACGCCGTAATGGGCCGGGGGACGGCCGCCCGAGGACGCTGAAGCCGAGGAGGCGCACGAACGTGAGGGCGGCGACGCCGGCCGTCAACGCGATCAGCGCCCCCGCCCCCGCCGTGGCCAGGCGGAGGGTGAGCGGGTGGAGCCGGAACTGCTGCATGAGGGCCTCGAAGATGAACCACTCCGAGACAAAGCCGATCGTCGGGGGTAACCCGGCCAACGTCAGCGCCGACGCTGCGAAACAGGCGGAGCCCCAGGGCTGCGAGCGGGCCAGGCCGGAAACCCGGCCCAGCTCGGCGCTCCCGGCGCCGGCCTCGAAGTTGGCGGCCCCGAGGAAGAGCCCGGTCTTGGCCACGGCGTGGGCGAGGGCCTGGAGCGAGCCGGCCAGGAGGCCGACGGCCACCAGGGAGCTATTTCCGACATAGGCGCCGGCCAGCGCGAGACCGAAACCGACCATGATGATCCCGCCGTTCTCGGCACTGGAATAGGCGATCACCCGGTTGATGTCGGGTTGCACGGCGGCGAAAGCGATGCCGAGCAACGCCGTCAGGCCGCCCAGGACGAGCACGACGGCCGCCAACCACTCGGGGGGCCGGCCCAGGAGGGCGAGGAAGCGCCACAGCCCGTAGAACCCGACGTTGACCGCCAGGCCGGCCATGGCCGCCCGGACCGGGCCAGGGGCGGCCGGGTAGCCGCGCGGCATCCACACCTGGAAGGGGGTCAGGCCCACCTTGGTCCCAAAGCCGAACACGACCAGGGCGTAAGCCGTGTCGTGCAGCCCGCCGCCGTGCACCCCGGCCCAGGCCGAGAACCCGAACGAGCGGGCCACGCCGGCCAGCAACAAGAACCCGACCAGCAAGGCCGCCCCGCCGGCCTTGCCCACGGCGGCGGTGGCCCAGGCGGCGGTCGGTTGGTCCCCGCGGCGGCGAGTGGCGGCGCTCAGGACATAGAACGACACGGTCAGAGCTTCCCAGGCGAAAAGGAAGGTGAAGGCATCGGCGGCGGCGATAGCGACCGTGACCGAAGCGAGCAGGAGCATGTACCCAGGAGCGATGGCCCGCAGGCCGGTCCTCTCATTGGCCGGCGCCTCATTGGCCGGTACCTCATTGGCCGGCGTCTCATTGGCCGACGGCCAGCTCATCAGAGCCGAGGAAATGAGGGCCCCGAGGCTGCCCGTGAGGGTCAGGAACAGCCCGGCCAAAGGGTCCAGGCGCAGGGTGGTCTGGCCAAAGTCCAAGAGGTTGCCGAGGTCAACGGTCAGAGCGGCGCCCGAGACACAGGCGGCGCCGGTGACCGCCACCAGGACCGAGGCGGCCGTCGCCGCCCCGTAAGCAGCCCAACGAGACCACCTGCGCTCGGTGCTCCAGATCAGGCCGACCGCCGCCCCGGCGCCGAACAGGGCCAGCGCCACCAACAAAAGGACTTGCCTCATAACGCCTCACCTGCTCCCGGGAGCAGGCCCACGGCCAGGAGGATGCCGTGGAGGATGGAGAACGGGCTCGGGGGCGAGCCGGGCACCCAGACGTCGACGGGCACGAGACCGCCCACGCCACCCCGGGTGGCATAGCTCGGGCTCACGATCCCGCCACTGATGGCGTCGGTGCCCACGGCCACCACCACCCGGGGGTCGGGCATGGCCTCGTAGGTGGTGACCAACGGCCCGGCCATGCCTGCCGAACCCGCCCCGGTGACCAATAGGAGGTCGGCGTGGCGTGGGCTGGCGGTAAAAAAGACCCCGAGGCGGTGCACGTCATAGACCAGCCCCAAGAGGGCGGCTATCTCCCACTCTTCGGAGCCGTCCGAGCCGGCATCGACGTGGCGTACGTGGACGGACCTCCGCAAGGCCCGCGCCCGCCGGGACAGCTGCTGGCGCACGGTGGCCACGGCGGTCTCGCTTTCCTCCGTGGGCGGGACGACCAGCCCTCCCCGAGCCAGGCTGGCCACCTCGAAAGAGCTGTCGAAGCCGAAAACGTCCGGGCGTTCGGTGGCGCACCGACCGCACAGGATGCATTTTCCCCTGTCGAGCGTCACCCCTCGGTCGGCACCGGCGCCGATGGCGCCGGTCGGGCAAAGATCCTCGGTAATGACCTTTTCGCCGGCCACGGCGGCGAAGGCGTGGACGGCGCCCCGCCAGTTGGGCCCGTAACCGTCGGGCCGCTTGGGGTAGGGCGTAGTGAGCACGCCGTTGCGCAGGCCGCGGGTGACCCAGGGCATCAGCCCGCCACCCCGGCTATGGAAAGGCCGAAACTGGCCTCGATGAAAGCAAAATCAGTGAAGATGTCCCCACCGAAGGCCTCGGGGAAGAGGCTCAGGTTGTGGAACGAGGCGGACCGGGGCTTCACCCGGCGGAGCCGGCCACCCTCGGTCTCGACCATGTAGAGGAGCTCGCCCTGGGGCGCCTCCGCCCATCCCCACGTAGTGCCGTCGGCCGGCGCCACCTCGACGGCCCAGGGACCGTCGGCCGGCCGTTCGGCCAGGTTTTCGAGCGCCAGGCGGCACAGCTGGAACGAACCCCAGACCTCCTCGAGGCGGACCAGCTGGCGAGCCAGGGCGTCACCGGAGTCGCGGTAGCGGTGCGGGGGGACCTCGATAAGCCCGTAGGCACCGTACGGCCGCCACGTCCTCAGGTCCTCCTCGGAACCTGAAGCTCGGGCCACGGGGCCCAGGGCAGCGCGCTGCGCGGCGACCTCAGGCGTGATGAGGCCGGTGCCCCGTAAGCGGTCGATGAACGATGACGTGGTCATCAGGTGATGGGCGTCAGCGCGCACGTCGGTTTCCAGACCGGCCAGCTCGGAGAGGGCGTGGGCAGGGGCAAGACCAGGCCGCCCGGAAACCCCCCCGGGGACAACTACGCCGCGGCCGAAGCGGTGGCCGCACAGCTTGGCCCGCAGGCGCTGCACCCGTTCTTTGTGCCAGGCCAAGCGGGCGTTGGCCACGGCCTGGCCGGCGGCTTCGGTGTGGCAGACCATGGTATCGAGGTGGTTGGCGACCCGCTCGAGCTCGGCGTGGAGGGCCCGCACGAGCAAAGCTCCTTCAGGCACGGCCGCGCTCGCCTCCCCGCCTGGCGCCGGGCCGCCGGCCTCCCCAGAGGAAGCGGCCTCGATGGCCTGGCAAAAGGCCAGGGCGTGGGCGACCGACGCCACTCCCTCGACCCGTTCGGCCAGCAGGGCACCGTCCTCGGGGGACATGCCCTCGAAGCGGCGCTCGGTACCGCGGTGTTTGTGGTACACACGGGCGCGGACATGAGGTATGTCCTCGCCGGGTGTTTCGATGAGGTATTGCACCGACTCGAACACGCCGGAACGGACCGGGCCGTACGGAAGGGTGAACATGCCTTCCCCCGAGACGTGGGCCGGCAACGCCGACTCGTCGGGGACCACCTCTACGGCGGGGCCCGGGGAGCCTGGGCGAGGCGGCGCCGTCAGCGCGTCACGGGGGAGGACCAATGGGTCGACGCGCTGGTGCCCCTCGGGGACGAGCCCGAACATGTCGGCTAGTTCCCGCTCGTACCAGGTGGCGCTGGGCACCATCGGGGTGAGCGCCTGGTAACTGGCCTGACCGCCTTCGGGAGCCGAGGGTAGGTAGCAGCTCAGCACCTCCAACCAGCCGAAGTGAGCGATAACCGCTCGCAAGCGCACCGAGCCGTCACTTTGCGCCGACCCGAACAAGCCGGCAAAACGCCCGTCGGTCGTCAGGCGAGAGGCCACGGTGACGGCGAGATCCTGAGGGGCAATGTCGACCTCCTCCCAAAGTCGGGCCCCCCTGCCGGGGGCGTGGCCTGCCATCGGGGCATGGTCGGTCATGGCCTCGCCCCGAGCTCAGCGGCGGCACCGTGGAGGAGGTTGTCGAGCGGCGCCGGGGGGTGGGCCCCGAGCACCACCAGGCCGACAAGGCCCAGGGCCATGGCCAGCACCATCAATTTGCTCGTCTCGCCCTTGGTGACGCTCATCTCGCCTGGGGCGCTCATAGCCACCTGGTCAGGCCCGGGGGACAGCATGGTTTGGGTTGTGTGCCACGAGAGCCCCAGGAACCCCAGCGTCGCCAGCACGACCAGGACGGCGGCCACCGCCTGCTCGGCGGGATTGGCGCCGTGACCACCGGCCAGTCCGCCGGCCACGATGGCCAGCTCGGAACG
>JBKQUU010000022.1:0-23779 GCA_052325485.1 Acidimicrobiales bacterium | reverse complement strand
CCCGGCCAGCCCGGTCCCTTTGGGCCGTCAGGCGCCCGGTGGCCGGTACGTCGCAGGCGCCTTGGCCGCGGCGTCAACCTCGGCCGCGGTCAGGAGGACCACCGTCCGGACCTTGGCCGCGCCCGAGGCGCCCACAGTCAGCGCCGTCCCGGCGGCGGTCACGTTGTCCGGGAAGTCAACGATGCAGTACACGTCGTTAGCGCCAAAAGCGAAGTACATGGACTCGAGTTCCCCGCCCGCCGCCTCAGTCGCCTCTTTGACGGCGGTGACGCGGGACGAACCGCCCTCGGTCTTCAGACCTTTCACACCTTCAAGCGTGTAGTTCACTTCGAGCAGGTACTTCGGCATGGTTGCCTCCCTATCGGTGCTGGCCTATGGGTGCTGGTCCAGCGATAGTACTTTGGGGCCCGTCGCCAAGGCACCCGCGGGCCGACTAGTTTTGGCGCGCCCCTGCGCCCCCGCGGAGGCAGAGCACCCGCCGCGCAGGGGGCGGTTGGCCCCGTTCCAGGGGGCACCATACCCTCTAGCCCGGGCCGCCGATGCCCTCCCGGACGGCCAAGCCGTAGCCCCCCACTAGCGCGGCAGCTCTCCCACCCTACGGAGTTGCTGTTGGACGGTCCCCGTCACTCCCTCGAACCCGAGAAAATGGTTAGGAAGAACAGGAACACGTTCAGCACGTCGAGGAAGATCGACGCCGCCAGGATGGGTGCAGAGCTCAGGTCCCGCGACCGCCGCAGCCGTTGGAAGTCGAACATGGTGAAGACGCCGAAGATGGCTAGGCCGGCAATTGAGTACACGAGCGCCCCGCCGGGGACCTGGACGAAGACCAACACGACCCCGACCACGATCAGTGCCAGCAAGGCCCAGAAGGCAACCCGCGCCAGTGGGGCCAGGTCGCGCCGGGTGGCGTACCCCATGGCACCGAACCCGGCGATGAAAAGTGCGGTGGCGCCACCTGCGTCCCAGAGGGCGTGCGGGTCGGTGTTGGCGTAGTAAGCGAGCGTCGGAGCCACTGCCAGCCCGATCAGCACCCCGAAAGCTCCGAGCAGGCCGACGGTAAGTTCGACGGACCGGCGCGCTGCGAACCGCATGCCGATGAGGCAAACGAAGGCGGCCACGAAGGCGACGATGCCGACGGCGCCGGTCAGGTTACGGCCCAAATAGGTGCCAAGGGCGAACAAGGCGGTCGTGACCGCCACGTACCCCATCGTCTGGGAGAACAGGACGTGGGCCTGGTCGCGGGTGGTCGCGGATGTTCGCCGGTAACTCAATGTCTCGCTCATGGAGGTACTGCTCCTTTCTTTCTCGGTCCACGGCCTCGTTACGCGGCGGCGCTATCGGGCTCGACGACGATGAAATTATGGACTTCGGTTACACCGGGTGCAGCCCAGGCCGCCTCCTCCGCCCCCTGGCTGGCGAACCATGACCGCATTCGTCCCCGGAGCGTCACTTCGCCGCCGGCGACGTCGACGGTCACATCGGCGGCGTCGAAGAAAGAAGCGCGCTTGAAACTGTCCTCGATGCGCATTTTCACGTCTTGCGGTTCAACAATGGGCTTGAGGGTGATCAGGTTGGACACTCCCTTCACGCCGGCCATGTTGCGCACGGCCCTCTCGGTCGCTATGCGCTGGAAGTTCCAGACCACCTCACCTTCGAGGAACACCCAGCCCCTGTCGACCTCCGCCGTAACCCGGTCGGAGGGCACCATGACGTTCCATTTGAGCGCGTCCGCTACAGCCCTGGCGATCTCAAGGTCCGTTTTATCTCCGCCCGGGTGGACCTCGACCTCGTTGGTGATGCCCCTGACACCAAGCACGCGGGCGGCGGCGCGCTCGGCGCGCCACTTCTCGGCGTACGAGCCTGCCTCACCCGTGAGGGTGAGAAGGCCGTCCACCACCGACACGCCCAGCTCGCTCTCATCGACGCTGGGCTCCCATTCCAGTTCCATCTCTACGCTCGTGCGCAGTTCATCGTCCGTAGCCATCATGGTCCTTTCTCTGGCGGCGTCGATGCGACCCGGACGTCACACCCTTTCCATGATCGCATCGGGGCCCGCCCGTCGGACCGGTGGAACACCCTGGTCAGTACCCCAGTAGACCGCTGCTTGCCGGGCCGGGAGGCGCTCGGCGCCTTCGGCGCGCACCTCAGCCCAGAGGCGGCCTCGCTCGAGGTGGGCCAAGCCGAGGTGGGCACCGGTGGGCGACGGCCTGGGCATCACCCTCGCCCTTGACCGCGCCGGGCCGGTGCCGCCAGGCACCAGGGAAGCAACCAGGGGCATCCACGGGCGCGACCGACCCTTGGTCGGTGCGACCTTTAGGGCAGGTTCCAATTCAGGTGGCCCTACTTAGGACGCCCCTCACATCACACGGGAGCGACGACAACAATGGACTGGTTATCATGGCACTTCACCAGCGCCCTGGGGGTACCCGCCCCGGCCCGGGGCAATCAGGGGGGAGGCCCGCTTACCGGGCCGCCTGGAGACGGGGCCAACGCTCGACCTACGGCTGTCGACCTATGCGTTATCCAGCTCATCTATGAAGTTCTAGCCGCCGAGTCAAGCTGTGCAACGTGTGACGCCCCCCTCGGTCGAGCGCTACATGTTGCGCCCTCAGAGGTCGCCTCTCCTCAATCGTGGCATGTCCTGGTCCTGACACAATGCACCGGCTGGAGGCGTCACGGTTATGTCGCCACCGCCAAGGGAGCTTCCAAGGATCTCTTGTTCGGGCCGTTCTACCCGAACTTCAGCCGCCTTCGCTAAACAATCCCCGACGGAGCACAAGCGGCGTGCTCGCCGTCGTTTTGGCCGTCGTCCGCGTCGCTGCCATTTCTCATCGCTAAGACAGGAGGGCCCAATGATCGAAACGGAACTACGCCCCGGCTCGAGTATCGTCTGCAGACCTGTAGGTGAGCTCGACTGGGTGGGCGCCGTGCCTTTACGCCGGGTGGTGCACGATGCGTTCGCCCCCGGCTTAGAGGTCGTTATCGACCTGAGCCGCGTCGAGTTCATCGACGCGGCGGGGATGAGCGCGCTCGTCGGCTCCGTACGCTTTGTGCGGGCGCAGGGCGGTGCGGCTCGGACCTGTAACGCTCGTCCCCAAGTCCGCCGGCTAATGGAGCTTATCGGTGTCGACCGGCTGCTGATGCCGTCCTCCGTAGCCAACGTTGCCTGCTGACAATGGCACGTCGCACGGCCGGCAACCATCCAGGTGCGCACCGAGCCATACTCGGGCCATGGGGCGGCCCGGCGAGTGACCGCCACTGGGGCCTACCGTGTCACGCGTACCGAGCCAAGGGCAATTGGCGGAGCTCCCTGCGAGAGTTGAGCCCGAGCTTCGAAAAGACCTTGCGCAGGTGCCACTCGACCGTCCGCGAGCTGATGAACAGCTGGGTGGCTATTTCCGGGTTGGTAAGCCCTCTACCGGCGAGATGAGCGATCTGCTCTTCCTGGGGGGTGAGCTCGGCGTGGGTCTCGACGTTGCGTTTCCGCACGGTTTCGCCCGTGGCCAGCAGCTCACGTCTGGCGCGCTCGGCGAAGCCCTCGATACCCATTGCGGTCAGCATCGCTTGGGCCGTCCGCAGTTGCTGGCGCCCGTCCACGCGGCGGTTCTCGCGGCGCAACCATTCGCCGTAGACCAGGTGGGCGCGGGCCAGCTCGACGCGGATCCGGGTACGCCCAAGCCGTTCGACCGCTTCTTGATAGCAGCGCTCGGCGCGCTCGCCCTCGCTCAGCAGCGCTCGGGAGCGAGCCTCGATCCCGAGGGCCCAGTCGGTGCCGCTGGCGCGTGTGGCCACCGAAAGCCGCTGCAGGGCGGCGGTGGCCCGGTCCACCTGCCCGGTCCGGGCGGCGGCTTCGATCAGTTCGACCACCGACCACGTGGCCAAACCCAGCTCGTCGGGGTACTCGCAGCCCCGTTCGGCCGCCACCAGGGCGGCGTCGTAACGGCAGAGACCATTGTTGAGCACTGCCGTTGCCCAGTGAGCTGCGGTCAGCCACCGGCCTTCTCCGCGCGCCACCATCTGCGTTGTGACGGCGGCCATCAGCCGGGAGACCTCAAGCTCCCGGCCTCTCCACGCCGCTAGCACCAAAAGGCTGTAGGGCCCCATGGGGCTACCTGTCGCTAGGGCCACGGCCTCGGCTTGCTCCGCCAGGGAGGCGGCAGTGGCCGGCTCGCCGGCCAACAACCGGAGCTCAACAGCGAAAGACAGGGCTAGGGGGAGCACGGCCAGCGCGCCGGTTTGGCGAGCTAGCTCCATTAGGCGCGTCGAGAGCGCGTACAGGCTCTCGTCGTCCCACATGTCGTGGGCCAGGCGGCAGGCGAGCGGTAGCCAACGCAGACCCTCGTCAGTACCGGCCCGCCTCTCGCTGAGCTGGGCCAGCGCCTGCCTGAGGACCGGCGCGCCTACCGCGTACCCCTGGGTGGACACCGTCGCCAGCCCGTCCAGGAGCAGCTCGCCGGCACGAAGGGGCTGCTGGGAAGTCCCTTCCCCGTCGGAGGCGAGCACGGCCTCGGCGACCTCTCGCAAACCCGTGTGGCGCGTCAGCCGGCCCGCCGTGAGGGCGGCGTGGAAGGCGTCACGGTAGGTCTCGCGCGCCAGCCCGAGATGCAACGGCTCCAGGCGTTTAGCCGCCTCCAACAGGAGGGGCACCGAGTCGCGGCTGCGACCGGAATCGGCGGTGATCTGGGCGCGCAGTTTCTCGGCCCGGGCCCGCCCGAGCTCGTCGAGCGGTCCCGCCTGCGCTATGGCCAGCAGCCTCAGAGCCGCCTCCGAGGCGCCGGCCAGGTGCTTGGCGTGCGCGGCGATCAGGGCGCGGGAAGCCTGGCGTGCCGGTTCGGGCGTCAGCATGGCGGCGCGTTGACGGAAGGCGGCCAACGCCACCAGGCCACCGCGTGCCTGCGCCTGGTCGGCGGTGCGCTCGAGCTCGGCGGCGACGTCCTCGTCCAGGCCCGAGGTTGCCTGAGCCCGGTGCCAGGCACGGCGATCAGGGTCGACGTCAGGGTCGGTCGCCTCCGCCAGAGCACGGTGGACGCGACGGCGCTCGTCCGGTGAGGCCGCCCCGTAAACCGCCGCCCGGGCGAGCGGATGACGGAACCGCACCTGACCATCGAGCTCTACGAGCCCGACCGTGGCCGCTGGTTCTGCGGCCTCGACGCCGATACCTAGCCGGTCGGCTGCATCTCGCACCACCACGGGGTCCAGGACGGGCTCGGCGGCAGCCACGAGCAACGCCCACCGCGTCGCCGACGGGAGCATCTCCAGTTGCTGTCGGAAACGCTCCTGGAGCGCGGCGGGCATGCCCACCGCGTCGGGGGGCCCGAACCCGCCCGCCAGCTCCTCGGGCGCCAGCTGGCGCGCCATCTCCAGCAACATCAGGGGTTTGCCCCGCGTCTCGGCCACGATCCGGTCCCGCACCTGCTCGTTGAGCGGGCCCGTGATCACCGATTCCAGCAACGCGCGCGCCTCATGGGCCACCAAGCCCTCGACCACGAGGGCGGGAAGATCCTTCATGTGCTGGTCCTCACGGCACTGGCGCACGGCGAAAACAAGGGCGACCGGCTCGGTCCCCAGGCGCCGGGCGGCAAACTCGAGCGCCTGTGCCGTGGCCCGGTCTAGCCACTGCACATCGTCCACGATGCAAATAAGCGGTCGCTCCTTGGCCACCTCGGACAGCAGCCTCAAGACGCTCAGGCCGACCAGGAAGAGATCCGGAGGGGGCGCGCTGCGTAGGCCTAGTACCGTGCCGAGCGCCTCGCGCTGCGGACCGGGGAGCCGGTCGAGCCGGTCAAGCAACGGCGTGCAGAGCTGGTGCAACCCGGCGAAGGCCAGCTCCATCTCCGACTCTCGACCCCAGGCCTGCGCCACCCGGCACCCGGACGCTCGCCGCAACAGGTACTCCAGCAGGGCGGTTTTGCCCATGCCCGCGACGCCCCGCAGGACCAGGGCTTGGCTTTGGCCCGATCGCGTGGCGGATAAAAGCCGGTCCAGGACCTCGCACTCGCGGCGCCGGCCCCGCAGCCCGGGCCCGGTCACCTCGCCTTCGAACGCCGAAGGCGTCAGGGGGGCTATCAGCGCGTTCATGTGAGCCTCTCTTTGCAGGAGTTAAGCCAACAAACGTAGACCCCGACCCGGGCCAGGGACGTTTTCTCGTCTTTCGTTCAGGCCGTCGGGGCCCTTTTCCGACATGGTCAGGTACTGATGGTCGCGCCCCGTGCGGCGGATGCCAATGGAGCCTTCTCCACACCTGTCCGGGGCCAGCCCGTTATTACAACGGGGCTGTCCCGAGGGACGACTGTTGAGTTTTCCCTATTGCCCTTCGGTCGGTTCTCCGTCATCGTCAACTGGTGTTGGTGTCAATTTTGGTGGTAGATGACGACCTCCCGTTCCGTGAGGCGGCGGCCGAACTGCTCAAAGCCCGGGGGTTCGAGGTGGCCGGTTATGCCGGCAACGAAGACCAGGCGATCGCGGCCGTGAAGCAGCTACGGCCCGATGCGGTCCTACTCGACGTCCGGTTGCCCGGGCCAGATGGCTTTCAGGTGGCGCGACGGCTTTCTAGTGGTGACGACCCACCTGCCGTTCTCTTGACTTCGTCGGATCCCGATATAGCGGACCAACCGCTGACCGTCAGCTGCGGGGCCGTGGGCTTCGTGGCCAAGGCCGACTTGGCGAGCACGGACCTTGGGCGCTATTTCGCTCCCTGACCTGGGGGCGCGGCCGAGCCCTTAGGTGCCGTGGAGGTTGTCCTGTTCGTGGAGGTAGAGCAGGACGGCCAGTACACGGCGATGGTCCTCCGCCGTGGGGGTGAGCCCTAGCTTGACGAAGATGTTCGTGACGTGCCGCTCTACCGCGGCCACGCTCACCACTAGCCGGTCGGCGATCCCCTGGTTCGATAGCCCCTCGGCCATGAGGCTCAAAACCTCCAGCTCCTTTGGTGTCAGTTCGTCGACGGCGCTTTTGGCCCGCGGGCGCTGCACCATCCGGCGTACGACCTCGGGGTCGAGCGCCGAACCGCCGTTGGCCACCCGTCGCACCGCGTCGGTGAAGGCTGACACCTCAGCAACCCGCTCTTTGAGCAGGTAGCCAACGCCTTCGGTACCCTCGCTGAGAAGAACGAGGGGGTATTGCGCCTCCAGGTACTGAGACAGGACCATGACGCCGACCTCGGGGTGCAAAGAACGGATGCGACGCGCCGCCTCGAGACCGTCGTCAGTGGAGGTCGGGGGCATTTGGATGTCCGTGACCACGACATCGGGCCGCAGCGTCTCCGCCAGCCGCAAGAGCTCGGTGGCGTCCGCCGCCACCCCGATCACGTCGAACCCGGACTCGCGAAGGATGAAGACCACGCCCTCGCGCATGAGCGGCTGGTCTTCACCGACGACCACCCGTACCGGAGCCCCGAGGTCCACCTTTGGCAGGCTATGGGCTGTCCGCGCCAAAACGACGGGGGTGAAGCTCAACAGGCGTTCCCCCAGCGGCGATCTCGTTCCGCTATGTGCCTTGGCCCCCGGGCTGCGGCAGCGTTGCTCGCACGAGCGTCCCCTGGTCCGCTCCGCTGTCAACGCTGAAGCGGCCGCCCAGCGCCACAATGCGGTCCCGAAGACCGCGCAGCCCCCGGCCGGCGTCGAGCCGGGCGCCGCCGACGCCGTCATCACTGACAACCACGGCCAGGCTGGTGGCGTCGTCGACGACCAGGATGTCGGCCCGCGAGGCGCGGGCATGCTTGCTGACGTTCGTCAACGCCTCGGCCACCAGGAAATAGACGGCGGCCTCGGTTTCGGCGGGGTACCGGCCACCGGGTGCGTCGACCGTCACCGGCAGGGGGCTCCTCGCCGCTAGAGCGTCCAGTGCCGCTCCCAGCCCGCCTCTCGTTAAAACCGTCGGGTGCAGGCCGGCGGCCAAGTCACGCAGCTCGTTGATCCCCTGTTTGGCGGACTCGATGGCGGCGCCAAGTTCCCGGCGAGCGGCTGCCGGGTCGCTGTCCATCCGTTCGTCCGCCAGCTGGAGGTGGATCAAGGATGTGACGAGACGCTGCTGGGCGCCGTCGTGAATATCACGCTGGAGGCGCCTACGAGCATCGTCAGCGGCGGCGACGATCCGCGCCCGGGAGGCGATGAGCTCGGAGCGGGCATTGGCATTAGCGACGCTTATAGCTGTCAGCTCGGCCAGGCTGGCCACGCTTTCCGCGGTTGTGGCGGGCAGAGGGTGGTCCGCTCCAATGTAGATGCGGCCCCACACCGCGCCGTCGACAAGGACCAACGAGCTAACCTCGCCTTCCGCCTCGGTTGACGAGAGGCGGGGCCGAACGGGGCGGCGCGGCGGCCCGCCGTCGAGGCTCCACCCCGCCAGGGCCAGTTCCACCCCGTCGGGCCGGTAGTGGACCACCTGCACTTCGTTGGCGCCAACCAGGCGCCCGGCCTCGGAGCAGATAGTCTCGACCACCTCTTCCAGGTCAGACCCGCAGGCCACGAGCGTGGCCACTCTGCGTAGGAGGTGTTGTTCGTCGGCCAGCCGGCGTAGATCTTCCTCGGCCCGCTTGGTCTCGGTGAGGTCGCGCACCGCACCGCAGATGAGCAACGGCTCCCCCTCGACCTGGCTCAGGGCTAGCTCGACCGGGAACTCGCTCCCGTCCGACCGCATGGCCGTCAACTCGACCCGCCGTCCGAAAAGGCGCTTTTCGCCCGTTCGGACGAAACGGGCGAAAGCCAACTCATGGCTGGCCCGCAACGCCGGAGGGACGATCAGCTCGCCCAGGGTCCGCCCGAGCGCCTCCTCTCGGGCATAGCCGAACACCCGCTCAGCCGACGGGTTGAACTCGACGACGCGACCAAACTCGTCGACGAACAGCACACAGTCGAGCGCAGCCTCGAGGAAGCTCCGTCCGCGAGCGTCGCCCGACGTCGGACCACCCAACTGGCCGCCCGACTGCGTATCACTGACGGGATCGGCCACGACGGCTGGTCCCCGCTCTAACAGCCGTCCGGCCCATCGGCGCCACCGTCGTCCATAAACGTCCGAGCCACCCAGGGGACCGCTCCGTGGCTCCCGGCGCGCTGGCTCCCGGCGCACGCCGCCCACCCGCCTTCGGTCAGGTCCCCATACCCAACTGACGGCGCTGCCACCACCACAGCTTGTGCTGCGCAGGTAGCCACAGCACCATTATCTGTGCGCGTGGCAACGAAATCAACACCCAAAGTCGTGCGACCGGGGCGGGCGCCACGCCTGCCCTACCGGGCGATCGTGAACTTGGGCCAGAGGCCTGCGCCAAGCCCCTCATCGGTCACACCGTTGAGGACTGTTCATCTGAGGGCTATTTATCGGTCGTCGGCTTCAACCCCACTGGGTTTTTCGCCCTGGCCCAGCACGTCGATGGCCGAAATGCTTTCAGACCTCTAAACTAATTGATCGACCGGTCCTCCATGGCCATTTACCAGAGAAAGGGGCACGCATGCCCCCCGTCGACAGCGGAGCGGTAAGCTTCGAAGTGCACATCAAACCTTTGTTCCGGGACTTCGATAAGAAGTCGATGAGCAAAGCCTTCGACCTTTGGTCGTACGACGATGTCCGCCAGCACGCGCGTGCCATACTCAGCCAGCTCCAGGCCGGTACCATGCCCTGCGACGGCGCCTGGGCCCCGGACAAAGTTGGTACCTTCCGGCGTTGGGTGAGCACCGGGATGGCGCCGTGACCCTGCGGGCCGCAGTGCGCCGGCCCGGGCCGTCACGCGTGTACGACCGTCACCGGGCAATGAGCATGGTGGGTGACCTGTGAGCTCACTGAGCCCAGGAGCAACCCGGCAAAACCGTCCCGCCCACGCGAGCCGACCACCACGAGGTCGGCGTCCTTGGCCGCTTCAAGGATGACCTGGCTAGCTCGGCCTTCTTTGACCTCGCGCTCGAGCGGGATGTCCGGGGACGGCCCGAGCACGGCGGCGATCTGTGAGGCGACCAATGCCTCGGCCTCGCCAGGCTCGTCTGCGGACCCGCCGATGACTTGCGAGCGGTAGTCGTCGTACACCTTTTCACCCCAGGCGCTGGCCCCGCTCCGCTCGTCTGGGGTGGTGTCCTGCAGGTACCCAGCGTCGCTCAAGCGGGGGGCTCGCCAGGCGTGCACTACCCGAAGAACGGCTCCCCGCAGGCGAGCCTCTTGCGCCGCCCAGGCCAGTGCCTTGGCCGACCCCTCCGACCCGTCGACGCCGACGACTACCACCTGTCGATGTTCCTCGGCCGTACCGGGCCGTGCTTGGCCCGCGGCCGAAGGCTCCGAAGCACCCATGTGGCCAACCTCCCCCCCGAGTATCGCGCCTAGGCGGGCGAGCGTAAAGGGGCCCATGGGCTAGACAGGCGCAAGTACCTCCACGATATCGGGGAACATCGTGGCGAGCTCGTACCGCGCCTCCGGTGCCGCCAAAAGGCTCATCAGTAACAGCCTCGCTTTCGATGCCGTAAGGCCTCCCGCTCCCATAACGCCCATCTCTCTCAATGTCGCCCCTCCGCCGCGCCCACCGTAATGCGAGCCCGTGCCTCCGGATAATGTCCGGGTGGCCACCACCACCGGCAACCGCCGCTCCAGGGCGGCGCGGACGCCCCGCTCCGCAGATCCGGGGATATTGCCGGCTCCTGTGCCTTCGAGCACCAAGCCCTGCGCACCGGTGACGGCCAGGACGGACTCGAGCAACGTTTCCTCCATGCCGGTGTAGGTTTGGACCTGGGCCACGGGCACGTTCATGGTCGCCGGCATGGGGACCGAGACGGCTTCTAGCTTGGGCAACAGCATTATTGCCTTGTGATCGTGGAAGATGGCGACCGGCCCTCGATCGGGGGAGGCGAACGCCGACGGGCGCACAGAATCCAGCTTCCGGGCCCAACGGGCCGCGTGCAGTTCGTCGTTCAAACAAAGGACCACTCCCCGGCCCGAGGAGGAGCTTGAACAGGCATAGGCTGCCGCGTTCATTAAGTTCCGGGGCCCATCAAATGAGAGCTCCCCACTATGTCGTAACGACCCGCAAAAGACGACGGGCTTATCGGTAGCCACGACGAGGTCGCACAAGAAGGCGGTCTCTTCGATCGTGTCCGTACCATGGGTAACGAGGACACCGTCGACCGCCGGGTCCGACACGGCGGCGGCGATGCGTTTAGCGGTGGTGAGCATGAGCTCCGGGGTGACGTTCCACCCGTTGACCCGGCTTACTTCCTCGGCGGAGACGACCCCGAACCGGCTGAGCTCCGGTACCAGCCTAAGCAGGTCCTCTATGGGCACCACCGATCGCACAGACCCGGTGCCCGGCTCCGGTAGCGAGGCTATTGTCCCGCCTGTGGCGATCACGTGCAGTCCCATTCACGTCCTTTCCTAACGTGCGGGCCCTAAGGTACGGGCCCTAAGGTCTGCGCTTCCCCTCATTTCCCGCCACCGGCCGGCCCCAGCGCGGCGATGGCTCCCACCATGGCGTCCCAAAAGCCCTCCCGGTCGAGCACCGTGGCCACTTTGGCGTTCGGCGGCTGCCCCAGGCGACCGTCGAAGTCGGTGACGGTCATGCCATCGGTCCACTCGCCCTTGGTCTCGACCACGACGAACGCTTCTTCGACCTGGACCAGCTCCGGTCGGGCCACACGGGCTACGGCGCATGGGTCGTGGACCGGGGGGTCGGGTCTTCCCCCGACGGCGCTATAGGTGCTGCGGTAGAAGTCCATCAGGCCCACGACCGTCTGGGCCAGCGGGGTGCCAAGGGCGCGGATCCGCTCGACGGCCTCCGGGGTAGCTCCCGCTTGGTGGGTGAGGTTGAGCCCCACCATCGTGACCGGCCAGGGCGCGCTGAACACCGCGGCGGCCGCTTCGGGGTCGACGGCAATGTTGAACTCCGCCGCCGGGGTGTAGTTGCCTCTGGCCGTCGAGCCGCCCATCAGTACCACCTCCTGGACCTTCTCGGCTATCAGGGGCTCACGCCGCAACGCCATGGCGATGTTGGTTAGCGGGCCCACCGGTACCAGGGTGATGTCGCCTTCGGACTCCATGACCGTACGCACAATGAAGTCAAGGGCGTGCTCGTCGGTGGTCCCGACGGTGGGCTCGGGGAACTTTGGCCCGTCGAGGCCGGACTCCCCGTGGATACGTGCCGCCGTCACCAGCGGTCGCACCAAGGGGCCGGGACAACCGGCGCAGATAGGGACGTCGGTGATACCGGCAACGGTGCAGACCAACTGGGCGTTGCGGGTGGTCTTGTCGAGGGTCTGGTTGCCGGCCACCGTGGTGATGCCCACGAGCTCCACCTCAGGCGACCCGGCGGCCAGCAGGATGGCCATGGCATCATCGTGGCCGGGGTCGCAATCTAAAATTATCTTGCGGGGCACCGTCTTGATCCTTTCAGCCCAGGCGGCGGACGTTATTGGTCGACTACCGACCCGTCGGTGCCGAGCCGGGTGTCGACCAGGCGCGGCCGGTAGGGACGGCGCTCGGCGGCGTCGGGGGCGAGCGCGATACCGATGCCCGGACGGTTGGGGACGAGGAGCGCGTCTCCTTCCCGGCGGGCCACGGCGTCGACGATCTCGCTCTTCTCGCTGGAGGCCTCGTCCCCCGGGTACTCCTGCAGTACGAAATTAGGGATGCACGCGGCCAACTGGAGGCAGGCGGCGGTGCTCACCGGGCTCAGGGGGTTGTGAGGCACGACGCCGACGCCGAACGCCTCGGCCACGGCGGCGATCTTCTTGGTTTGTGTGAGCCCCCCAGCCAGGCAGACGTCGGGCCGAACGTACTGGACCGCCCCCCGGCTCAGGAGCATGGCGAACTCGTCGGCGGTGTGGAGCCGCTCACCGGTGGCGATGGGCACGCTCACCTGGTGGGCCACCGCTGCCATGCTGTCGAAATTGTCGGGCCGGACCGGGTCCTCGTAGAACATGGGGTGGTAGACCTCGATCCCCCGGCCGAGCACGATCGCCTCAGCCGTCGTGAGGCGCCGGTGCACTTCTATGCACAAGTCGACCGAATCGCCCACCGCTTCGCGGTACTGGCGGACGCGGTCAATGGCCCCCCGCACCTTGCCCACATGGGTCTCGAAGTAGGGGATGTCGTGCGGCTCGTCGAGGAAAGGGGTGAGGTGACCGATGGCGCTGAAACCGGAGGCCTTGGCCTGGCGGCACCCTTGCACCAGCTCTTCGGTGGTGGCTCCGAACACGTGCACGTAGCACCGGGCCCGGTCGCGGCAGGCACCCCCCAGCAACTGGTGCACCGGGGCCCCGAAATGCTGCCCGGCAATATCCCAAAGGGCAATATCGATGGCGCTTATGGCGCCCATAATGGCCGCCCCCCGAAAGTGGCTCCAGCGGTACATGTACTGCCAGTGGTGCTCGATGCGCAGCGGGTCCTGTCCGACCAGGTAGCGGGCGAACTTCCGCACGGCCTGTTCGGAAGACTCGAGAAAGCCCCAAGCGCCCGACTCGCCTAGTCCCGTGATACCGGCATCTGTGCGCACATGGACGAAGAGGTAGCGGTCCACGAACAGCGTGCTTACATCCGTTATTTTCACACGGCCCCCCGCTGCTCGAGCGTCTGGCCCCGAGCCTACCCAAGCACTAGGGAGTTACATGGACCGCCGGGCTACGCCTGCGTCCCAGCCGTCTTTGTCCCCGTCCCTCCGAGCCGCCCCAGCCGCTGCGCGACCCCGTCGAGGGTACGGGTGAGGCCGGCTCCCGCCCGCGGGATCATACGGCCTCCATGCCGAAACGAGCCATTAACGCCCGCTCCTCGTCCGGGGTCGGCGGCTCGGCCCCGTTCCACAGCTCGTGCAGGCTGGCGAAGTAAGCGTCCATGGCCGGGGCGTGTATGACGAGGAGCCGAGCTTCGGCTCCCCCGGCGTTGCCGAAGGTGTGGCCGGTGCCGCGAGGCACCAGTACGAAACCTTCCGGTCCAAGGGTCAGTCCCTCACCTTCGACCACGACTGACACGAGCCCGTCGAGCACGAAGTACGCCTCTGAGCAGTTCGTGTGCCGGTGCGGCGGCGGCCTACGGCCTCCCGGGGGCAGCGTGCGCTCCATGACCGACAGGTCGCCGTCGTCCTGGTCGGCCAGCGCCTTGAACAACATCAGGCTGCCCCGGGCGGTGTACTGTTTCTCTCCCTCCCCACGCCTGAGGGCCCGTGAGCTCACGCGAAGATCCCTCCTTCTAACTGTCGTGCCTAGGCATCGAGGGAACCGACCTCGATGCCTTGGACGGTGGCAGGGTCGGACATGATCTCGATCTCGGCGTCGACGGACGGGCCGCACCAACGGCCACGCTAAGCCGGCATCTCCACTACGGAGCCAACAGAGTTGTTCAAGACCAACAGGTGGGTGCCGTCCCGGGCCATGGCTATTGGGTGGACGATGTCGGGCCCGGCGAACACCCTCACCAACGCACCCGTGGACGCGTCGAGCTCGGTGATGCTGGGACCGTGACCCGCAGAAAAGCCGAGGTTACCCACGAACACGTCCGGGCCATCGGCCAGCACGTCCCAGGAGTAGTTGAACTCGAACCCGGGCCCGGCGAGGATCTTGACCAGCCCGCCGGTCGAGGCGTTGACCTCGGTAAGCGAGCTGGGCTCGATCGGCCCACCCCCTGTACTGCGGTCCACCACGAACAGGTGGCCGGCGTCGACGGCCACGGCAAGCGGGGCGCCGAAACCGTACGGCTCACCGGTCATGACCCTCACCAGGGCTCCCGTGGCCGCGTTGACCTCGGTGACGGCACCGTAGCTCCCAGTGCTGCCCGAGCTCGCTACGAACAGGTCAGGCCCCTGGGCGGCCATCGCCGTCGGGCCGTAGAAGTCGTAGCCCGGGCCGTAGACCACCCGAGCCGTGGCCCCCGTCGAGATCTTGAACTCGATCAGGGCGCCAGCACCGGTGGGGCCGTTGCTGTCCAGGGCCCACAGGTCGGCACCGACCACGGCTATGGCGACGGGCCCGACGTAGCCGTCTTCGGACGCCTCCAACACCCTGACGGGCGTCCCGGTGGTGGCCTTCACCTCGGTCACAGAGCCGGCGGCGCCGTAGCCGCCCAGGTCCAGTACGAACAAGTCGGCCCCGGCCAGGACCAGGCTCCTGGGGTAGTCAAAACGGTAGACCGGGCCAACAATCGTCCTCAGTAAAGTGCCTGTGGCCGCGTTCAGCTCACTGACGGCGCTGGTGTTGCCGCCGACCCCAAGGTTGCTCTGGCCACCCACGTCGGCTACGAAAAGGTCCCGGCCATCGACCACCAGGGCGTCAGACTCGCTGAAGCCAGTGGCGAGGACCCTGGCCCCGTCGGGAGCGGGGGTCGCCGACCCCGCGTCCGGGACGACGCACAGCGCCGACGTGGCCAACACCAGACCAGCGCCGATGCGCACCAGTTGGTGAGGAGCAACATACGGGCCCTCCCCGACCGACCTCACCGCTCCTCGAGATTATTCCAACCCGCCCCGTGTACCCGACATCCCGAAGGAACGAAGTGGGGCCGGTTCCTTTCAACGGAGCGGACGGAGCGCCACCGGTCGTAGGTGTGCGGCATGGCGATGGCTCCCTTGGTCGAGATGGCCGGACCTGCTGGCAAATCGTGGTGCTAGGCCAGGGAACCTTCTGTGCCCCCCGAAAGTCTTTGAGTTGGTTACAAGATGTCGTGCTAAAAGCTCATCGTTTGCGAAGGGGCCTGTGGGTGACGACGTCCCACACAGCGGATTGGCGCTTGCGCGCCGTGCTAGTAGTGGCGCTGGTGGCGCTACTCGTCTCGGCCTGGGCGGTCAGAAGTACACCATCGCCGGCAAAGACGTTGACGGCGGTGACCCGCGATCAGGCCCCGGCCGGTAACCCGGCACCAATGGCAACTACGACGACGATGACCACGCCGGCGACGACGATGACCACGCCGGCGACAACGATGACCACGCCGCCGACAACGATGACCACGCCGGCGACGACGGCAAGCCCAGTGACGACAACGGGGGCGACAGGGACGGCCCCGGGCCCGGTTGCGGTGGCGCGGGCTGGTGCGCGCCCAGGCAGGCCGACCCGAGAGGGGTCTGGTCGGGGGTGTGGTTTCTCGCTGGAGCGGCACGTCCCCGCACCCGTCGGCCACTGCACGGTCTTGGAGATCGGCGACTCGCTGGGCAACGACATCGGCTGGGGCCTGGGGCGCCACATCTCAGCCGGATCGGGCCTCGACCTCGTGCAACTGGACCGGTCGGCCACGGGGCTCGCCAACTCGTCGTTCTATAACTGGCCCGCCGAGCTCCCGTCCGACGTGCACCGGTACCGGCCTCAGCTTGTGCTCATCTGCTTAGGCGGCAATGACGACCAGGGGATGCAGGTCGGCAGCTCGGCCGTGCAGTTCCCGTCTCCGGCCTGGAAGAAGGCCTATATAGCCCGAGTGCGCCGGCTGGTGAGCGAGGCGGCAGCGAGCGGGGCGTACGTCTTATGGGTCGGGATGCCGATCATGCAACAGCCCTCCTACAGCCACGGGATGCAGATCCTCAACGCGCTCTTCCGACAGGGAGTGGCCTCGAGCCCGAACGGCACCTTCATCTCTACGTGGTCGTTGTTCTCGGGCCCGCGGGGAGCCTTCCAGTCCGACGCCGTCGTGAACGGTACGCCCACGAGCCTTCGCCAGCCGGACGGCATCCACTACTCTTTTGCCGGCGAAGACGTCGTCGCCACCTACGTGGTCCGTGAGCTGGCCTCGGTCTACCATGTCCGCCTGGCGCCGAAGGACCCCGCCGTCATCACCAGCTGGGGCTAGTCAGCAGCCCTCCCACGATGCTCGCCGTGGCCCAGGAGGCGGCAATGCAGACGCACAGCCCAAGCAGGACGGCCACGTGGTCGGCGGCGAGCCGTCGTGACCGGCGCACCGGGCCCTCCAGGAGGTGGTACGAGCACATGGCCGTGACGACTGTCCCCGCCAGCTCGAGCAGGCGCCACCCCGGGCCGGTCAGCGGCGGCACCAGCTGCGGGGGGAGCTCCAACCACACGTAGTGCACGAGGTACAGCGAGTAGGAGATGTCGCCTATGTAGCCGAGCGGTCGGCTCGAGAGCAATTTCGTGACCGGCGTGCGCACGCCCCCGAGGCCCGCCCAGACCAACAGGGCCGTCGCCGCGCAAGGCAGCCAGGCGAGCGCGCCCGGGTAAGTGCTGGCCGAGTTCAACGTGACGAGGGCCACCGCGAGCAGCACCAGGCCGAGGCCGGCCGCCAGCGGCGCGCTGCGCACCGTCCGGGACCGTTGACGGGTTGTCAGGGTGGCGAGCAAACAGCCCAGGCCCAGCTCCCAGAACCTCGTCAATGGCGAGTAGTAGGCCAGGCTGGGTTGGCTCGAGGAGACCTGTACCGACCACCACGCGGATGCGGCGACCCCGGCGCCGAGGGTTACCGACAGCACCCAAAGGCGACGTCCGGGGGCAACGTAGCGGGCGATCAAGAAAACGATGACCGGAAAAGCGAGGTAAAACTGCTCTTCGACGGCCAGCGACCAGAACGGCGTGATGAGCGAGGGGTGGACCCCGGGCACGAAGTAGTTGCTCCCCGTGGCGATGAGGCGGAAGTTGGCGGCGAACAGCGACGCCCAACGCACGTCCCCGGGCAGGTTGGGGTCGAGACGCCCGCCGAGCGCCACTTCACTGACCACCAGGGTGCCCACGAGGGTGGCCGTGGCCGCCGGCACGATACGGCGGACGCGCCGGGAGTAGAAGTCGGCCAGCCCGAGGCGCATACCCTTGCTGGCTTCGCGCAGCAGCAGTTGGGTGATGACGTAGCCGCTGATGACGAAGAACACGTCGACGCCGACGTAGCCGCCGCCAAAGCCGGGCACGCCGGCGTGGTTGCCGATCACCAATATGACGGCGACGGCGCGAAGGCCTTGGACGTCACGGCGGAACTCCCGACGGGGGACGCCCGCCTCGTCGCCTTTGGCCGTAAGCCCGCGACCAGTGCTTGTGGTGGGCGACGCCATGTCCCATGAACTTGTTGACCTCGGACAAGGTTCCCGGCGACGACGGGACGGGGAAACTGCCCATGCCACTTGCAATGAGACTCAGTCTTAGTCTATGTTGGCACCATGTCCACTTCTCCTACTCGGCCCCGTCGCCGGGCTCTGCCTACAGCTCACCGCCGCTCGAAGCTCGCCCTCACGGCCGTGCTGGCCGCGCTGGCCCTTACCGGTGCCGACAGCACCGCCATGGCGTCCACCGCTGCCCCCGCCCGCCTTATCGCCAACGGGTCCCCGCCGAGAGAGATCATCGCCATAGGTGCGGAAAACGAGTACGCCGATGTCATCGGCCAGATCGGCGGTCCCTACGTCCGGGTCTCGTCGGTCCTCAACAACCCCAACACCGACCCGCACACCTTCGAGTCAAGCCCGAGCGTCGCCGAGCTCGTGAGCACGGCCCAGCTCATCGTGCAGAACGGCGTGGGTTACGACACCTTTATGAACAAGATCGAATCGGCGTCGCCCGACCCCAAGCGCAAGGTCATTACCGTCCAGAGCCTGCTCGGCCTACCGGACAGCACCCCGAACCCGCACCTTTGGTACAGCCCCAAGACCATGCCGGCCGTGGCCGAGGCAGTGGCCACCGACTTAGCCGCGCTGAGCCCGGCGCATTCGTCGTACTTCAGGGCCAATGCCAAGGCCTTCGACAACTCTCTGGGCCCGTGGCTGGACGCCATCGCCGCTTTCAAGAAGAAGCACCCCGGTGTCCCTGTGGCCACCACCGAGCCCGTCGCCGACTACATGTTGCAGGCCATCGGCGCCGACAACTTGACGCCGTTCGGCATGCAGGCCGACATCATGAACGGGGTGGACCCCTCGCCTCAGGACATCTCGCTCCAGGACAGCCTGTTCACCGAGCACAAGGTCAAGGTGTTCGTCTACAACCAACAGGTCGTCGACTCGCTGACCTCCTCGTTCCGGGCCACTGCGCAGAAAGAGGGTATCCCGGTCGTGGGTGTCTATGAGACCATGCCCACGCCGGGCTACGACTACCAGACCTGGATGTTGGCCGAGGTCGACGCCATCCAAAAGGCGGTCGCCGACAAGGTCTCGACCGAGGAGTTATGAGCGCCGGGGTGGACCAGGTGAGCCCGTGCTGGAAGGCGTAGGCGACGGCCTGGGCCCCGCGTTGGGGACGGCCGAGGACTACCGGCGCTTTGCCCGCCACGCGGCGGCCGGCGGGTCGCCCGCTTACGAGCGCCTGGCCGACGCCGTCGCCACGGACCGCCTGGTCCTGTCGTTCCTCGAGGAGCTCCCGGTGCTCAAGCGGCAACCGGACCTGCTCTTCGCCGCCGCCCGCTACCTCCTGGGGTCACCGCCGGGCCCGGCCTCGTTGCACTCGTTGGTGGCCGACAAGCCCGCGGAGCTGGCCACGCTCCTGCGAGCACGGCGTACCCAGACCAACGAGGCGGCCCGCTGCGCCGTTTTCCTGCCCGCTCTCGCCGCTCTGCCCCAGCCCCTGGCCCTGCTCGAGGTGGGCGCCTCGGCCGGGCTGACCCTTCTGCCCGATTACTACTCGTACGATTATGACGGCCACCGGGTGAGCGGGCTCGACCCCGAGGCGCCGACTTTGTCGTGCCGGGTCAGCGGCCCCGCACCACGGCCCCGCCGGGTGCCCGAGGTCGCTTGGCGAGAGGGGATCGACCTCAACCCCCTCGACGTGAACGATGACGACGACATGGCCTGGCTGTCCTGCTTGGTCTGGCCGGGCGAGGCCGGGCGGGCGGAGCGTCTCGAGGCCGCCGTCAAGGCGGCCCGCCGGCACCCGCCGCTTGTCCACCGGGGCGACCTGCTGGACGACCTCGCCCGGGTCGCCGCTCACGCTCCCCAGGGCGCCACGCTCGTCGTCTACCACTCCGGGGTCCTCGCCTATGTCGACGAGGCCAAACGACAAGCCTTCGCCGCCGCCGTGGCCGGCCTGGGCGCAGTCTGGTTGTCCAACGAGGAGGCGGGAGTGGTCCCCGACGTCGCCACCGGCCTACCGCCGGGTGAGTTCGCCCTCGTGCGCGACGGTAGGGATCTCATCGCCCGGGCAGGCCGGCACGGGACGTGGATGGAGTGGCTCGTTACTGTTCCCCACCGACGACGGACCTAAGGAGGATGGCCAGCAGCTCCGCCTGAGAACGCACGCCAAACTTTTTATAGGTCACCCATAGGTGGTTGCGGACCGTGGAGGGGCCCAGGAACATTGAGCGAGCGATCTCGGCCACCCGCTCGCCGGCGACGAGCCGGGCCAGGATCTCGGACTGGCGGGCGGATAGTTCACTGCCCTCTGGGAGACGGGCGAGGGCGGGTAGGACGGCCAGAGCTCGCGTCGCCCGGGCTTCGATGGCGTAGTTGCGAACGTGCCAAGTAAAGCTGTCGGCCGGGCTGTCCCCCACCGGGGAGGGGCCTTCGCGGACGACAACTCCAAGCCGCGGTGGCTGGTGCTCGCAAACGGGGACCACGAAGCAGTAGCGGTCGGCCCAGCGGTCGGCCCCCGCCCGCATGCGGACGAGCAATGTGGAGGCCAGCCGGTCGGCCGCCGCTCGAGAGACGGCGGCCACGAACTCGCTCGCCACGGAGGGGTGCACCAGCCCGATAAGAGGGAAGCCCCGGAGCTCGGCGCCTTTGGCCCCGAGGAGGTCGGCGTCGGCGTTCATGTACTGGATCTGCCAGTTATGGTCGGTCAGGGCCAGGACCACGGGCGAGGGCCCCGTCATCATTTGGGTCCCGAAAGCGGGCTGCGAAGCAGGGATGAGGACCCATAGCCCGTAGAGCTCCCCGGGGCGCTCGACCCGGCGGCCCCAGACCGTGAGGGCAACCTCGTCCCCGCCGGGTGTCACGATCCGGCGCTCGACCCGGTAGTGGTCGACGACGCCTTCGGCCATGGCCCGGTACGCGGCTCGGGCCGGTTCGCGGTCACGGGGGTCGTAACGGCCCAGCACGTCGGTGCCCACCAGTTCGGCCGGCGGTGAGCCGAAGAGGGCGGCGGCGGCTTCGTTCACGGCCACGAACCGGCGAGTGGCCAGCTCGGTCAGGATGGCGGGGACGGGCAAGCCGTCAAGCGAGCGGACGAGCTCGTCTGGGCTCTCGACGGCCATGGTGCACCCCCGGGCAAATGGTACAAGCCTTTTGGTGGCGATAGACGGCGGCCCGCTGCTCAGCACGGTGATCGGACCTCAGATAGTGACATCCGTCTAGGTCCTTAGGACTGTTGTCTAGACAGGCATGGGGGCCAGGTGGGTAACCTTACCCCGGTCATGCCGGCTACCTCGCTCTGCGGGCCCTAGCAAAGGATGGTCGCCGGCTCTCGTGACATGCCTCCGGGCGAGGGGGGACGGGCCCACTTGCTCGCCCAGGAACGCCAGCGCATCGCCGGCCACCTCCACGACCGGATCGAGCAACAGATCTTCTCGATCGGTCTCGGCATCAACTCCCTCCTCGAGGACCACGAGTTCGAGCGGCCGATAGTGGAGCGGCTCCTGGCCATACGCCGGCTGGCCGTCGAGACGGCGGACGAAGTGCGCAAGGTCGTCTTCGCCTTGGACGTGCCCAGCCGTGAGGCGGGGGGCCTCACCGCTGAGGTGCAGTCCCTGCTGCGGGACTTCGAGCGCCGGTCCGGCCTCCAGGCTCACCTGGTGGTGAACGGGACCGCCCCCGCCGGTCCCCGAGCGGCCCGGGACGTCCTTTGTTCGGTCATCAGCGAAGCGCTCACCAACGTGGAACGGCATGCCCGGGCGCAGATGGTCCTGGTCAGTATCCGCTTCGTAGGCCAACGCGCCGAAGTTGTCATCCAGGACGACGGGGCCGGTGTGCCCGACCTGGTCCTCAACAGTTTCCGAGACAGCTACCTGCACTTCGGGCTGCAACATATACGCCGGCAGGTCCTCGACCTGGCCGGCGATTTCGAGGTGGGCAAGGGCGACGAGGGCGGCACCGTCCTGCGCTTCAGTCTCAAGCTGTCAGCGGGGGCGACATGACCGGCTCATAGACGATGTCACCGTGCCTGACCGGCGACGCCGGGCCTGGCCCTCGCTGGCGCCGCCGTCACCGGTCACCTATGGTGAGCGTGCACCCACACCAGGGTGAACGGGTGCCTGAACCCGCGCTTAACGAGCTTTTACCCTGTATCGCGCCAGCGCTCACAGAGACAGAGCATGATAGCGGTGGGCCCTTGGCACAAAGAGCACAAAGGGGAACGAAAGGACTTGCCGTGAAGGCTGATACCGGCGATCGTCAAGTACCGCGCTCGGGGCGCCGACGCGGTCGTAGCCTGGTCGTGGCGGCGGCCCTCACCTTCACCACGGGCGTGCTCGGCGCCGGGTTGCTGGTCACCGCTGGGCCGGCGTACGCCAGCGTTACCACCGGCTACTACGCCATCGGCGCCTCGGTGGGCGGTGCCAGCAGCGTTGTGGCCTCACCCGCCTCGGTGGCCGCCGGCGCCTCCACCAGTTTCGAGGTCTCATTTACCGCCCTTACCGCCCTGTCGGCGGCCGATGACAACTTCGTCATCGTGCAACCGACCCAGAGCCTTTCGTCGGCGCCCGCCGACGTTTACATCGTCGGAGGGTCGTGCCTCCAGACCGGTACGGCGGGCACGGGCGGCGCCGGCAGTGACCTCGCCCAGGGGATCACCATCGAGTTGGGCGGTTCCTGCACCATCGGCGCCGGGGACCCCGTCCAGGTCTACTTCACGGCCGACGCCCCGTCCAGCACCGGGAGCTTCTACTTCACGGTCACGCCGTCCGGCGCCGTGCTGGAAACCTCCAACGTGGTCACCGTGGGCGCGTCGGAGGAAACCCTGGCTGCCTCGACGTACGCGTCCGGCCTGAGCGCCACCTACACCATCAGCGACATAACCGTGGGCGCGGTGACTTCGGGCAACAACACCATCGTCCTCACGGCCGTCATCGTCGGCGGCACTGAGGCCCTCAGTTTCTACGATGGCGCGTCCGGTTACACCGTGACCCTCATCGTCCCCGGCGGCACCGCCGAATCAGACCCGGTCGCCGCCGCGGTGACCAGCGGAAACAGCGTGACCCTGACGTTGACGGACGCCTTCGTCGATGGTGACACCCTCACCATCGCCGCCATGGGGACCAATCCCTTTGCCAGCACCACGACCCAGGCCAATGCCATAGACGTACAGGCCGGCAACGCTCCCGCCATACTGACCACCACGATCAGCTTCGGTGGCTCGCTCAGCGACGTCTCCGTGGCGGCTTCCACAACGGCGGCGGCCACGCCGGCCACATACACCGTTGAGCTGCGGACGGCCACAGCCGTGGGCACCGGCGGCTACATCGTACTGAGCGAAACGGAGGGGCCGACCAATTAGTTATAAGGAGGACCACGTGGACCGACGAGAGTTCTTGTTCACAATGGGAAGCGCGGCGGTGACCGCCTCCGGTGTCTCCCACGGCGCGGCCGTGCCGACCACGAGCCTGAAGCAGCAGCCGTTACGCTTCGGCGACGTTAAGCTGACCAGCGGTCTCCTGCACGACCGCTATGCTCTGAATGCCCATCGCACGTTCGCGATCTCTCCTGATGACATCCTGATGCCGTTCTTGCGGGCCAAGGGAATGCCGAGCCGTGGCAAGGAACTGAATGGCGATTTCGCGCCCACGGTGCAGACAGGGAGGTGGCCTGGACTCTATTCCACATTGTGGCTGTCCGGCGCGGCCCATATTGCCCGATGGTCGGGAGATAGTTCGCAACGGCAGACCTTGACCCGCATGGTGCACGAGCTGGCCGAGACCAAGGAGCCGGACGGCTTTCTGCTGGCGATGGGTCGGTCCCCAGATCAGCGCTGGGCGCACACGGATA
>JBKQUU010000021.1:0-7989 GCA_052325485.1 Acidimicrobiales bacterium | reverse complement strand
GATCGTAGGAGTGACCGAGTTGACCTCGACGGTGCCCGGCTCGAACAGCACCGACCCCAGGGCGAGCTGGCCGGTCACCGGCATGTGGTTAGCGGCCTGGAAGCTCTTTACCGCCGCCTCGGTGGCGGCCGTGAAACTGTTGCCGCCGAGGTCGTGGCCGTAGCCGAGGGCGGCCAGGTTTGTATTGAGGGCGGCCACGTCCGGCCCTGGTGACATGCCCGCCATGAACGCCCGCCACGGGGTGACATTGCCGTAGAGCAGGATGCTGGCCTCCCCATCGAGGGCGAACAGCTCCTGGCCTCGGCGGATGACTTGGCCCACCTGGGGGAGGTAAGTGTAGGTCGAGCTAGAGCTCCCGCCGGTGGTGCCAATGGCCGCGTCGTCCCTGTCCTCGGCCAGCGCCGACTCGTCCTGGGAAAGCGTCAAGCGGGCCGCGTCCAGCTGGGACTCGACCTGCTGGGCCGACTGGTTGTCCTTGGTGCCGGTGGAGGTCACGTCCGCTTGAGCGGCGGCCAGCTGGGCCTGGGCCTGCTGGGCCGATTGGCCGTTCTTGGTCTCGGTCGAGGCAACGTCCTGCTGGGCGGCCTGCAGCTGAGCCTGGGCCTGCTGGGCGGACTCGCCGTCCTTGGTCCTGGTCGAGGCCACGTCCTCCTGGGCCGCCTCCAGCTGGGCTTGGACCTGCTGTAGCGATTGGCTGTCCTTGGTCTTGGTCATGGCCACGTCCTGCACGGCCGCCAGGAGCTGGGCCTGGGCCTGTTGGAGCGACTGGCTGTCCTTGGTCTTGGTCGAGGCCACGTCCTGCTCGGCCGCCAGGAGCTGGGCCTGGGCCTGCTGGAGCGATTGGCCGTTCTTGGTCTGGGCTGTGGCCACCTCCGCCTGGGCCGCCTCCAATTGGGCCTGGGCCGGCTGGAGCGACTGGCTGTCCTTGGTCTTGGTCATGGCCACGTCCTGCTCGGCCGCCAGGAGCTGGGCCCGGGCCGGCTGGAGAGACTGGCTGTCCTTGGTCTTGGTCATGGCCACGTCCTGCTCGGCCGCCAGGAGCTGGGCCTGGGCCTGCTGGGCCGACTGGCCGTCCTTGGTCTTGGTCGACGGCACGTCCTGCTCGGCCGCCAGGAGCTGGGCCTGGGCCTGCTGGGCCGACTGGCTGTCCTTGGTCCTGGTCGAGGCCACGTCCTGCTGGGCGGCCAGGAGCTGGGCCTGGGCCTGTTGGAGCGACTGGTCGTCCTTGGTCTTGGTCGACGCGACGCTGCCCTGGTCGGACTGGGCCCCGGCTTGGTCCGAGATGACCTTCTGCTTGTCGCTGGTGACGGTGGACTGGTCCTGGGCCACCTGGGCCTCGTCGGCCGAGCAGGCCGACGCCGTGCTCCCGGTGCCAGCAGCCCCGCTAGCAGAGCTGGCCGCGGCCGCCGACCCGCCGCCGGCGCAATCGTCCGTCTCTTTCAGCTGGATGGCTGAAAGCTTCGCCTCGTCGGAAGTGAGCTGAGCCTGGTCGGTCCCGAGCATCGAGCCCGCCACCTGGAGCTGTTGCTCGGCCTGGGCCAGGGACTGCGAGTTGCTGGTCTTGGTGGTGGCCAGGGCGGCCTGGTCCTGGGCCACGGCCTGCTCGGCCTGGGCCAGGGACTGCGAGTTGCTGGTCTTGGTGGCGCCGAGATCGGCCTTGTCCGAGTTGCTGCCTTGCTGCGCCTGTGCAAGCCCCTCGGAGTTGGCGGTGTTGGCCAGGGCCAGGCTGGCCTCGTCTGCGCTGACCGCCTGGTCGGCCTGGGAAAGGCTCTCGGCGTTGGCCGCCTCCGTCGACTGGGCGGCTGCTTCGTCAGCCGAGAGGGCCTGGTGGGCAGTGGCCACCATTTCCTCGGCCTGCTGGACCGTGGACGTGGCCGTCCCGGCCGGGAGGACGACGTTGGCGGTCGTGGTGCTGTTGTTGGTGCTGGCGAAGGTGAGGGTGCCCTGGACCTCGGTTTGGGACTGGAGCGCCTCGCGCGCCACGGTGGTGTAAGAGATCGGGTAGGTGTTGTCGCTCACTCCGTTGTTGGAGCTGGGCGGGCTGGAGAACGGGTTGGTCACTGCCACAACGGCACCGGCCGCCACCAACAGTGCAACCACCACGGCGCCGATGAGCCAACGCCGGCGCCGGCGCCGGCCGGTGCGCCCCGGCACATCGAGGGGGGCCTCGGGGCCGGCGGCTTGCCCGCCCAGGGCGGGGGTGCCGGTGGTGTCGGGTTGAGCGCTAGTCATTCCTTGGTGGACCTCCGTTGTCCAGGCCGGAGCGGCCGGTTAGTGCCCGGGGAACCTCGTTGTTCGTAGCCATATAGTCAGGTTGAAAAGGACGGCGTGGTTACATGCCGTGCCCCGTGGTTTTAAGTCTCTGTAACGTCGGTGGGGATGACGGTTGGCCCGAGCCGGGAGCCGCTGGCTTGGGCCCCGGCCGGGGACGGTCCGTAAGCGAGCACCGTCACGGCGGGCCCCAAATGGCGCAGGGCGAACTTTGGCCTCTGGGAGCCCCGAGTTGCCGCCCTGTCGTGCCGGCACGGTAGGGGCAACCACAACTGCCGTCGGTTTCATTGGCCCTCCGAGGAGGCACTGTAAGGAAGGCCGTTTGGGATCACCTTCTGGCATATCTCCCGGGCTGCCTCGAACGGGGCCGAGTTGGCGTCCATGCCTGCCGGCAGGTTGAACCTGACCCCTCCGCCCGCAAAGGTCGGGTCGGGGAAGCCGTTGATGCCGTGAGACCTCATGCACTGGGCCGCTTTCAAGTAGTCGGCCTGCTGTGCCGTGGTGAAGTTCTGGGCCGTGGGCCGGACCGGCAGCAGGTGCTGGCACGCCGCTTGCGCGGTCTTGAAGTCCGGCGAGCCGGCGATGGTCGGGTTTATCTCGAGGCCCACACTGTTGCCGGAGATGATCGGGTTCGGGAAGTCGGACACGCCGTGGGAGCGCATGCACGACGCGTACTTCATCAGGTCGCCGCCCATTTTGGCCGGGTTCCCGCCCGGTCCCGGCCCGGCGCTCGGCCCGCTGGCGGCCGTGCTGGTCGTGGTGCCTAGGTGGGCCACCGCGTCCGCCGAGCCATGAGAACCCCCGCCGCCGCAGGCGGCGGCTACGAAAGCGAGGCTGAACACCGCCAGGGCCCCAAGCCCAGCGCTCCAAAGCCCGTTGCCACTTCTTGGTCTTACCGTACGAGGATAACCCATGGGAATATCATCTCCGCTTTTTGATAAGGGAGGAATGGGGGAACACCCGGGCCCGGCCCGGAGAACGCCGTTGGCCGCTAAGGACTTTCCTCCGAGCGGTACCTCCTACGGTCTGCGAGCCGTGCCCCGGAGCGGCGGCGGCCGGTGGTCGTTCAGGGGGCCGGCTTGGCCGGGCCAACGGCCGAGCCCGCGCCCAATGGGCCGCCCATGATGCCCTGGCACGCCTTTTGAGCCGCCTGGAACTGGGGGTTTTGCGGGTTGAGGTTGCTGCCCGAGCCGGCGTGGATCTGGATCCTGATCGCCACCCCGCCTCCGGGCTGTGACTGCGGGTCGGGGAAGTCGGAAATGCCATGGGAACGCATGCACTGGGACATCTTGAGCGCCTGGGCCAGAGCCTTCGCCTGCTGGGCTGCCGTGGGCTGGCCGCCGTTGGGCAAGAGGTGCCGGCAGTCCTTGTCGGCGGCCTGGAAACTGGCCGAGCCTGGGTCTATACCACTGCCTTGTATCTCCCCCTGGCCGTTGGGGTCGGGGAAGTTGGCCACCCCATGGGAACGCATGCACTGCGCGTAGGCCAGCATCTGGGCCTCGTTACCGCCGCCGTTCATGGCGAATTGGCTCTGTCCCGAGCTGCGGCCCGACCCCGAGCTGTTGCCCGCTTGCGGGCCGCTCCCGACTTGCGAGCCGCTCCCGGTTGGCGGAGTGCTGCCCTTTGCGCTCGCCGCTTTGGTCGTCGTGGTGGCTAGGTGAGCGACGGCGGAGCTGCTGGGGCTGCCGCCACAAGCGGAAAGGAGCAGGGCAACACCGGCTATGAACAAGGTGAAGGAGGCGGCCCCCTGTCGTCGCCGCGCGATGGGGCGCCTTGGTGGTGCAATCATGGTCTTCGTTATACGCGAAGCGCGGTAACACGAACGTAACAGGCCCTGTTGACTCGCTGTTATCTGCTTCTGGTCCGCGCTGTGAGTGTCGGCAGAGAGGGCTGGTACCGGCTCAAGATCGCGTTGGCAGTCGCCGTGGCCGAGCGTCTGCACCGTGAGGGCCAGCGTGCCATTAGTAGAAGCCCTCGCCCTGCCAACCGCCGAGCCCCCGAGGGTCAGGTGTGGACCGGGCCCAAATAAGCGGCCACGAGCAGAGCCCGAGAGTGGCCACGTCGGTGATCGAACGTTTGTACGCTCGAGCTTGTGGAACGGCCCGCTGCGACGAGCCGGGGAAAAGGTACGGGTGCCGCGGTAAGCGGGGCTGTCGAGCCATGACCAAGGGTCGACAGCGTGGGCCGGTGTTCTCTCAGAGCGAGCTGGTGAGGGGACCAGGTCCGTCTAGGCCCCAGCGACCGGGCTTGCTGTGGCCCTACCAGGGCCCACCGGTGGTAGCCCGAAGAGCGAGGGCCTGACGCGGTGCGACTGGAGGGGGCAAAATTGAATGCCACCGTTTGTGTGGCCCGGTCATGAGACCATTGTAAGGCTACACCGGTAACACGGTGCCAACAGGTGCTGTTAATCCGCTGTTACCCCCGATGGACGACGCTTGTGAACACAAGGGCAACTACGAAAAGAGAGAGGTAGTCGTGGCGTCACGCTCATGGGTGCACTGGCCACGACGTACTGTCCGACTGCGCCTCACGGCCCTTTACGGCGGCCTGTTCCTGGCCTCGGGGGCCGGCCTTTTGGCCATCACCTACGCCCTCTTGGCGGGCCTGCCGGTGCGTGCCCAGTTCCAGATCGCCGGGACCTCGAAGGGCAATGTGCGGTTGGTCCCGGTCAAAGCCCGGGTACTGGCGCCCCTGGCAGGGCCCGTCCAGCAGTTCCTTGTGCACGTCAGGGCCGGGGGCGCGCCGTTGCCGGTACCACCCTTTCCTCGGCCGGGCAACGCCACCTTTGTCGCTTTCCAGGCTGTTCTGCCCACTCCCGGGGAACTCCACCATTTCGTCATCGAGTCAGCGGTCGCCCTTGGCTTCATGGCCGTCGTTTCCATCGGTTTGGGCTGGTTGGTAGCCGGCCGGGTGCTCCGTCCGCTTCGCGCCATGACCATCACGGCCCGGCAGATATCCGAGGAAAGCCTGGACGAGAGGCTCGCCGTGCGCGGGCCGGCCGACGAGCTGAAGGACCTCGGCGACACGATCGACGGCCTGCTGGCCCGGTTGGAGAAGGCTTTCGAGGCGCAACGGCGATTTGTGGCCAACGCCTCTCACGAACTACGGACGCCATTGGCGATGATGCGCACGTCCCTCGACGTCGCCCTGGGAAAGCCCTCCCCGGTCCCGGCAGAAGTGACCGTCTTGGCCGGAAAGCTCGAAGAGGGCCTCGACCAGGCCGACAAGCTCCTCGAAGGTTTGTTGCTCCTGGCGCGCGCCCAGCAGGGGAACGTGGGCGAGGTTAGCGAAACCTCGTTGCGACGGCTTGTCGCCGAGGCGCTGGACGCGAATCGGGCCGAGATAATGCGCCGAGGGCTTGTCGTTGTCGACGCCACCGTCGAGGGCGACGTGACCGGGAACGAGACTTTGCTGGCCCGGCTGGTGGCCAACGTGATCAACAACGCCGTCCGGCATAATGTCCCCGGCGGCGGCGTGCAGATATCCAACGAGTTTCAGGGCGCCCGAGCGCGCCTGGTCATCGACAGCGAGGGCCCGTTTATCCCCGAAGAACAGGCGCAGCACTTGGGTGAGCCGTTTTACAGGTTGGGTGCCGAACGGGTGGCCAATAATGACGGGACGGGTTTAGGTCTGTCGATCGTCAGGGCCATCGCCACTGGGCACGGTGGCAGCCTGCAGGTGCAAGCCCGTCGGGGGGGCGGGCTCCGGGTCATCGTAGAACTCCCGGCGGCACCGGTGCGGGTATGAGGGTCCTAGTCGTCGAAGACGTGCGGCGCCTGGCCGACGACATAGCCGAAGGGCTCCGCGACCAGGGCATAGCGGCGGACGTGGCTTATGACGGGCTCGATGCCGCCGCCAAGGTCGACGTCAACGACTACGACGTCGTGATCCTGGACAGGGACCTCCCCGGTCTCCCCGGCGATGTCGTGTGCCGCATGATCGCCGAGGGAGACCGGCCCGCCATGGTCCTCATGCTGACCGCCTCCGGTACACCGGGGGACCGCGTGTCGGGCCTGCGCCTCGGTGCCGACGACTACCTGAGCAAGCCGTTCCATTTCCCTGAGCTGGTGCTCAGAGTGCGCGCCCTGGCCCGTCGAAAACCGACGGCGCAGCCTCGGATCCTGCGGGTAGGCAACCTGGTGCTGGACCCGTTGCGTCGGACGGTGGTCCGCGGCGACGAGCAGCTCGACCTGTCGGTAAAAGAGCTGGCGTTGCTGGAGGCGCTCATGAAGGCGAGCCCGGCGTTCCTCAGCGCCGAGGATCTCCTGGAGCAGGTATGGGACGAGAACGCCGACCCCTTTACCAAGACTGTGCAAGTCACGATGGGGAGGCTGCGCCGCAAACTGGGCGACCCACCGGTGATCGAGACCGTGCCCGGTGCTGGGTACCGGTTGCAATGAGCTTGAATGCGGCGAACGCGCCATCACAGGAGCCTGGGATGGTCGCTTGGGGGGGCCGGCTGCGAGCGCCCCGGCGAAGGCGTGGCGGGCGCTGAGCCCGAGCCGGCCGCCAGCCGCGGTGGTGCGCTCGGCGCCGGCGGGGGCCGGTGCACCGGCGGGGGTGGGTGGGGCGGGCCGGTCCCGCCCGGGGGGCCGTGGCGGGGGTGACGGGCGTCCTCGGGGGGCACGAAGGCCCTCTTGCCATTGCCTGCGACCAGGCCCCAGCCCTGGTCGGTCTTGAGGTCGGCGTGGAACGTGCACAGCCGGTCCAAGAGCTCAAAGACGGTGACGTGCCTGATGACCCACGCCCCACCCACAACCACACCGCCCGCCCGCCAACGCCGGGGGGGTGTTCCGCCGGCCAATCGGGGGCCCCTTAGCGGCGACCGGGCGTCCCTACCAGTTCTAGAAGACGACGCCGGAAGGCTCCGCCGCCCCGCTTGTCCCGGCTGATCTGTTGGCGCAGGTCGCGGTCGCCCGCTCTCAGCGGTTTGCCCTCCTGTGGTACTCGTCCGAACGCTGCACCTCATCGAACCAGTCGCTAGGGGTAACCCGGGCCGACCGAGTCGGTCCAGGAGGACCTGAAGGCACATGAAGCCACACCAAGGGCTAGCGGGTTGCCTCAACCCGAGCGTATGGTTGTCCGCACGAAATGTACCCGGGAGGAGGCATCATGCCGAAGTACCTGTTCGCAGCGAGCTACACGCTCCAAGGTGTGAAGGGCCTGAAGGCAGAGGGTGGTTCGAGCCGCGCTGCGGCCGTCAAAGAGGCGGTCGAAGCAGCGGGAGGGAAACTCGAGTCCATATATTTCGCTTTTGGCGAAAACGATGTCTACGTCACCGTTGACTTCACCGACAACGTGGCCGCCGCCGGCTTTGCGCTGACGATCACCGCCAGCGGCGCAGTCAACTCTCGGACGGTTGTCCTGCTCACCGCGGCCGAGGTCGACGCCGCGGTCAAGGCCCCGTCGACGTACCGGCCACCAGGCAGCTGAGCTAGGCGCACGATCGCCGGCGCGCGGGCCCTGGTCCCGCCCGCCCAAAGTGACGCAGCTATGGCCAGTCCGACCACTCTGGTGCTGCCGTGGAGGATGGAGAGCTGTCGGGAGCCACTGGGCCAAGGTTCAACCTGTTCGGAGGGTGGCGAAAAGCTGCTCCCCGGCCCGGGCGGCGGCGGCCACCTCGGGCTGGTCGGCCATGGCCTGGCCCGCCGCTATGGCCCGGCGGGCCTCGCCCAGCGACGTGCCTGCCGAGCGGGCCAGGGCCTGCGCCGCGGCCCG
>JBKQUU010000020.1:0-37331 GCA_052325485.1 Acidimicrobiales bacterium | reverse complement strand
ATTGGGCAAGGTCAATGAATCCCTGGAGAAGGTGCATAGCGCGTGCCTGGACGCCAAGGCGTTGGCTGAAATCTACGAAGGCATAAAAGTTCTGAACGAGGACGGCATCATTCAGAGAGACGGAGATAAGGCTGCCGAAGCTTTCGGGAAGGTGCTAGGAGGATTCGGACGATTGGCGAAGCACTTGCCGCCTCCGGCGAATGCTTACGCCTCCATTCTCGAGGGCTGCGGAGGCGATTTCTTCAAGTCCATGCGCGCCAAACTCAACGTAGACGTGATGTACGACAATTACAAGCAACAGCATCCCGGGGTAGTCGGCCTCACGATCACACCCGGTCTCAACCACGTGCAAGCGCTGGCAGTGATCCGCCGGGATCGACTCGCCACCATGACCACCCCACCTGTCACCCGGGCCATTCGGATCTCCGTCTGGCTGCCCCTGGTCTCGATGGCGGCCGTGGTGATCGCGCTGGCCCTGGGCTGCCTGGTGGGCGCCCTGCTGCCGCTCGGAAGGAGCGCGGTGCATCCGCTGGTCACGGCCTTGCTGACGGTGCTCCTGGCGGGCGCAGTGGCCCTCTTCACCAGGTGGTACGGCGGGCGGCTGGTAAAGCAGCTCGGACTTGACACTTAGCTAAGCCCAGCAGCCACCTCCTGGCCGCTGGATGACAGCGGCGGCTGTTAGAATTCGGCTCCCCTGCACCCGGTGCCCAGCCGGCTGCGTGCCCACAGGATCTGGGAGGCGTGTGATTTGAACCGCGAGTACGAACTCTTCTATGTGCTCCGCCCTGACATCGACGAGGATCAGGTGCGGACCGCCATGGACGACGTGGCCGCCCTGATCGCGGGCCAGGGTGGCGAGATGACCAAATCCTCGCTCTGGGGACGCCGCCGCCTGGCCTACACGATCGCTGGCTTCAACGACGGCTACTACGCCCTCAAGGAGATGACCTTGCCGGCGGAAAAGGTCCGGGAACTGGAGAGGCAACTCCGGCTCGACGAGCGGGTGATTCGGCACCTGATCAGCCTGAGGCAGGTGTATTACCTGCCGGGCGACGAGGACCGCCGGGGACGGGTCAGGACACGAGGTCGAGATCGAGGGGAGGCGGCCGACGGATCCCACCCCGGCGACGAGGAGCTGACGGACGATGCTCTGGAGGCTGAAATCGCAGCCGATGACGGATTCGGCGCCGCCCTGGTCGGCGACGAGAACGGGGAGGAATAGCGGTGGCAGGTTCTCTCAACCGGGTGCAGCTGATCGGCAGGTGCACCGCCGACCCGGAGATGCGATACCTACCCAGCGGCCAGCCGGTCACGCAGCTGCGAATTGCTACCAACCGCTACGGCAGTTCCCCAGATGGCGAGCGCCGCGAGTTCACCGATTACCACGACGTGGTGGTCTGGAACATGGGGCAGCGCAAGCTGGCCGAGCTGGCCGGACAGTTCCTGCACAAGGGCAGCCTGGTCTACATCGAGGGCCGTCTCCAGACTCGATCTTGGGACGGGCAGGATGGCCAGAAGCGCTATCGAACCGAGGTCAACGCCACCGATATCCAGTTTCTGGACTCGCGCGGAGCGCCATCCGAGGCCGGCGACACCGGCGCCAGGGTGCAGGGCTTCCCACCGCCGGCCGGGGGCGAGGACGCCTCGCCGGCAGCGTCTGAAGTACCCGACGGGGATATCGACCCCGATGACATTCCCTTTTAGGTTGGTCGTGAATCGTTCCAACGGAGGCTGCGAGAACTGAACATGTCGGAATACGCGCGGCGGCGCCCGCGAAAGGTCTGCAACTTCTGCCTGGAGCGCATCGTGGAGGTGGATCACAAGGAGGTCTCCCGCCTCCGCCGATACATCAGTGAGCGGGGAAAGATCCTCCCGCGCCGAGTGACCGGGACCTGCTCCCTGCACCAGCGAAGGCTGACGGTGGCGCTCAAGCGCGCCCGGCACATGGCGCTGCTTCCCTTCGCCACCGACCAGCACTGAGGGCAGCCAGGGCGGAGCGGTCGCAGCTCGCCGGCTAGCACCAGCCTCATCTCTGGCGCGGTACATTGCCCGGCGTCAAGCCGCACCCACTGGAGGCAGAGTTCGTGCCCCTCGCCCGCAAGCCACCCCCGGCCCGGCGGCCAGCCAGCCCCGGCCGCCGACGGTCCAAGAGGCTGGTCACGCTCAGCATCGACGTCGGCGGCACCGGCATCAAGGCGGACTTTCTTGATGACTCCGGCCAGCCGCTGGGAGCGGCGGTGCGCATGCCCACCCACTATCCCCTCGATCCGACAGGCTTAATCGCGGTTTTCAAGCAGCTGGCAGCGGCCGGCCCCGGGTTTGATCGCATCTCGGTCGGCTTCCCCGGAGTAGTGCGGTCCGGGATAGTCCTTACCGCTCCCCACTTTGTCCGCGAGGGAGGCGAGGGGACTCCTGTGTCTCCGGCCCTGGAGCAGGCCTGGGGCCACTTCGATCTGGCCGAGCAGACAAAACGGGCACTGGGTAAGCCCACGCGGGTGGGCAACGACGCCGAGGTCCAGGGAATGGCGGTGATCAAGGGCACGGGACTTGAAATGGTTATCACCCTGGGAACCGCCTTCGGGAGCGCCATCTTTCAAGATGGGAAGCTGGCGGTGCATCTGGAGCTGGCCCACCACCCCTGCCACAAGGGCAAGACCTACAGCGAGTATGTGGGCGACGCCGCCCGGCGGAAGGTTGGTGAGAAGCGTTGGAACCGCCGGGTTCTGCTGGCGGTGGGGCTGGTGCGGGACCTGCTCCTATTCGACCACTTGTATATCGGTGGCGGTAACTCCCCGCGGGTGAAGATCGAGCTCGGTAAGGACGTGACCCTGGTGAACAATTCCGCTGGCCTGCTGGGCGGTATCAAGCTCTGGAGCTCCGCTCCCGGAGGGCCCAGAGGCAGCCGATAGACTGGATCCGGTTCGGGAGGAGCCGTCCAAGCCGCGGCGGCGCCCGTCGCCATCGACCATGCTCCAGGGGGATTTGCTTGTCTCCGCCGTCCGCTCCGATCCGGCCGCGGATCCTGGTAGCCGACCCCATCGCCGAGGATGGCATCACTCGCTTGCAGGCGGTCGGGGATGTGGAGATCGCCCTCAAACTCAGTGAGGAACAGCTGGTCGAGCGGGTGGCGCCTTTCCAGGCGCTGGTGGTGCGCAGTGAGACCAAGGTGACCGCCAAGGTGATCGCGGCCGGCTCCAATCTGAAGGTGGTCGGCAGGGCCGGGGTCGGCGTCGACAACATCGACGTCGAGGCGGCCACCGAGAGGGGCGTTCTGGTGGTGAATGCACCCACAGGCAACACGGTGGCAGCTGCCGAGCACACGCTGGCCTTGATGCTGGCGCTGGCCCGAAACGTCGCCCGCGGAGACGCCTCGCTCCGGGCTGGCAAGTGGGAGCGCTCACAATTGGTTGGGAGTGAGCTGCGCGGGAAGACCCTGGCCGTCGTGGGTCTGGGGAAGATCGGTGCCGAGATCGCCCGAATGGCGCAGGGCCTGCAGATGCGGGTCGTTGCGTTCGACCCTCTCGTCTCCCGGGAGCGTGCGGCGCAACTGAGTGTGGTACTGGGATCGCTCGACGAGATCCTGGCGCAGGCTGACGTGCTCACCGTCCACACCCCGCTCAGCGATTCCACCAGGGGCATGATCGGAGCCGAGCAGCTGGCTCGGATGCCCAAGGGCGCCCGGGTCCTCAATGTGGGCCGGGGCGGCATCATCGATGAGACGGCCCTGGCGGAGGCAGTCCAGAGCGGCCATCTCGCCGGCGCTGCGGTTGACGTGTTCACCAAGGAGCCGCCGCCACCTGAGAGCCCGCTTCTCCACGACCCCAGAATCCTGGTCACCCCACACCTGGGCGCGTCCACAGTCGAAGCCCAGCTCTCGGTGGCTACCGATGTGGCCGATCAGATCGTGGAGGTCCTCTCCGGCCGACCCGCCAGATGGGCGGTGAACGCTCCCGCAGTCGCGCCCGAGGAGGCCGGCCTGATCGTGCCCTACCAAATGCTGGCGGCCAGAATGGGCAGCCTTTATGCGCAGCTGGGGGGTGGCCGGATCCGCCGAGTGGAGCTCGTTTTCCAGGGCGAGCTGGCTGCGGTGCAGCCGGCATCGATCACGTCAGAGGCGCTGGGGGGCATCCTGCGGGCCTTTAGTCAGGATCGGGTCACCGCGGTGAACGCTCGGGCGGTGGCTAGAGAGCATGGCATCGAGGTGACCGAACAGCGTGGTTCGCGCACCGGCACATGGTCGAGCTCGGTGATCCTGCGGGTGGACGGCGACGGCCCCGCAGAGATTGAAGGCTCCACATCCAGCGGAGAGCCAAGGATCGTGCGTCTTGACGGGCTTCCCATCGACCTCAATCCTGAAGGCCTGTTCCTCTTCTTCCGGCACCGCGATGGTCCGGGCCTGATCGGTGCGATCGGCCAGCTGCTCGGGCAGGCCAATGTCAACATCGCCGAGATGCGGGTGGGGCGGGACGCGCCGCGGGGGCGGGCGGTGACCGCGGTGAAGATCGACGACGCGGTCACTCCGGCACTGGCCGCCCAGCTGCGCGCAGTAGATGGTGTAACCGAGCTTCACCTAGTTGAGCTCTAGCGCTCTGTGACCGAGGTCTCTGGGTTTCGTGGCATCCGATACGACCCAGCCAGGGTCCAGCTGGAGTCCGTCCTGGCCCCTCCCTACGATGTGATCAGCCCCAAGCTGCAGCACGATCTGTACGGCCGGGCCATGCAGAACGTGGTCCGACTCGAGCTCGGTCGCGACTTCGAATCCGACCTGGCTGGTGAGCGCGATCGCTACACCAGGGCTCGCGACTATCTCGGCGTCTGGCTGGCTGAGGGCGTCCTGATTCAGGACGACCAGCCCTCCGTCTACATCTACCGGCATTCCTTCCGTCCCCCGGGAGGCGGCGGTCCCCGGGAGCGTCTGGGCTGTTTCGTCGGCGTCGAACCGGTCCCGCACGAGCGCCGCGAGATCCTTCGCCATGAGTTGACGCTCACGGCGCCAAGAGCTGATCGGCTTCGCTTGCTTGAGACCGTCAGGGCGCAGACGTCACCGGTATTACTGCTCTACGAGGACAGCGATGAGGTTACGACCGAACTGGTGCGACTGTCGTCGGCCGCCCCTCCCGCCGCCGAGGCTGTGACCGAGGGTGAGTACGGATCGGAGCGCCACCAACTCTGGCGGGTCTCCGATCCCGCCTCCGTGGCGGGAATCACCTCAGCTCTCAGCCAGACCCGACTCTTCATTGCCGACGGCCATCACCGTTACGAGACCGCACTGCAGCTGGGCCTACCTCAGGTCTTGGCGCTAGTCGCGCCACTGGAGAGCGACGCCAACGTGATCTTGCCCACCCACAGAGTGGTCCCCGAGGCAGGCAGGGGAATCGATGACCTGGCCGCAACGCTGAGCTCGCAGGGTTGGCGGATCCAAAGGTCGGCCGGCTTGGAGGAGGCGTTGCTGACGATCGGTTCCCAGCGCGATACCCAGCACGCCTTCGCGATCGCTTCCTCCGCCGGAAGGGTTATCGCTAGCCGGGAGCGACGAGCGGACGGAGCGTCCAGTCCCAGACAGCGACTTGATGTTGTCGTGCTAGAAACCGAGATCCTGGAGCCACTCCTGGGGATCACCGCCGCGGATGCTGCCGCCGGAAGGCTGCTCTACAGCCGCGATGCCGAGGAGGCGGTGGAGGTGGCGTGTGCCAAGCGTGGCGTAGCGTTCCTTGTCAATCCGCCCAGCGTGGCCGAGATGGCGGCGGTGGCCTTGGCTGATGAGGCCATGCCCCAGAAGTCGACCTACTTCTTCCCCAAGGTGCCGGCTGGACTGGTGATCATGAGCCTCGATTGAAGGCGGCAGGAGCTGTCGGTTGTCGCAATTGCAGCGGCGCAGGCCGTCGGTTTGAATTGGGACCAAATTCGGGTAGGGTTTAGGCGAAGTGCCTACATACGCCTACCGCTGCCAGGCTGGCCACCAGTTTGAAGCGGTCCAGGGAATCCATGATCCGGCCCTCACCCAGTGCGCCACCTGTGGGGCGGCGGTGAGAAGGGTCGTGTTCCCAGTCGGTATCGTTTTCAAGGGCCAGGGTTTCTACAAGACCGATTCCAGGTCATCGTCTACCAGCTCGATCTCCACCCCAGCAACGGACACCAAGGAGGCACCCTCAACGACCACGGCGCCCGCCAAGGCCGATGGCGTTGCGGGCACCACCACGACATCTAAACCCAAAAAGGATTCAGCGTCTGACAGCGCGACCGCCCCGGGCGGTAGTGCCTGACGCCGGGAGCAGAGCATGGCAGAGCCAGTTCAGGTGAGCGACGCGACTTTCGACAGCGAGGTGATCAAGGCCAGCACCCCGGTCTTGGTCGACTTCTGGGCCGACTGGTGTAATCCCTGCAAGATGCTCGCGCCGATCGTTGAGGACCTGGCCAACGAGTACGGTGCGCGCGTGAAGGTGGCCAAGCTGGACGTCGACGCCAACCCCAACGTTGCCGGCCAGTTCGGTGTCATGAGCATCCCGACCCTGATCCTCTTCAAGGGCGGCGAGGCGGTGCAGCGAGTGGTTGGTTACCAGCCCAAATCCGCGCTCAAGGCGAAGCTCGACGCGCTAGTCTGATCCTGGGCGGCTCCGTCTGACCGGTTACGATCAGGCGCCGATGCCCCCAGACCTTCAAGCTAACTTCGGCCGTGCGCTGGCGCAGGCTGCCGCTGACCTGGGGGTGATGGACCGGGTGGATCCGGTCGTCGAGCCTTCCGCGGTACCGGAGGCAGGCGACTACTCCTCGGCTCTAGCCTTCCGTTTGGCGGGACTCCTGCACCGGTCACCGCGAGAGATCGCCGCAGAGATCGCCGCCAGAGTGGCCCTGATGTCGCTGTCCCACCGTCGCGAGATCACGGTCACCGGGGCCGGCTACATCAACCTCCGGCTCGACTTCGCCTTGCTGACGCCAGCCGTGATCCGCAGGGCGCTGGACTGGGGTGCGGTTGTCAGCGCTGACCCCGAAGCCGGCCCTAAGGTGGTGGTCGAGCACACCGCCACCAACCCCAACAAGGCGGCCCACGTCGGCCACCTTCGCAACGCCTGTATCGGCGACACCGTTGCCCGGCTTCTGCGGGCCCGGGGCAACAGCGTCGAGGTCCAGAACTACATCGACGACACCGGCGTTCAGGTCGCGGACGTCCTGGTTGGGATCCGTAACCTGGGGCTTTCCCCGGCCGACGGAGAGAGCTTCGATCGCTTCTGCTCCCGAGCCTATGTCGAGGTCTGCCGCCGCTACGAGCAGGACCCGGCCCTGGCCGAGCTGCGAGTTCAGACCCTGCGCCAGATCGAGGGTCGTGAGGGCGAGGTCGCCAAGGAAGCCAAGGAGCTGGCCGGCAAGATCGTCGACGCCCACCTCCAGACCATGTCCCGAGTAGGTGTTACCTACGACCTGCTGACGTGGGAGTCAGACATCATCGAGCGCGGGTTCCTGGGCCATGCCTTGGACTGGATGCGTGAGGCCAAAGTGATCCAGCAGCCCATGGAAGGTCCCTTCCAAGGCTGCTGGGTGCTGCCCCTGGAGGAAGGTGGGGAGGAGGTGGAGCTGGGCGAGGGTGACGCCAAGGTCCTGGTTAAGAGCGACGGAATCGCCACCTACACCAGCAAGGACATCGCCTATCACCTCTGGAAGTTCGGAGTGCTCGGCCTTGACTTCGACTATCGCCTCTGGTCCCCTCAGGGGCCGGCCACCACCACCTCCGACCCCGAGCTCGCCCAGCTGGCGCCCGATCGCTTCGGTCGGGCCGCCCGGGTCGTCAACGTCATCGATCAGCGCCAGAGCGCCCCCCAGCGGGTGGTAAAGGAAGCGCTGCGGCGGCTCGGGTTCGATGCCCAGGCCCAGGCTCTCCACCACCTCGCCTACGAGGTGGTGGCGCTCTCTCCCAGGGCCGCGTCGGCTCTGGGCATCGACACCAGCGAAGGCAAGGCGATGTACGCGCTGAGCGGCCGGCTGGGGATCGACGTCGGGGCCGACGACCTTCTCGACGAGGCGGAGCGGCAGGTTCAGTCCAAGGCTCGGGACCAGGCCACCGCGGCCCGTCTGGCCGCGAGTGCCGTGCGCTATTACCTGCTGCGCTTCGGGCTCAATTCGATCATCAATTTTGATTTCGGGGAGGCCCTTCGGACCAGTGGCGATACGGGTGTCTACCTGCAGTACGCGCACGCGCGCGCCTGCGGAATCCTGGCCAAGGTGGATCCGCTCCCGGTACCGGAGCACGCGGCCGAGCTGAGCCCGGTCGAACAATCTCTGGTAAAGCTGCTGGAGCGCTTCCCGCGAACTGTTGCGGACGCGACCGAAGGGCTGTCGCCCTCGACGCTCGCCGCCTACACCTTCTCGCTGGCCACTGCCTTCAATGATTTCTACGAGCACTCGGACCGGCTCTACCGAGTCGCGGATCCGGAGCTGCGTGGGCTGCGACGGGGACTGGTAGACGCGACCCGGGCGACCCTGGCGCGCTCACTCGAACTCCTCGGCCTGACCCCGCTCGCCCGCATCTGACCGTTATCTCAGAGGTCCGGGCTTCGCGGCGTTCATACTTGGCGACCTTGCCCGAGCTACCGCTGTTCCCGTTGCGCGTGGTGCTCTACCCGCACATGCCGCTGCCGCTCCACGTTTTCGAGCCTAGATACCAGACCCTGCTGCGGGACTGTCAGCGAGATGGGGTCAGATTCGGGGTGGTGGCGATCCGGAGCGGTCCTGAGGTGGGAGGTCCGGCCGAGTCCGAGCAGGTCGGGACGGTGGCGATCACCACCAAGCGGGTCCCCCTCTCAGGTGGGCGCAGCCACCTGTTGGTGACGGGGGGGCGGCGATTTCAGATCAGGCGGCTCCTGACGGCAACGCCGTACCCGCGGGCCGAAGTCGACTTTGTCGAAGACCAAGGGCCGGACCCGGCGTCGTTCATTCTCGCCAGCGAGGCGGGCGCCGCCCTCAGCCGATATGCCGCACGCCTGGCCCGGATCACCGGCAGGACGCCGAGCTCGAACCCAAACCCGACCGACCCAATCCTGCTCTCCTGGGTGATCGCATCGACCCTGATGGTCGAGCTCACGTACAAGCAGACTCTCCTGGAGCAGGCCAGCGTCAGCGCCCGGCTCCGTCAGGAGATAGAGCTGCTCAAGCGGGAGGTGACGTTTCTCGACCTGGAACTGGCCAATCGACTCCAGATGGCACCCAGCTACGACCGCAACTGAGGCTCCTCGGGAGACGCGGATCTGCTACTGGAGGATGGCTACGTAGCGCTCGCCCGCGCCACCGGTGTTGGTGCCCGGGAGCAACGAGGGCGAAAGTTGGACCGCTCGGGTCAGGTGAAGGATGTAGACAGCTCCGCTGAAACCGGGGACCGAGCCCAAGGTGATGCTGCTGACTACCGCTCCGGCCGGGGGCTGGGGCACCGCGGTTCCGGGCGCCACCCCGGGCATCTCCAGGTAGAGGGTCAGCGGCCCGTCCAACCCGGAGGTCACCTTGGGGCTACCGCTGCCCCGCACCATCTGGAACACGACCCAGAATTGGCTGCCGTGAACCCCGTAGCGAACGGTCTGGATCACGTAGCCGTCGCCAGCGCCCCCCACCGTCTGGACGCCGGATAGGGCCAGCGGGGCGGGCGTTGCCGGCGTGGGTGTTGGGGTGGCGCTCGCGGAGGGACTAGGCGCTGGAGAGGCTGCGGCGGCAGCTGTCTTGCGGGAATGGTGACTGGGGGCAGGCTTGGGGCTGGCATGGGCGATATTCCAAGCGATCAAGACTGCGGCCAGAGCCGCCACCGCAATCAGACCGGTTCTGGTCCAGCTGCGTTCGCCGGGTCGGTCGGACCCGGACTGCGGAAAGCGTGGCCAGCGAATTCGATCGCCAAGAGGGAGACTGTCTAGGGAGAGGTTGGGAAGAGACAGGCTGGGCCACGTGAAACCCGGTCGCGAAGGCCGAGCCCGGGCTTGGCGCTCGGGGATCCGAGTTCGTGGTTGAGTCGGAGTCACCGGCACGGCGGCCGCGGCTGGCCGGGTGGGCGGGGGTGGGGCTGGGAAGGGCGCGGGAGGTGGCATAGAGGATGGCCGTTGCACGGGGACCCCGGCCAGGTCTGGCGCCCAGGTATTGGCTGAGGGCGCCGCCGGCGGGATATCGGTCCAGGGCATGTTGAGCTCGGTGGCTGGCTCCCATCCCGGGATCACCATCGTGCGCGGGCGCGCCTCGGGCGCGGCATCCTGGCCCATCGACGAAGGGCGCGCGGGAGGTGGATTGGAGGCATCAGGTTGCCGGGGAGGTTCGGTAGGCATCAGGGGCGGGGACTCGGCGGCAAGCGTCGTCGGTGGCTCGTCGGCTTCTACCGGCTCTAGCGCCTGGTCGCTCGAGGTGGCTTCTTCGTCGTCGTCAGTGGTCTCAGGCAGCCAGAGCGAGTCTGGAACCGCAGCGATGGCATCGGCAGCGGCTCGATCCGCCTCGGATGCCTGGAACGCGCTCCCGTGCTCGAGTTCGGGTTCGGGCGCCTCGGATTCAATCGCCAGCTCCTCGGTATCGGGCGGAGCCGCGGGTGCAACCGGCTCCACTCGTGGAGGCACGTCCATGATGGCCGCCTCCAACCCCATGGCGCCGAAGGGATCCGGCGCAACCCGTGGCTCCGCCTTGGACTCATCCCCGGAGGGGTGGGAGCCGCTCGTGGGCAGGTGGCCGTTGACCGGAACCAGGACTCGAGCGCGTTCAAGAAGCGCGGTCGCTCGATCTTCTGAAAGATGTACGGGCGTCAGCAGCGAAATTCGCTCCGTCTCCTCGCGGAGATAGCGCATACCGGTTCGACAACGCTCGCAAGTAATCAGGTGGGCATCGAGCTCGGTCTGGCGCTCTCGCGACAACTCCCCGTCCAGCGCGCAGCTAAGGGTGAGGAGGCTGCACTTCATATAGAAATATCGCGGTAAATGCTGCCGAATTCACGGCGGGCAGACGCAACCAATCGGGATGCCGCCTCCGGCGAGCATTCCATGGCAACGCCGATTTCCCGGTACGAGAGCTTGGCCAAGTCCCTTAGCAGCAGCGATGCGCGGCGACTGAACTCCGTCGCGAGCAGCGCTCTCTTGGCGGTGTTGATTCGGGACGCGTCGGCCGCGGCCGGCCCAAGGCTGATCAGCGCCGGTCGTTTGGCGAAGAGTCGGGCGACGCCGCGACGCTGCGGTGGATAGTGCTGGTTCTGGCGGGCGGCGCGAGTCACCGCCCTGTAGAGAATCGCGCGTCCATCGCGATGGAGTGCCTGCGCCGGGAAATGTCGTGCGTGAAACAGGCCTGCGGTCACGTACTCCACCGCATCCTCAGGCGTGCCGGTGAGGTGGAGGGCATAAGTGACCAAGGCGTCGAGATGCTGGCGGCCGAGCTCCTCCAGCGTGCTCGCGGCGATGTGCGGTCTTTCTAGGACGGTATTCATGACGTTGCGTGCGGTGACACGCGAGCTGGCGCAAGCATAACCGGGGCGCGCTCCAAGCGCAAGCACCCCCTGGTGCGAGCCCGCTGGGCCGTGTCCCTGTCCCGCGTCAGCAGTCCGGCCTGCCGCCAGCCGGCACGCGGCAGGACTCTGGCCGAGATCATGGGGACGCGAATCGCTCCAGGTCGCCACCGTGGAAGTCTGGGGGCGCAAGCCCTACCGCCCGGTAGGACTCGGCGGGCACGCCAATATCCGCCAGCCACAGCTGGCCGACGATTGAGCGTACGGACTCGACGAGGCATCCAGATTTGGCGACCGCCAGCATCAGCGTTGCGTCCGCACGAACGCACTCCCCCGCGACCTCGCCGCTGGTCGCGTCCAGACCGCTGGGTAGATCGATCGCCAGAACCGATGCTGACGCCGAATTGATGCCCTGGACAACCTCTACCAGCATCCCTCTGGGTGGTCCGGTGCTGCCCGTCCCCAGCAGTCCGTCGACGATCACCCCCGCTCCGGCGAGTGCCCACGCCAAGGAGGCGACCAAACCTTCGGCATGGGAGCGAAGGTCGGCACCAGCCGCAACCGCGGCCGTGGTTTGACGAGCGTAGATGGAGTCGGGATTCTCCGCATCCGCCAGGACCACGACCCGGACCCGATGACCCCATGATGCTAAGTGGCGCGCACAGCCCAACGCGTCGACACCGTTGTTGCCCCTGCCGGCCAGGACCGCGACCCTCGAATCGTCCTCGCGCCCTGCAAAAAGCCGTTGCGCCAGGCGTGCGCATTGAAATCCAGCCAGCGCCATCAGGGCATCGACAGACACGCCCGCACGCAACGCCGCAGCGTCCAGCCCTCGCGCCTGTTCAGCGGACGCCACGGTCGAGTCCCTCATGACGCGACCGCGCCTTCACTGCTGCTGCCACGCTCTGCAGGCTTCTGGCTCGCCGCCCAGGCGACTCGCACGCGATCCCCCGGATGCAGGTTGAGCAAGCTTGCTGCACTCTTGCCGTTGCCTGCGATTTCCAGATGGTCGGCGCTGTTCCACAACATCGCCAGATCACCCTGAATCTCCGCGTAGGTGCGAACCAAATCGGAGATAACTCTTCCGTTTGCGAGAGAGGCGCTGGCGGGCATGGGTGCATAGAAGGGTGTGCGCGCTACGGCGAGGATTACGTTGCCGAACCGGTCGACGACGATGACGCGGGCATCGGTTCCGGCGCTGTCGCCGCGGGGAAGGAAATCGCTCACCAACTTGGGGCTCGAGATTCGGGGGCCCAGGCTTTCGAAGCTGAGGGTGCCAGCTGCGACGCGCGCGGCCAGGGGTGCGATCAGGTCGCGGCCGTGAAAGGTCGCGCTCAGCCGCGTCGGTTCAAGACCGGCAGTCTCGATCCGCAGTGCCAGCCGATTCCGGCCACGGCTCCACATGAAGTGCAGCAGACCGTTGTCCGGTGCGATCACCAACTGTCGATCGACGCGGGCGGCGACCAGGGGTCGATCGGTGCCAACGCCCGGGTCTACGACAGCGCAATGCACCGTCCCAGGAGGGAAGGATGGTGCAGACGCCGCCAGCCAGTAGGCACCCGCTCCAATATCGTGGGGCGGGATCCCATGGGTGACTGTCACCACCCTGAGCTGGGGCGCTACCCCCGCAATCGCCCCTTCCAGCGCCCCGGCGTAGCCGTCGCAGGTGCCGAAGTCGGTTAGCAGCGTGAGAATCGCGGCCATGGCTGGGGGCCATTGTCACCCATGCCGAAGATCGCGGCCCGGGGCTGCGCTAGGAGACGGTTATCCCAACCGAAGCGGCGGCGCTGCTGTGCGCCACCGTCACGGTGATTACGTAGTGGCCGGCCGGAAGCGGACTCTTGCCCGGCGTTCCCGGGCTGGAGGCTGCCGTACCACTGTTCGCGGCTGCTCGCTTCCCGCTCCAGACCAGTTCGAAGTCCGCCTGGGTGACTGCCAAGCCTCCCGGGGTTGGCGACGGAGAGATCGACTCCACGGTCATGCCCGCTTTCGAGGGGCCGCCAACAGTGACGGTGAGGTCACAGTCCGCACCGATCTCGGAGACCGAGAACTTGGCCTGCTGGCCCGGGGCGAGGGTCGCGTGGGTCGGCGTGACGCTCAGCTTCGCCGAGCTTGCGGCGCAGGTGGCGGGAGCAGCCTCAGCGCCAGGGAAAGCTCCTGAGTTGGCCTTGGGAACCAATTCCAGAGAGACGGCAGAGTGCGAGGTGCCGGGATGGGAGAGTGCCAGGGGTATGGCGACAGCCAACGCCACGGCGGCGAAGGCTGCACCCACCACAGCGCCGCGGCCCCAGCTGGCGGCGGGCAAGCCACCAAGCCAGCGACGCCAGCGACTGGCCGGGGTGGCCAGCATCCGGTTCTTGAGCTCGGCCCGGAGTTCCGGGTGCAGCCGCATTGCCGCCGTGGACCGGTGCATCTCCTCGGCCAGCCTCTCGATCAGTAGATCGTCGGGATCCATATCTGGCGCAGTGCCTCCAGGGCTCGACTTAGTCGTGACTTCACGGTTCCTTCAGCAACCTTCAAGGCGCGGGCGGTCTCCTCCACCGAGAAGTCGAGATAGACGCGCAACACGATCACCTCGCGCTGGTCCTGGGGGAGCTGGTCCAGCGCCTGGCGTAGGTCGGCCGAGAGAGCGAGATCGGAGAACGGGTCGCGGACCGACGGATCTGCCGGGAGAGCGTCGGTTGGGGTGGGTATCCGGCGGCGCAGGTGTGAGCGGGCGGTATTGGCGACGATGGTCATCAGCCAGCCTCGCTCCGCCCTGGGGTCGCGCAGGCTGAAGCGGGCCTTCCAGGCGCTGACAAATGCGTCCTGCACGCAGTCTTCGGCCAGAGCCCGGTCGCGGAGGAAGAGGTAGGCGGTACGCAATGCGAGATCCCCGTAGAGGCTGACCCAACGTTCGGCCAATTCATCTGCCTGGGGATCAGGACGCTCCGAGGCCACCGGGAGGTTCCTCCAATCACCCGCGGATCTGATCGGGTGGCAGTTGGTCCCGGAGTTTAGCGCCGGGGAAGAGCGCTGGCACCGACCAAAAGAGAAGGAGTGGCGGCCCGGGGGCCCCCCACTCCTCAGCACGAGTCCGACGCTTCGGCCGGGATCGCGCCTAGTACTCAGGCATTGCGGGAGCAGGGGCTCCCTTCTTCTCCGGGATGTCCGTGATCAGCGACTCAGTGGTGAGAAGCAGACCCGCGATGGAGGCTGCGTTCTGGACCGCCGAGCGGGTCACCTTGGTGGGGTCGATGATCCCCGCCTTGACCATGTCCACGAACTCGCCGGTGGCGGCGTTGTAGCCCTGCCCGGCTGGCAGGCTGCGAATTCGCTCCACGATCACAGAGCCCTCGGCTCCAGCGTTGTTGGCGATCTGACGTGCCGGCTCCTCCAGAGCCCTGCGGACGATGGTCACACCTATCTGCTCGTCGCCTTCCAACTTGAGCTTGTCCAGCGCCTTCTGGGCTAGCAGCAGCACCGTGCCGCCGCCGGGAACGATTCCCTCCTCGACCGCCGCCCGGGTGGCTGACACGGCGTCCTCCATCCGATGCTTGCGCTCCTTGAGCTCGGTCTCAGTGGCCGCTCCGACCTTGATCACCGCCACACCGCCCGCCAACTTGGCGAGCCGCTCCTGGAGCTTCTCCTTGTCCCAGTCGCTGGTGGACTTGTCGATCTCGGCCTTGATCTGCTCGATCCGACCCTTGATGGCGTCCTTCTTGCCGGCACCCTCGACGATGGTGGTGTCGTCCTTGGTGATCTTGACCCGGCGGGCGCGGCCCAACTGGTCAAGCTGCACCGAATCCAGCTTGAGCCCGAGCTCCTCGCTGATCACAGTGCCCCCGGTGAGCACCGAGATGTCCTGGAGCATGGCCTTGCGCCGGTCACCGAACCCGGGCGCCTTGACCGCCACTGCGGTGAAGATGCCACGGATCTTGTTGACGATAAGAGTGGCCAGGGCTTCCCCGTCCACATCCTCGGCGACGATCAGAAGCGGCTTGCCGCTCTGATGGATCTTCTCTACCACTGGCAGCAGGTCCGCGATCGCCGAGATCTTCCGGTCGGTGATCAGGATGTAGGGGTCCTCCAGGACCGCCTCCATTGCCTGGGCATTGGTAACCATGTAGGCGCTCACGTAGCCCTTGTCGAACTGCATGCCTTCGACCAGCTCGAGCTCGGTCTCGATCCCCTTCGACTCTTCGACGGTGATGACTCCGTCCTTGCCAACCTTCTCCATGGCATCGGCCACGGTCTCGCCAATGGCGGGGTCGGCAGCCGAGATCGAGGCGACCTGGGCGATCTTCTCTCGTTCACTGATCGGGACGGAGTGCTTCTTGATCTCGTCCACCACCTTGTCGACGGCCTTCTGGATTCCGGTCTTGAGCTGGACCGGATTGGCCCCGCTGGTGACGTGCCGAAGCCCTTCGTTGATCATGGCCGCAGCCAGCACGGTGGCCGTGGTTGTGCCGTCACCGGCGATGTCATTGGTCTTGCTGGCCACTTCCTTGACCAGCTGGGCGCCCATGTTCTCGAAGGGATCCTCGAGGTCGATCTCCTTGGCGATGGTCACCCCGTCGTTGGTGATCGTGGGCGCACCCCAGCGCTTGCCGATCACGACATTGCGCCCTTTGGGCCCGAGGGTCACCTTGACCGCGTCGGCCAGCTTGTTGACGCCGGTCTCGAGGCCTCTGCGGGCCCTCTCGTCGAAATGCAGCTCCTTGGCCACTACTTCTTCACCTTGGCCAATACATCGCGGCTGCTCAGCACGAGGAGGTCCTCACCGTCGACCGTGACCTCGGTGCCGCCGTACTTGGAGTAAAGGACTGTGTCGCCCACCTTGATGTCGAGGGGGATGAGCTCGCCGCTGCTGTCCGCACGGCGGCCGGGGCCGACGCCCAGTACCTCGCCCTGTTGGGGCTTCTCTTTGGCGGTGTCGGGAATGACGAGGCCCGACGCCGTCCTCTCTTCCGCCTCATTGGGGCGGACAACGATTCGATCGTCGAGTGGCTGCAAGGTCATGATGTCGTCGCCTCCGTTGGGATATGTCTCAACCGGGTCTCCGGTTAGCACTCTCACCTGACGAGTGCTAACGATAGCGGCCCCTGGGAGTTAGCACAAACTGTTCTTGGGAGGCCCGGCGGCCGGCCGGCCGGGGCGCGGGTGGGGCCGCCTAGGGGCCGAGAGGCTCGCGCAAGGCCCGCCGGAGGAAGTCGAGCTGGGCCAATAACAGCTTCTCGGCCACATCGCCCCTGTTCGCCACGTGGGTTATCCCGGGAAGGGGCAGGACGCTGTGAGGGCGGCCGGCGCTTAGCAGCGCGCTGGAGAGGGCCAGGGTGTGAGCGGCGAACACGTTGTCATCGGCCAGGCCGTGTATGAGCAGCAAGGGACGCCGCAGGCCCGGCGCCAGGGGCAGGAGCGACGAGCGCAGGTAAGCCCCCGGCTCGACGTCGGGGTGCCCCAGGAAACGCTCGGTGTAGTAGGTGTCATAGAGGGCCCAGTCCGTTACCGGGGCGCCGGCGACGGCGGCGTGGAACACGTCGGGCCGGGCCAGCACGGCCAGCGCCGCCAGGTACCCCCCGAAAGACCAGCCCCTTATGGCCACCCGGGTGAGGTCGAGGTCCTCGACCTCACGGGCAGCACCGTGAAGGGCGTCCACCTGGTCCTCGAGCACCGGCCCGGCCAGGTCCAGGTGCACTTCACGCTCGAAGGCCGGCCCTCGCCCCGGCGTGCCCCGGCCGTCCGCCACCACCACGGCAAAACCCTGGTCGGCGAACCACTGGGCCTCCAGCCATAACGGGCTCGCCGCCATCACCACCTGGTGGCCCGGGCCCCCGTACGGAGCCATCAGGACGGGCAGCTTGCCGCCACTGCCACCTTCGCCACTGCCACCTTTGCCACTGCCACCCTTGCCACTGCCACCCTTGGCGGTGTGGCCCGTGGGCAGCACAACGCCCACGCTGAGCCGGCGGTCGCCTACCCGCAGGAAACGCACCACCGGGTGGACCACGGGCGTCTCGGCCACGTTGGCGAGGGCCCGAGGCGGCGAGCCTTCCCGGTGCACTTCGGCCCGCACCCCGGCCCAGGCCATGCCCCGGGAGGTGACCACCCGGGCCGGCCCGTCGCCGTAGGCGCTGGAGACGCCCCCCGAGGACGTCAGCGGGTGGATGCCGCCCTCATCGGGGGACCAGCGCCAGGCCTCCACCGTCTCGGGCTCGGCTGAGGCCGTAAAGACGATGCCGCGGCCCACGCTGGTGACCTCCCGCACCTGGAGCCCGGGCGGGGTCAACCACCGCTCCCCCAGTTTTAGGCGCCAGGTCCCGGTGTCCGCCCCCGCCCACAACAGCTCTGCGCCTTCGGTCCAGGCGGGCACGCCCGGGGGCCGGTCCACCCAGGCGTCGTCGACCTCCTCGGCCAGGACCGACGTGGTGCCCTGCTGGACGTCGGCGGAAAGGACGGCGCACGCCTTGTGGTCCCGCTGCTCCACCAGCAGGAGAGGTGGGCCGCCCACGTTCCAGTGGACCGACACCAAGTACGGGTACCTCCGGTCGTCCCAGCGCACCTGTGCCCGGCCACCGCTCTCCGGGACCACCGGGAGGTGCCACAGGCTGACCCGGGCGTCGGCGGTACCGGCGGCGGGGTACCGGTGGGCCTGGGGAGCAGCGCTGGGCGCGGAGGGGTCCGACGTCCACCAGGTGGCCACCGGGCTGTTGTCGACCCGGGCGGCCAGCACGGAGCAGCCGTCGGGCGACCACCAAAAGCCCCGGGCGCGCCCCATCTCTTCGGCGGCGATGAACTCGGCCGCCCCCCAGGTCACCTCCCCCGCCTCCTCGGCCACGACGCGGTGGCCGTCGGCACCCGTCGTGCCCACCACACAGAGGCTCGGGCCGGACAGGAAACCCACGTGCCGCCCCGTCGGGCTCGGGCGGGGGTCGACCACGTCGCCTGGCCCGGGGAGCAGGACCGGCTCGGGGAGGTCCCCCCCGTCGTCCAGGCCCGCCCACCACAATTTGCCGCCCAGGGCGAAGGCGGCGTGGGAGACGGCCTCGTCGCAGGCATAGGCGACAATGCCGGCGGCCAGCTCACGGCTGCGTTCGCGGCGTGCCCGCTCTTCCACGGTCAGGTGTTCCGCCCCCGCCCCGAGGAGCCGGGCGGCGCTGGCCACCTCTCGCTCTTTGCCGGTGGCGAGGTGGTACACCCACAGCGACGTGGAGGGGTCGTCCCCGGCCGGAGAGCGCAGGAAGACGACCCGCTCCCCGTCGGGCGACACCGTGAAGGTGCGAGGTGCACCCAAGGTGAACCGCCGGGTACGGGCCTGTTGGCGGGGGAAAGAAAGGTCTGGCGATGAGCCCATCGGTTTGCAAACGGTACCAGGCGCTGACGCCAGTCCCTCACCTCAGGCTGGGGCGGGAGCGGCCGATAAGCGTTATGGAACGGGTGCCAGACGCGCCCGGCCCAGTGGCAAGCGACAGCGGACCGAGCCCAAAAGAGAAGACCGAGCCTAAAGAGAAGATCGTGAAGATCAGCAGCAGGATGACGGCAGGCTTCGGCAGCATGGCCGTACTGCTCGCTATCACCTCCGGGCTGGCGTGGACGCTGGCATCGCAGCAGATCACGAGCACGGCGTCGCAACGACGGGCGTTGGCTTTGACCCAGGAGTGCAAGCAGTACCAGTTGGACGCCGCGGGTGTGGCCGTCGCCGCCAACTCCGTGGCCTACGACTTCAGTTCGCGCAGCAACCCCTCGTCCGACCTGCAGAGCCTGGCCCAGAGCACCACCGCCGCCCGAGCGGACAGCGACGCCCTGGCCACCCTGGTCACCGGGGCCGGCGAACGAGCGGAACTGAGCCAGGCAGGCCAAGCCCTCGACGCCTACGTCGATCTGACCGACACGATCATCGCCGACTTCAGAGCCGGGACGCCCTCGACGTTGCAGGAGGCCAACGCCGGCGTGGCCGCCCTGGCCTATCACACGGTGACGGCACCGCTCGCTACGCTGGAAGGACAGATCCAGACGCAGAGCGAGTCGGCACTGGCGGCGTCTTCGTCCCGGGACGCGGGGGACCGGCTGGTGGTCGTGGCGCTGATGCTCGCCGCCCTCGGTCTCGCCATCGGCATCGGGGCCCTGGTCAGCCGGTCCATCACCACCCGTTTGCGCCAGACGGTGAAGGTCCTCGAACAGGTGGCAGCGGGCGACCTGACCAAACGCATCGGCGTGGACTCCTCAGACGAGGTCGGCCAGATGGGGACGGCTTTGAACGCCGCCCTCGACGGCGTCGACGAGCGGGCGCGCGGGCAGAAGTTCGAGAGCCGGCTGGCCAACGCCCTCGACATGGCTGACGGCGAGGCGGAGGTCATGACCGTGATCGAAAGGTCTTTCGCCATAACCCTTCCGGGTTCGCCGATCGAACTGCTGCTGGCCGACAACAGTCACGCCCACCTGCAGCGCGTGGCGTCGGCATCCCCCACGGGCGCCCCGCCCGGGTGCTCGGTCGACTCGCCGGACCATTGCCCCGCCGCCCGCCGGGCCCAGGTACAGCATTTCAACCACAGCGAGGCGCTCGACGCCTGCCCTAAGCTGCGGGGCCGTCCCGAGGGCCCGGCTCGGGCCTTGTGCGTCCCGGTGTCGATCATGGGCCGCACCGTGGGGGTCATGCACGCCACCGGCACGTCCGAGGCCCCTTTTCACAGCACTCAGCTTTCTGACCTGGAAACCCTGGCCAAACTGGCCGGCGCCCGGGTCGGGTTGCTCCGGGTCATGTCCGAGACCCAGCTCCAAGCCGCCACCGACGGCCTCACGGGTCTGTTGAACCGCCGCTCGTTCGAGCAGAAGGTCGCTCCGCTGCTCGAACGACAGGGGCCGCTGTCGCTGGCCATGGCCGACCTCGACCACTTCAAGGCGTTGAACGACACTTACGGTCACGCCACCGGGGACCGCGCCCTGGTCCTGTTCGCCGAGATACTGCGCAGCTCGTTCCGGTCCGAGGACGTTATCGGCCGCCACGGCGGCGAGGAGTTCGTCATCGCCTTGCCCACGTGCACGGCGCTCAATGCCCAAAAATTCCTGGACGCCCTCCGCTCGAGGCTCGACGCCGCCATCACCGTCGCCGGCTTGCCCCACTACACCGCCAGTTTCGGGGTCGTCGAGGCGTTGGGCAAGGAGGACGTCCCCACCCTGATCAGTCGGGCCGACGCCGCCCTGTTCGTCGCTAAACGTGACGGTCGCGACCGGGTAGTGATCGGCCCCACCACCGGCGAGGCGACCGCCACCCCGCCCGAGGAGCCGGGACGGACGGCCGGCGGTGACGACCTGGCCCGCCTCGGGCGCCAAGACTACCCGTTGCCCCTCTGACCGTCAAGGCCTCTGGCCCTCCGGCCCGTCAAGGCCGGCCTACCAGCGCGAGCCTGAGGTTGGGGTCGACGCCAGTGCCGAGAGGCGTGGGCCCGTCCCTCCGCAGGCGGTACCAGGCAGTGGCACCGATCATGGCGGCATTGTCCGTGCACATGGACCGGGACGGTATAAAGGCGGCGCGGCCGTCTTGGCGGCAGACCTGTTTTATACGTTCCCGCAGGGCGGTGTTGGCGGCCACGCCACCGCCGATACAAATGGCTTTTGCTCCCATTTCGGCCGCCGCCTCCCGGGTCTTGGCGGCCAGCACGTCGACCACCGCCTCCTGGAAGCTGGCCGCTACGTCGGCGAGGCCGGCCCCGGGATGGGCCCGCACATAGCGCACGACGGAAGTTTTGAGACCGCTGAAGGAAAAATCGTAACCGTTGCCGGCCAGGCCCCGAGGAAAGGCAATGGCGTCGGGCGAGCCGTGACGGGCCAGTTGCTCGATGGCCGGGCCGCCCGGGTAGCCCAGGCCGAGAAAACGGGCGACCTTGTCGAAGGCTTCTCCGGCGGCATCGTCTATCGTCTGGCCCAGCAGGGTGTACTCGCCCGCAGCCCGGTCCTGCATGCATATGAGCATCGTGTGGCCACCCGAGACGAGCAGTACCACCATCGGCAACGACAGGGCCGGGTCTTCCAAGAAAGCGGCGTGAAGGTGGCCTTCCATGTGGTTGACGCCGACGAAGGGGACGCCCCACGACCAGGCGTAGGCCTTGGCCGCGCTCACGCCGACCAGCAGTGAACCTATGAGGCCCGGGCCGATGGTGGCGGCTACGGCGGAGAGATCCGCCGGGGACGCCGAGGCCCGGGAAAGAGCATCGGCCACCACCGGGGTAACCAGGTCCAGGTGCGCCCGGCTGGCGATTTCCGGCACCACACCGCCAAAATAGGCGTGGATAGCAGTCTGGCTGCTCACCACCGATGATAGGACGCGGTGGCCGTCCTCGACCACCGCGGCCGCCGTTTCGTCGCACGACGTCTCTATGGCGAGGACCTTCACAGGCTCTTCTCCAGCTCGTCCAGGCGCCCCTGCACCTGCGGCGAGAGCAGGTCGTAAAGCCACATTATGAGGGCGTCCTCACCGGTCTCGGGGTAGTAATTGCGCCGGACGCCGGAACCTACAAAACCAAAATTGCGGTACATCTGCTGGGCGGCCAGGTTGCCCATGCGGACCTCGAGGGTCATGGCCACGCAATGGCGCCGGCTACCTTCCCGGGCCAGGTGAGCCAGCAGCCGGCTGCCCAGGCCTTGCCGGCGTAGCGAGGGGGCAATAGCGATGTTGGTGACGTGGGCCTCGTCGGCTACGAACATGAGGCCTCCATAGCCCGCTATCTTGCCGTCGGCCCGCAGCACGGCGTAGTAACGGGCGTCGCCCTGGGCCAGCTCGCTGTTGAAGATGCCGATGGTCCAAGGCCGGGGGTGCGCCCCGTGCTCTATACGCATCACGGCGGGGAGATGCCTGCGGCGCATGGGCCCTATGGCCACTACCGGGCGCGCCGTGTGCAACATGCGTCGCCTCATGGGCCCAGCTTGGGACGAACCGCCGCCGAAGCGGCAGCCGGCGGCGCGCCCGGGGCCGGCGCGCCAATGCCCATCACCCGCCCACCGACTTCTTCCCAGCCGATGCGCACGTCGGCCTGGCGGAGGTAAAGGGGCTCAGGTAACGACGGCGTGAGGCGGCCCGACCCGATCTCGGCCACCACCAGGGGCGAGGGCGAGGCGTCCGCGGGCCCGGCCACCTGGGCCGGGCCGGTCAGGAGCTCCCGGTAACGCCAGGCGCCGTCCCCAACAGCGAGCGGGCGCTCGCTCAGGGCGCCAAGCTCCGCGGCCAGGTCCTCGGGGCTGGAGATACGGGCGGCCCGGCGTTCCTCGAGGACCTCGCCACCGCCGGCGTAGATGGCCGAGAAGACCTCCCCCCTCCGGGCGTCGACGACGGCGGCGAGCAGTCCCCGTCGGCGCCGGTGGGGATGGGCCAGTGCTTCCAGGCTGGTCACCCCGGCGGCCGGGATACCGCGGGCAGTGGCTATCGCTCGGGCCGTGGCCAGACCCACGCGCAGACCGGTGAACAGGCCGGGGCCCACGTCGACTGCCACACCGTCCAGGCCGTCGACGGGCACGGCGGCGTAGCGGCAGAGGTCGTCGATGGCCGGCATGAGCACCTCGGCGTGGCGTTGGGGGGCGACGAGCACGAACGAAGCCAGCGGAGCCCCGTTGGCCCACAATGCGCACCCCACCGAACCGGTGGCGCTCTCGATGGCCAGGATCTTCATTGCGCCCGGCCACGGCGGGGGGACATCCGCCTAAGCCGCCAACGCCGCCTGCAGCCCGGCCATCCGCTGCTCCCAGCTCGGCCCCAGCGCCCTAAAGGCCAGGCGACGGGCACCGCCCGCACCGCCGACCGCATGGCCCTGTGGGCCCGGTTGGCCCGGCGGGCCGGCGGCCGGCGGCCCGTCGTCGGCGAAGTCGATGGCCACGTGCAGGCAGTCAGCGGCCAGGGCCGGGGCCGCCATCTCGCCCCACTCGACCACCGCCGCCCCGCCGTCCTCGATCAGCTCGGGAAGGGCGAGGTCGATGACCTCCTGGAGCTGCTCTAGACGCCACACGTCGGCATGCAGCAGCGCCCAGCCGGCGGCCGTCTGGTAGCTGTGGACAAGTACGAAGGTGGGACTGGTCACGGGCTCGCCGACCCCCAAGGCAGCCGCCAGGCCCTGGACGAAGGTTGTTTTGCCGGCGCCCAGGTCGCCCCCCAGGAGCACCGTGTCCCCCGGCTGCAGCAGCCCGGCCAGGGCCGCCCCTAGCGCTTTCATATCGTCCGGCCCGCTCGCCAAGGCGAAGAGAGTAGCCGAAGGGCTCATCTGGGTGAACGCGGCGGGGGCGCGGCGGCCAGGGCCTCCTTGGCCCGCACGAGGTCGGCCCTGATCTGAGCCACCACACTGCCTCCCCCCCGCAGGGCAGCCGATGGGTGGAAGGTGGGGACCAGGTAGCCCGACCGGTAGGGATAGGCCCGGCCCCGCAGCCTGCTGATGCCCTCCTCGGTCCTCAGGAGCGAACGGGTGGCGAAGTTGCCCAGGGTCACCACGACCTTGGGGTCGATGAGCTCCAGCTGCTTGTCGAGGTAGGGCCAGCACGCTTCGATCTCGTCGGGCAGTGGGTCGCGGTTGGCCGGCGGCCGGCATTTCACGGTGTTGGCGATGTAAAAGTCGTCCCTGGTCAGGTTCATCTCCTCCAGGACCAGCCGGTCTAGCAACTGCCCCGATCGGCCTACGAAGGGCAGGCCTTGGAGGTCCTCCTGCTCGCCCGGCCCTTCACCGACGAACATGAGGCCCGCTATCGGGTTGCCCATCCCGAACACCACGTTCGTGCGGCCGCCGGCCAGCCGGCAACGGGTGCAAGTGGAGGCGTCCTGCGCCAACTGGAGCAAGGGGAGAACGGTCACTAGTGGCTCGTGTACAGGCGGGGCAGCCGGGGCGACAGGGCGCAGGTCACTTCGTAGGCGATGGTGCCGAGGCGCTCAGCCCATTCCCAGGGCGAAATTTCGGCGTCGCCCTGCCGGCCCAGCAGGACGACCTCGTCCCCTCGGCTGACCCCGCTCCCCGGCCCGCAGTCCACCAGGATCTGGTCCATCGTGACGGCGCCGACGACGGGCAGGCGACGCCCGCCGATGAGGACCTCCCCACCGACCATCGAGAGGCGCCGAGGGACGCCATCGGCGTAGCCGACGGGGACAGTGGCCACCACCGAACGCCGGGACAACCGGTAGTGCAGGCCGTAGGACAGGCTCTCTCCGGCGTCCACCTCCTTCACGTAAGAGACGCGGGCCTTGAAGGACAATGCCGGTTGGAGCGGGGCGACCAGGGGGCCGCCCTGCAAAGCAGCCGCCGGCGCTTGCCCGTACATGGCCATGCCCGGCCTCACCATCTGGTAGCGGGAGCGGGGATGGCATAAAGCACCGGCCGAGTTGGCGGCATGGAGCATCAGCGGGTGGATCCCTTCGCCGGCCAGAGCGCGGACGACCCGTTCGAAACGGCCCAGCTGCTCGGTGGTGAAGCCGTCGTCGGGCTCGTCGGCCACGGCCAGGTGGGTGAACAGGCCCTCCAGCCGCAGGGCGGGATGAGCCGCCACCCGACGAGCGAGCTCGAGCACTACCGCCGCGTTCGCCCCTACCCGGTGCATCCCCGTGTCCAACTTGAGGTGGACGGGTACCGGCGGCAGCCCGGCGCCCCTCTCGTCCGTACCGGGCGGGGCGGGCCGGGCGCCGGCCGCCGCCTCGAGCAGGGCGGCCAGGCCGTCGTCGGTGTAGATGGTAGCCGTCAAGTTGTCCTCGACGACCAGGGCCATGGCTTCGGCAGGGGGCTCGGAGAGCACCAGAACGGGGACCCGGATACCCGCTTGGCGCAGCTCATGGCCCTCTTCGGCCAGGGCCACGCCCAGGTACACAGCACCTCCCGCCAGGGCTGCCCGGGCGACGGGCACCGCTCCGTGACCATAGCCGAAGGCCTTGACGACGGCGCAAACGGCCGAGGGCGCCACCGTCGTGCGGATATGGGCGACATTGGCCGTCACGGCGGCCAGGTCGACCTCCACCCAGGCCGGTCGCAGCCACCCCGCCACCCGCTGGGCCGTGACCGTCTGGGCCGGGTCGAGCCCGCTCACGGCCGGTCCAGCTCCGAAAGCCAGCCCGCCACCAGGTCGGGCAAGTCGCTGGCGACCAGGCCTTCCCGGTACCCGCAGTGGGCGGCCCGGCCATGGACGTGAGCGGCCAGAGCGGCCGCCTCGAAGGCAGGCAGGCCCCGGGCCAGGAACGCACCAATGACACCGGACAGGACGTCCCCCGTGCCGGCGGTGGCCAGCCGGGCATCGCCCGAAGCAGCCAGCAAGGCCCTCCCGTCCGGCGCCGCGATGACCGTTGTCGAGCCCTTCAGGAGGACAATGGCGCCGCTGCGGGCGGCGGCTTGGCGGGTCTCAGCCAGGCGGTCGGGCCCCGGCGCATGGCCGGCCAGGCGGGCGAACTCGCCGGCGTGAGGCGTTATCACCGTCGGCTGGCTGCGCCTGGCCACAATGGCCGCCAGCGCTTCCAGGCTGCCTATGGCGTTGAGCCCGTCGGCATCGATGACAGTGGGTACGGCGGCGGCGGCGACGAGCAGGCCGACTTCGCCCCCGGGCAGGGCACCCCCGTCCGCTCCGGCGCTCCCACCCGTGCTGTCCACCACCGGGCCGAGACCGGGGCCGACGACCAGGGCTTTGACCCGTGACAGCTCGTCGAGCACCTTGACGTGCCATCCTGACGCCGGCACCGGGAGGTGGACCAGCTCCCCCGGAGGCAGGACAGAAGGGTCGACCCCGGGCATGGAGAGGCGGACATAGCCGGCGCCGGCGCGCAGGGCCGACCGGCTGACCAGCCACGGTGCGCCCGTCATGCCCGGTGAGCCGGCCACCACCTGCAGCGCCGTCAACCACTTGTGACCCTCTCGGGGCCGGCGGGGCAGCCGCCCGCCAACATCGGTGTCGCCCACCAACCAGCACGAGGCGGCGGTGCCCGCGAGATGGCCAAGACCTATGTCGGCCACCTCCACCTCACCCGTAAGGTCAGGGCCGGCACCGAGCAGCAGGCCGGGCTTCAACGAGGCGAAAGTGACCGTGGCCGCCGCCGGCATGGCCCCCCCGCCTTCGAGCACCTCGCCCGTCAGGCCGGACATGCCCGAGGGTATGTCCACGGCCAGCACCGGAGACCGCCCTGGAGACGGCGGCGAGTACGCCCGCTGCAGGCCGGTGCCGTAAGCGGCGTCGACCACGAGGTCGGCGGCCGGCAGGGGCTGCCCGGCCCCGAGGTCGCCCGCCTCCAGCACCTGGACGTCGGCGCCCTGGCTCGAGAGAAGGGCGGCGGCGGCCCGGCCGTCAGCGCCGTTGTTGCCTTTGCCGGCCACCACCACGATGCGCTTGGCGTAAACGCCAGAGAGGAGGCGAGCCGCCCGGTGGGCGACAGCCGCGCCCGCCCGCCCGATCAGCACTTCCACAGGCTCGGCCGCGTCGCGGTCGACGGCCGCCATCTCTTCGGGGGACAGGACAGGTATCACAGGACAGGTATCACAGGACAGGTATCACAGGAGAAGGGTCATGACAGAGCGATCACTACGGCCGCGGCCACGGCCTCGGTGTGGGTCAGCGACACCAGCCAGGACCGGATGTCCCGCCCGGCGGCGAGGTGGGCGGCCCCGCCCGTCAGGACCAGCGTCGGCTCACCGCTGGCCTGGTGCTCGACCTCCACATCGGCGAAGGCAAAGGCGCCCAAGCCCACCCCCATCGCCTTCATGACAGCCTCCTTGGCCGCGAACCGCGCTGCCAGGGAGGGGACGGGGTTGGCCAGAGTGGCGGCGTAAGCCCGTTCGCCATCGGTGAAAAGCCGTCGGGACGCCGAGGGACGGCGGGCGAGCACGGCCCCGAACCGAGCGATATCGACGAGGTCAAGACCAAGACCTAAAGGTGCCCCTCCGCCGGGGCCGACCGCCTCTGGGGGCCCCGGCGGACCGGCCTCTGGGGCCACCGGCGGACCGGCCTCTGGGGCCCCGAACGGGCCCAGCGGGACCACGAGCGGCCCGGCCTCACACCGACCAATGCCGGGCCAGGACGGCGACCGGTTCGGTCAGCAGGTCGATCATGGGGACCCGTCCCAAGATGTCGTCGTCGAAATGGGGCTGGGCCTCAGTGACGGCGTCCACCAGAGCGGCGTACCGCCCCTGGTAGGCCTGTAACACCGCCTTGGCCGCCTCCGGGACCAGGACCGGGGCGAAGCGCAGGTGCAACAGGGTCACGCCGGTCACCTGGCCGTCTTTCACCTCGGGGATGATGGCACCGGTGCGGCCGTCATGAAGGCCTTCGAACACCGTGACCTCCCGCTTGTCGGCGGCGCGGTGCTTGGTGCCCCGCAGGGTGTTGTCGGTCGCCGTGCGGGAGGCTATCCCGGTGGCGATGCCGCCCCGGTCCACCACGTCTATCGTTGCTCCGTCGAGGCCCCCGGCGGCGGTGACCGGGCCCGCCGCGTGCACTTTGTAGCGGGTAAAACCGAGCACCTCCTCAACGGCGGGACCGAGGGCGGCCAGAGTACGCAGGGCGCGGTAACCGAGGGACTCGACAGTGGCGCCCACGGCCAGGGCCTCGGAAACCAACGGGGCTTTCAAGAGGGCGTCTTCGCTCCTCGAAATCCCCACGGTGACCGTCTTGGCCTGGTGTTTTATGGCATCGATGGGGCGAGTGAGCTCGTCGATGGCCCGGCCCAGAGCGACCACCAGGTCCCCCGCCACCGCGGTCGGGGTACCGACCTTGCCCATCTCGGCCTCGTAGCTCTCCACGGGCAACGCCCCGGTGGCGTAGCGGAGCAGGGCGGTGAGACGGGAAGCGGTCGACGCGTTGAGGGCACCGTCGTAGGCACCCTCCCGCAAACCGGCCAGGGCCGGGGCGGCGGCCGCCTCGAGCGCCGGTGCCAGTTCGTCCAGCACGGGGGGCCCGGCGCCCCGGGTGGCGCTCTCGACGACCGAACGCGCCTCTCGCAGAGGGCGAGCCTGGGCGTCGATGGCCAGGGCGGCCTCGTAGCCGAAGATGTGCCCCGCCATGGCCGCCAAGACAAAGGCCAGGTCGGGGTGGCCGGCCGGGACGGTGATGACATCGACGTCCGGGTTGATTGTGCCCCTTTCGGCCTCGGCCACGATGACGACCGGAGCCGCCTTGTGGGCCCGGAATATCTCGACTTCCTTGGCGATGTCACGGGCGTTAGGCCCACGCGCGCTCGGTGCGCACACGATGACCAGCGGCTCGGCCGAAAGGTCGATGTGCTTTTTGTCCTCGACACCGTCGAGGGCGATCGCCTTGTAGCAGAGCTCTGAAAGTTTGATCCGCACCTCGGCGGCGGCGACGCGGTCGGGACCGCTGCCGACCACGGCCCACGAACGGCGCGCCGGGGCCAGAGCCGAAGCTATCCGGGCAATTTCCTCCCTTTTTGCCAGGACCTTTTCCATCAGCGAGGGCAGTTCCCGCAACGCCCCCAGGATCTCGTCGGACCACGCCGCGCCGGTCGTCCCCGCCGCCCCGGCCAACCCGCAGGCCAGCAGGTGGCCGGCCGTGACCTGGGAGTAGAACGCTTTGGTGGAGGCCACGCTCATTTCGATGTCGCGGCCGTCCGAGGTGTAGAGCACGCCGTGGGACTTCTGCACGAGGTCGCTGTTGCGGCGGTTCACGATCGCCACCACGTGAGCCTGGCGCGCCCGCACCAGGTCGACGGTGCGGTTGGTGTCCGTGGTGGTCCCCGACTGGCTGATGGCGACGACCAGGACGGAGGACATGTCGTCCGGCATCCCGGCCCCCGAAAGGCCCCAACCGGAAAGCTCAGTGCCGGGCATGGCCCTCACCACGACATTGGGCAACGCCTTGGCTATGGCGGCCGCCACCGCCTGGCCGGCCACCGCCGCCGTCCCCTGCCCGACGACCAGGACAAGCTGGATCCGGCCCGACGAAAGAGCCTGGCGCAAAGCTGGAGGCACCACGTCATCGCCCAGGCGGACGACAAGCCGGTTGCCTTCTCCCGGTACCAGCTTGCCGCGCAGGGTCTTGCGTACCGAAAGGGGCGACTCGGATATCTCCTTCAACAGGAAATGCCGGTAACCCCGCCGGTCCACGTCCCGGGTGGTTATCTCGGCCGTTTTGACCTCGTCGGGCGGTACCGGTAGCTCGGTGCCGTCGTAACGCCAGCGGTCCAAGCCGGCGAGCGTGCCGGCACCGCGGCGCGAGCACCGGACCACCTGCCCGCCTCCCTCGCCGTTCATGCGCAGGTAACGGCTCGTCTCTTCGACCAAGCCGTACGGCTCGCTGGCGATAACGAAGGCGTCCTCGGCCAAACCGATATTTATGCTCTGGCCGCTGCCCCGCAGGGCCAGGAAAAGCTCGTCTATAGAGCCGGCGGCGTTGGCGACAATGCCGACCGAACCCTCCATGCGCTCGACGGCCCGACGGAAGGCCCCGGCCATACTGTGGCCGGCGCCCAGGTACCTGGACACCAGGGTGGGGATTATCTTGGCGTCGGTGGTGACCTCGGCCGGCACCTTAATTTGCTCCCGAGCCAGCAGCTCGGGGTAATTGTCGACGTCGCCGTTGAGGGCGCCTATGACATAAGGGCCGGGAGCGCCGGCCCCGGCCTCGTCGGAGTTGAGCGGGTGGGCGTTGGCGGGGGAGATCAGCCCCACGCTTGCCCATCGGGTATGGGCCACCACCGTGGCCCTGATCTCGGGCGAAGCCAGGGCCCGGGCGAGGAGCGGGTCGGTCCCGAGGGCGTGGCGGAGGGCAGCCACGTTGTCACCGAGCTCGCCGATCTCCGCCGCTGCTTTGTACACCACGGACAGGCAGCCTTCCGTAGCCCGCACGGCCAGAGAGCCGAAAAGGGGGTCGGACGCCCTCGCTCCGACCAGGGACCGCAGCTCCGGGCTGGCCAGGTCGAGGCCGTGGCCGGCCAGCATGAGGTGCAGACCGGCGGAGTCCCGGCCCCGCACTTCGAGGCGGTCCAGCGAACTGAACGCCACTTGTACCGCCCAAAGCACTCCGAGCGCGCCCGGGCTGGGCCGCACGCCTTCGCCGAGCAAGCCAAGCGAAGCAGCCAGGGACGAGACGGACCGAGCGGCGTTGAGCCGGTCGTGGCCGAGGGCCCAGATGGCGTCGTGCAGGCTCACCAAGGCGGCGTTGACCTCCTCGAGCTGCTCCGTGCCCACGGCGACGTCCCCGGCATCAAGGGCGGCTTCGAAGCCCGCCACCCGGGCGTGCAGCTGGGCCGCGCCCCGTTGCAGGGCCTCGGCGGCACCAGCCTCGCCAAGCAGGCAGGTCAAACCGGGCACACCCTGCAAGGCGGAGCTCAGCTCGGTCAGAGTGACGGTGGCGGCCCGCAGCGCGCTCAACTGGCGGTCGGGACCGGCGGTCAGCCCCAGGTCTCCCAACTGCGATAATGCGTCAGCGACGGCTTTTTCGACCTGGCCCGCCTCCAGAGCCTGCCGCGACGACGGTTGCGCCAGGACGGCGACGATCCCACACATGTAATCAAAGGGTAGCGGCGCGGCGAGCTAGAGGCCGGCTGTACCTCCGAGGGCGGTGTGCAAAACCGAGACGATGCGCTCGGCGGCGGCGTCGGCGGCCTCTTGGGTCGGTGCTTCGACCATGACCCGGACCAGGGGCTCGGTCCCGCTCGGGCGCAGGAGGACCCGGCCCTGTTGGCCCAGGCTGCGTTCCGCCGCCTGCACCTCCGCCCACACGGCGGCGGCCTCGGCCAGCCCGTCCCGGTTGGCCACGGCTACGTTGCGCAGCACCTGCGGGAACCGACGGAGGGCGGCGGCGGCCATGTCGGCCAGGTTGGTGTTGTTGCGGGTGACCAGGTCGGCCAGGAGGAGACCGGACAGCACACCGTCCCCGGTCGTGGCCAGGGCACGGAAGACGATATGGCCGGACTGCTCGCCGCCGAGGGCCCAACCCTTGGCGTCCAGGGCCTCGAGCACGTAACGGTCGCCTACTCCGACCGTGTGGACGTTGACGCCGGCCGCCGCCATAGCCTCGTGAAAACCGAGGTTGGTCATCACCGTGACGACGACGGTCCCACCCACCAGCAGTCCCCGCTGGGCCAGGTCGGTGGCGAACAGAGCGAGCAGCCGGTCCCCGTCGACCACGTTGCCGGAGGCGTCGACGGCGATCACCCGGTCGGCGTCCCCGTCGAAGGCCAGGCCGAGGTCGGCCCGCTTGTCCACCACCGTCTCGGCCAGGCGACGGGGGTCGGTCGAGCCGCACCCGTCGTTGATGTTGGCCCCGTCCGGCTCGGCCGCCAGCACGCTCACTATTTCGGCGCCCGCCGACGCGAAGACCTGGGGGGCGCTGAGGTAAGCGGCGCCGTTGGCGCAGTCGAGGGCTACCCGCAGGCCGTGCAGGTGCCGTCCCTCCAGGCAGCTCAACACGTAGTGCTCGTAGCGGGCCAAGGCCCCCAGGTCCGGGCTGATGCGCCCCACGCCCGCTCGGGTGGGTGCTCCCGGGCGTTCGTGTGTCTCCAGGAGCGCCTCGAGCTCAGCCTCGAGCCCGTCCTCGACGTCGTCCGAGAGCTTGGTGCCCCCGGCGGCAAAGAACTTGACGCCGTTGTCCCCGTACGGGTTGTGCGACGCCGAAATGACAGCCGCCGGCGCACCCTGCTCGGACGACAGGAAGGCCACCGCCGGAGTGGGCAGGACGCCCACGTCGACCACGTCGACGCCTTCGGCCGCCAACCCGGCCGAGAGAGCAGCCTGCAACAGAGGCCCCGACCAGCGGGTGTCCCGGCCGACTATGAACCGGCGCCGGCCTTCGGCGGCAGGCCCGCTGAGGGCCCTGGCCCCAGCCCGGCCCAGAGCCATGACCAGCTCCGGGCTCAGGTCGGCGTTGGCCAGGCCCCTTACGCCGTCGGTGCCGAAGCGGAGCATCCGGGCCGTCTGAGTATGAGCGCCGGCGTGGTGAGGCCCCTCAGCGCTTGGAGTACTGGGGCGCCTTGCGGGCCTTCTTCAAGCCGTACTTCTTCTGTTCCTTCTCTCGTGGGTCACGGGTGAGGAAACCGGCTCGTTTCAGCGGCAGGCGAAGCTCTGGCTCGAGCACGGACAGAGCACGGGCGATGCCCAGGCGCAGCGCTCCCGCCTGTCCCGATATGCCGCCTCCGTCGAGAGTGGCGTCGATGTCGTACTCGGTCGCCTTGTCGACCACCCTGAGGGGCTCGGTCAAGACCATGCGGTGGGTCGCCGAAGGAAAGTACTCGTCTACGACACGGCCATTGACAACTATCTTCCCATCCCCGGGGCGCAGGCGGACGCGAGCGATGGCGGCTTTGCGCCTACCTGTGGACTGGACTAGGGGTTTGGGCACTGGCCGTTTCTCCTCTCGGCGCCAACTGTGTCGGTGCTAATTCTGTCGTGCCGGTCCGTTCGCCGCGGTGCTGGTCTGCCGTGACGGTACTGCCCAACAGCTCAGGCTACTCGGTGAGCCGAGTGGTCGAGCGGCCAGGGCTTCGGGGTCTGGGCGGCGTGACGGTGCTCAGGGCCGGCGTAGACCTTGAGCTTGCGCAACATCTGACGACCCAAAGGGCCCTTGGGCAACATGCCCCTCACGGCCATGCGCACGACCTCGTCGGGCCGCTTGGCCAAAAGGTCGCTGTACGCCCGCGTCCGCAGCCCGCCGGGGTAGCCGGAGTGGCTGTAGTGGAACTTCTTCTCCGCCTTGGCCGCAGTGAGGACCACCTGGGCCGCGTTCACCACGATGACGTGGTCGCCCATGTCGAGGTGAGGCGTGAACGTGGCCTTGTGCTTGCCGCGCAGGACGCGCGCCACCTCGGTCGCCAATCGGCCGAGGACGGCGCCAGCAGCGTCGACCTCGTACCAGACGCGATGGATTTCGGCGGCTTTGGGAGAGTAGGTACGCACGGGCCCTTCACAGTAGTGGGCCCAGGCGGGAATGGCCAGCCGGAGGCGCCAGGGCGGGCCACCGAGGGCCGCCGTGGGCGCGCCAAGGGGGAAGGGCGGGGGCTGGTCGGACTGCCCGCGGGGGCTGGTCGGGCTGCCCGCCGGGGCTGGTCGGCGGGGCACCCGGGACGGCGGGGTTCGGGCTGCCTAGGCCGGTTTGTTTGGTGAGCCGCAACCGGCTCTAATGTATGGCCTAGTGCACGAGACGCTTCTAGCCTCCGTCCTCCGCTGGGGGTCCCCCACGGGCGTGACGCAGCAAGACAACAACGTCCAGCGGCTCTGGGACGTCACCTACTACATAGCCATCCCCCTGGGCGCCATCGTGATCGGCCTGATCGTATGGTGCGCAGTGCGCTACCGGGTGCGGCCCGACGAGGACCACATCCCCCGCCAGGTCCAGTACCACATCCCCCTCGAGGTGTTCTACACGATCGTCCCCATCGCCCTGGTGGTGGTGCTGTTCGTCTACACCTACCAGGCGGAGGACAACGAGGACAACGTCGCCTCCAACCCCGCCCTCATAGTGCGGGTGGACGCCTTCCAGTGGGGCTGGCGCTTCACCTACCCCAACGGGTACGAGGTCATCGGCAGCGTGGCCACCGAGCCCAACATCAACAGCACGAGCCTGCCCGTCCTCACTTTGCCGGCAGGAGAGACCGTGCAGATCAACCTCTTCTCGGACGACGTGAACCACTCCTTCTATGTGCCCGCGTTCCTTTTCAAGCGCGATGCCATCCAGGGCATAAACAATTCCTTCGACTTCAACATCGACCCCAGCGTGGCCGGACAGCGCTTCGTCGGCGAGTGCACGCAGTTCTGCGGTACCTACCACCCCTACATGCGGTTCTGGCTCCAGGTGGTGGCGAAGGGCACGTTCAACACGTGGCTCGCCCACCATCACGGCCTGAACACGACGGTTTCGGAAGGGTAAACAAGTCACGATGACCCTGCTCCAGGAGCGGCCCCCGCAGCACGAGGCGCCTGAACGCCGTTTGGTCGAGATCATCCCTGGGCCCAAAAGCAAAGGGCTCCTGGCCTACCTGACCAGTACCGACCACAAGCAGATCGGCCTCAACTACATGGTGACCAGCTTCATCATGTTCCTGATCGCCGGGGCCATGGCGGTGCTCATGCGGGTCCAACTGGCGGTGCCCAACAACAACTTCATGAGCCTGGAGACCTACAACCAGCTCTTCACCATGCACGGCAGCATCATGCTGTTCCTGTTCCTCGGCCCCTTCGGGTTCGGCATGGCCAACTACCTGGTGCCGCTGCAGATCGGCGCCCCCGACATGGCCTTTCCCCGGTTCAACGCCTTCTCTTACTGGCTGTTCCTGGGCGGCTGCATCACGATGACCTCGGGATTCCTCACCTCGTCGGGCGCCGCCGACTGGGGCTGGTTCGCCTACGCCCCCCTCACCGAAGCCATCCACTCCCCTGGTCCGGGCGGCGACCTGTGGTTGGTGGGCGTGGCCCTGGCCGGTTTCTCCGGCATCTTCACCGCCGTCAACGTGATCACCACGGTCTTCACCCTGCGCGCCCCGGGGATGGTCATGTTCCGCATGCCCATCTTCACCTGGAACCAGCTCGTCACCGCCTTCTTGGTCCTGCTGGCCTTCCCCGTGCTCACCGCCGCCATCGTCTTGATATGGGCCGACCGGCACCTGGGCACGCACTTCTTCGACCCCACCCACGGGGGCCAGCCCATCTTGTGGCAAAACCTTTTCTGGTTCTTCGGGCACCCCGAGGTCTACATCCTGGCCCTGCCGTTTTTCGGCATGGCCACTGAGGTCATCTCGACCTTCTCCCGCAAGCCCGTCTTCGGTTACAAGGGCATGGTCTTCGCCACCCTGTCCATCGGCGCCCTGTCCATGGGCGTGTGGGCCCACCACATGTACACCACGGGCGCCGTGCTGCTGCCCTTCTTCGCCATCATGACCCTGCTCATATCGGTGCCTACGGGCATCAAGTTCTTCAACTGGATCGGCACCATGTTCCGGGGCTCGGTAAGGCTGGACTCGCCTATGCTCTTCGCCCTCGGCTTCCTCATCTGCTTCCTGCTCGGCGGCTTCACCGGCATCATGCTGGCCGAGCCCCCGCTGGACTTCCAGCTTCACGACACCTACTTCGTCGTCGCCCACTTCCACTATGTGCTCTTCGGGGGCTCGGTGTTCGCCGCCTTCGCCGGCATCCACTTCTGGTTCCCGAAGTTCACGGGCAAGAAGCTCGACGAGCGCTTGGGCAAGCTCACGTTCGTGCTCATGTTCATAGGCTTCAACCTGACGTTCTTCCCCCAGCACGACCTCGGGCTGCGGGGCATGCAGCGGCGCATCGCCGTCTACCCCTCCAACGCCGGCTGGACCTTCCTCAACATGCTGTCGTCCATCGGGGCCTTCATCCTGGCCGCCTCGATCCTGCCCTTCCTGCTGAACGTGTGGGTCACCCTGCGCAACGGCAAGAAGGTCGGGCCTAACCCGTGGGACGGCATGACCCTGGAGTGGGCCACCGAGTCACCACCGCTGGAGCACAACTTCGAGTTCCTTCCCCCCATCCGCTCCGAGAGGCCTGTCTGGGACCTCAACCATCCCGACCACGGCACCCTCCCGCACGGCAAACACGCTCACCAGCTCGCCCTCCTGGCCGCTCAGCGAGCGGCGGGGGCTGGCATCGTGGGCGGGGGGCAGCTCACGGGCAGGGACGGTGGGGCTACGGGCCCGGTCGACGGCGTCCACGGCGACGGAGGCAGTAGTAACGGAGGCAGTGACGGCGGTACCGCCCTCGGCAACGGGGGCACCGCCACCGGGGAAGAGGCCTGAGCGATGAAGCACGAGTGGCACCTGGCTCTCGGCACCTCAGTTTTCCTTGCTGTTACGGCCGTGGTCTACTTTGCCTGGGGCGGTGAGTTCTCGGGGACGGTCATGCTGGCGTTCGGCGCCTGCGCTTACGCCATCATGTTCGGCTACATCCTCTTGCAGTACCTTCGCCGCCACCGCATCCCCCGGGTGGAGGACCGCGACGCCACTCCCGAAGAAGGGGCCGGGGAGATCAGTTTCTTCCCGGGGAACAGCATCTGGCCGGCGGCGATGGGCCTGGGCGCCATCTCGTTGGCCATCGGCCTGGCCTTTGGCAAGTGGTTCTGGGCCATCGGCGGCGTCCTGCTCGTCGGCGCCATCATCGGCTTTGCCGTAGAAGCCGAAGCCCACTGAGCCAGAGCTCAGCCGGCACCGGGACCTACGGGGCCGGACCGGTCACCGCCCGGGCCAGGGCCCGGGCCAGGCGGCCGTCAAAGTCGCCCACTGGTAGGCCGGTGAAAAGTACCCTTTTGTCCCTAGACGTCTCGCCCCCGGTCAAGCGCAGCGAGGCCGCCGGCGCCCCGAACTCCCGGGCCAACAGGGCCAGCACGGCCTCGTTGGCCTGTCCCGATGCTGCCGGCGCCCGCACCCGGAGCTTTAGGGCGTTGCCATGGACGCCCACGACGCCTTCATGGGTGGAGCCGGGCTGGACGTGCAGCCGCAGCACAGGGCCGTGCCGTCCGACGTCGTAGAGCACAGAGGCGTGACCGGCGCCGTCACCGGTCTTCGCGTCACCGGTCTTGGCGTCACCGGTCATTCGGCCGCGTCGGCCAGCGCTTCGGCCAGGGAGGGGTGGACGAGGCAGCTTTCCACGACGTCGGTGACCTTCAGGCCCACGGTTACGGCCAGGGCGATCACCGAGATCAGCTCCGCCGCCTGGCTGCCCACGATGCAGCCTCCCAGGACGACGCCGGTGGCCGGGTCCGAGATTATCTTCACGAAACCCCGGGGGTCGTCGTTTATGAGCGCTCGCGCCGACGAACCGAAGGGCACTTTGGTGACCCGGATCTTGCGCCCGCTAGCGAAGGCCTCCGCTTCGGCCAGGCCCACGTCGGCGATCTCCGGCTCGGTGAACACGGCCGACGCCGCCTTGTCATAGTCGATGTGGCGGTGTTCGCGCGTGTGCAAGCCCATGATGTGCTCGGCGACCTTACGGCCCTGCATGGTAGCCAC
>JBKQUU010000019.1:0-16295 GCA_052325485.1 Acidimicrobiales bacterium | reverse complement strand
GGTGGATGCGCTCAAAGAGCGCAGAGCCGATGGCACAGCCCTGGCCGGCACGTTCGATCATAAGCACGCGGTCGTTGACCTGGCGGGCCTTGGCGACCAGCTCGGGCAGGTGCTCGAGCCGGGCCAGGGCCCCGATGTCGGAGGGTTTGTTGACGACGGTCTCGATGCGCAGCGCTCTTCCCTCCTTGAGGTACTGCTTGACCCTGGAGTGCTTGTAGGTGAAGTCCATCTTGACCTCGGTGCCTGGTGAGAAGACGCGGGTCTGAGAGGGCAGTGAGGTCCTGGCCCCTCGCTTGGTGGGGACGAAGACGGCGCGGACTTCTTCGGGCCGGCCGATGCCGATGTTGTCGGCTACGAGGGCCTCGAAGAACCCCCTGGCCCGACGGGGGTCGTCGAAGACGATCGTCCGGCTGACCTCGACCTGGCGCATGGACAGCTCCCAGAAGTAGCCAGCTCGTTTGTCGTCCTCGGTGAACGGCGTAGGGATGACCGAGGCCCAGCGGTCGAAGAAGCCCTGGACGTCAGCCGGCCCGAAGCGGTCGCAGATGGCTTGGAGGGCACCGGGGTCGGTGCAGGAGGCAAAACCGTTGGCGAGCTCACCGAAGACTATGCCCTGGCGACGGGCCTGGCGCTTGGCCCACTCGTCGCCGTTCAGCCAAACCTTGGCCGGGTAGGGGAAGTACGTGCAGATCTTGATGAAGCCGGGCCCGAAGTCGGCGTCGTAGATGTAGAAGTAGTAGGTCCCGACCCGGCGCTCTTCCTTTACGAAGTCGAAGCTCACGACGCCCGGCTTGGCCGAGCGGTTCTTGGCGCTGTAGACCCACTGGAACTCCTGGGCGTGCACGATGGCCACGACGCCGCGGCGCCCTTCAGCCTCGGCTTTGTCCAAGTAGGGACGGACGTGGTCAAGCTTGCGGTCGTCCCAGCGCGTGCGGTCGGGCTTCTTCAGGTTGAGCACAGGCAGGGCGCGCTGAACGGCGAAAGCCTTCACGTCTCGACAGAAGCGGTTGCCGATCTTTTGGAGTAGCGCCGGGGAAGGGACCGGGAAGCCGAGGTGCTCGGTCAGGAAGCTGACGACCTGGCCAGCCACCTGGAGCTTGGGGACGTAAGCGTTCAGCAGGAGCCGGTCGGCACAGTCCACTTCGAGCGCGACATGGCCGTCTAGTACCTCGTTGATGTTGATGATGTTCGTTGCCACGCTGAGTCATAGCGCCCGAGGGCCGGCTTGGCCGGCCCGACAACCTTGGGCAGCACGCGGCCGGCGCCCGGAGGGGGCCGGGGGGAGGTCCTGACCTCCCCCCGCTAATGTCCTGATTCTGAGATTCGTTGGCAATATTGGGCCAGGCTGTCGAAGATCTCGTCCGCCGTCTTGTGCCAGACGTAGGGCCGAGGGGCCTCGTTCCATAGGCCGACCCACTCGGTGATGGAGCGGGCCAGTTCTTTGACGCTGCGGTGGGTGCCACGCCGGAGCCATTTGTTGGTTATCTCGGCGAACCACCGTTCCACGAGGTTCATCCACGATGACGATCTGGGCGTGAAATGGAAGTCGAACCGGGAGTGGCGGAGCAACCAGCGTTGGATATCGGGCGTCTTGTGGCTTGAAGAATTATCCAGTAGTGCTCCGTCGGAGGAGTTCGCCGCGTATGTTTGGGACAGGCGTATTGACAGCGGTAACCGCATGACCTTTGCTCCTGACGGCAAAACCAGGCTGGGAACGCCATGGGAGAGGGCGCACTGTTCCGATAGCCTACGCGCGGCGCTCATGGACGCGGGATTGTTGCGTTGGGCCGATTATCGGGCGGGGTTGTTGGCCCCGTTTGCTATCGATGACTCGTTGCGTGACGTCGGTTCGCGCCAAGCTGAATTAATATAGGCAGGCGAGGGAGCGCGAGGGCGCGAGGAGGCGCTGAAGCGGGAGCAACAGCCGCCCTAGGTCTCGCCGCTGGAGCACCTGGCCCAGCAAAACGCCCGACTCCAGGCCGAGCTATCGGAACTACGGGACGCTGCGCCACAACAGGACCGGCGTTCCGCTGAGGCCCCAGCACATCGCCGCGCCCGGCGTCCTTGACCCTCGCCACGCGCGCGAAGGCAGGGAGTCGGTCCTGTGTCCGCCGACTCCCTGCCGCAAGTCCGGCCGCGCCGACGCTCCTCCCCGCGGCCGGACCTGCCTAGGTCACTAACATGCAGTCGCCGCAGTCGGCAAGGGCCCTTTGGCTTCCTTTCAACCTCGCCGGCCGCGCGCTGGCCCCGGGCGCCCGTGTACGGGCGGGCGCTCGGGGTCTCCAATAGAGAGGTGACATATTGCGGGTAGTCGTTCCTTTAAGCGCTAGCGAATTGATTGAGCGCCTGCGCTCCGTTCCCGGGACTTCCCCAGTAGCCGTCCTGTACGATTGTCGCTGCGCTGAGGGGAGTGTTGTTGCCGTCGAGATCATCTGTGCGGGTTCCGGGGGCGAGTCCCTCGTCCTAGTGGTCGAGTAGCCCGCGTCCGCGCCAGTATTGGGCGATGGATGAACTGATACGGGAAATCCGCGCCGCCGTGGCAGCCGGGCTCTACTATCTGGCTCTCTACGGCGCCCTTGTCCTCCCCGACATTTGTGGTGCCCTCGCGTCCGACAGCGGAACGGCTAGCGGCCCGAAGTACAAGGAGCGGTTGCGTGCGAACGTGCCCACACAAGCTGGGGATGCCCACCTGATCTACGGCCTGCGCTGCTCACTCTTACACCAAGGGCGCGCCTACCCGCACGGAGGCCTTTACCCGATGGCCTTCACCTATGGCGGGACCATTGGTGTCCATAACCTCTCGACCGTCGTCAATGACCAGCGCGTGGGATGGCGCACCACCGAGATGTTTGTTGCCGAGGTCACACGCGGGGCAGAAGGCTAGCTAAGAGCGGTCGAGGGGACTGCGCGGTTTGCGAGGAACATGGAGAAGTTCGCCCGGCTGCGACCAGAAGGTCTTCCTCCTCATGTGGCGGGAATGCCGGTGATCGCATAGCCTGCGCCCGTTTGCGGGGATCGTGGGGCCATGGGTTGCAAAAGGGCAGGATCGGGAATAGCGCCCGACCTGCCCTTTGGTGTTTTCGCCCTGCTCGCTCAGGCGAAGGTCCCGCAGGGTGCCTCAAGCCTACCGACCCGGTCCTCAAGGTCGGCGACCCTCGCGAGCAGGTCACGAATCCACTCGGCCTCCTCCGCGAGGCAGTCTCCTAGGGCGGCCATTGTCACCGGGCGAAGGTGCCCAGTTGCGATGTCGTCGATCGGTTGGCCCTCGGGTTCGCCCTCGACCGGCGAGGGCCTGCCGTCGCTGTCGTGGCGGAGCGCCCAGAGCATGTCGAGAGCGTCGGGTTCCTGTCCGTCGCTGACCCGATAGTCAGTCGCCGGGTCAAGCTGCCATTCGATGTCTTCGAGCCGCGCGCCCTCGACGGTCGTGTCTGTACCCTGTGTCACGTCGGTCCTCTCTGTTAGGGCTGACCAGAGCCCCGGCCGCTCTAACGGTGCGGGGCTCACCTGTTCTCGGCCAGCGCCTCTGAGGGTAGTCCGCGACTGGCCGCGCGCAAGCGTTCACAAGACATAACCGCAGGTCAGAGCGCATGTCGCCGACTATTGGCGAGATTCGCCTGAACGGCCACACCTAAGATATCCCGTACAACTGCCGTACAATCTGTAGTGGACATGCTACAGTGATCAGTCGAGGAGAGGAGGCGCACTGATGGCACGAGAGGAACGACTGGAGGCTCGGCTCTCAGCGGACGCCGCTCGGTCGATAGCCAATGCCGCGACCCTAGAGGGTATGAGCCGAAGTTCTTTCGTTGTTGCCGCCGCCGTCGAGCGTGCTGACGCGGTCTTGCGTCAGCACCGGGAGACCGTTGTGGCATGGGAGCACGCTGAGAACTTCTTGACATGGCTCGATGCGCCGGCCGAGGTGAGGGATGGGCTCAAGGAGTTGGCGAACGCGCCTCGCTTTGACCATAGGTGAGTCACTTCATAGAGCGGCTCGCACGGCACCATGACCGTGCGGGGTTCTCCTGCGGGGAGGATGTTCTAGACGCCTGGTTCAAGGAGGTAGCCGAACAAGCCGAAGCTCGCCACGGCTCGGCCCGGGTGTTTGTCCTCGTAGATGATGGCACTGACAATGGGCGCAGTCCACTCGGTTTCTACGCGCTGAGCAGCCATTCAATCCGCTTCGAGGATGTCCCGACCGACGTGCGCCGGGGCCAGTCCCGATACGTCCCGATCCCGTGCGTGCTGCTGGGCCAGCTCGCTGTTGATGTCCGCTACCAGAAGCAAGGGCTAGGCGAGGCGCTACTGGCAGACGCAGTACGTGAGATAGTCGCGGCTGACGAACACGTCGCCATGCCCCTCATCGTGGTAGACGCTCTCAACGAGAGCATTGCTCGGTGGTATGCAAAGTATGAGTTCAAGCCCTTCCCTGCTAAACCCCTGCGTCTCGCTATTCGCGTAGCCGACGCGCGTCTCGTCTTCTAGGGGCCGTTGAGCAGTTGGGCACGAGAGAACGGGAGGAGCACCGATGGCACGTCGTAAGTCGGTCACAAGCATGCCGTATAGGGCCAGCCGTGCGAGCAACAACCTCAGGGCAGCCTCAAGGGGTCCCGGTGCCTACGGGCGCAGGGTAGTTCGTAGGAAGGTCTACCGCCGATCGATGGGTGCCACGGGGCGACTGTTGAGGCGGTTTGGGATATGACCAACCGCGGAGGGACTTCGGCAGTGCGCGGAAGCTGCCGTCTGGCCGCTGCAAGGGCGCTTAGTTGCACGCCAGTTGCACGAAACGTCCGCCCAAATAGTCTGGCAGTGCTAGCCCTACGCCCTGAGCTGCTCTTATTCTGTTCTGTCTGTGGGTTAGCGACACGTTCTTGAGTGCTCCGGCACGCGCCTTCCACCATGCACGCGTGTCCTGCTCGTGTCCTGCGGCCTTCCGACGCCGGCAAAGACCCAGGTCAAAGGCACAAAAAACCCGTCGGGCGGGCGGGACTTGAACCCGCGACCCCCAGACCCCCAGTCGTGGGCAAGAGCTCTACAGCGGTCCACGGCCGTCCACGAAAGTGGCTCTGACCAGGGCGTACCTTCCGAGGGCTTCCACAGCCGTCCACTCTTGGCCGCCTACTGTGGCTACCTCTGTGGCTACCCTTTGCAGTGACGCGGACGTGTTTATGGACGCATTATCAATGTGTTTATCAGGAGAGCTTCTGGAGAAACTCGCCACCTGAATAAGCCCGGACCGCTCGGCGCACCTGCCCATGGCCGTCCAACGCTGTCAGCTGCCGTCCGGCGCCTCAACGCTCATGCGCACGTCCTTCATGCGCCGGTAGAGCCTGTATGGGTGCTCTGGGACGGCGATGAACCCGTGGCGGGCATAGAACCGGGCCGCGTCTTCGTCGATGGCGTCGACCACGACGAGCCGGGCGGCGGCGGCCTCACCGGCGATCACCGCCTTTCGCAGCGCCTCGGCCAGCAACAATGCGCCGAGGCCCTGTCCCTGGGCCGCGCTGCGGACGGCCAGACGGACGAGCAGGACCATGCCCACCGGATAGGACGGTAGGCCTCGCACCAGCTTTCCCGGCGCCTCGGCGCGTAGGACCGAGCCCACGGTCAGGCTGAAGTACCCGATAACACGGTCGCCTTTTACGAGCACGAACGTCCGGGCCGAGTCCATCTGCTGGGCCGCCAGGGCATGGCGTTTCAGCCAGGTGTCGAGGTCGGCGTGGCCGCACTCAAATTCATCCAGCGGGTGCTGGGGACCAAGCCGCTCTAGCCGGACCGCGGCGTCGGTCACCCCTCGGGCAGTTTGGGATGGCGCTTGAACAGCTCGACGAGCTCGTCGACGGGCGCCGGGGGCTTGTCAAGCTCGGCGATGAAGCGGTCGAACGCCTCGTTGGACAGCGTCAGGTCCCGATGCCGCTTGAGCACGCGCTGAGCCCTTGTGGTGACAGTCTCGAGCACGAAGGCTGTCACGGTGGTGTCCTCAAGGTCGGCGGCTTCCCGGATAAGTGCTCCTTGCTCCGGGGTCACGCGGACCTCGAGACGATGGCGGCGCGATGGGCTCACAAGTGGTTCGCTCACAACCTCATCTTATCTGTCCGGACGGCGTCCGGTCACTTGAGGCCCCGCTCCCCTGACGATATGTAGCCATTCGGAGGGCCCGTGTGCGAGCACACTTCCGTCGATCTGCATCTCCGCCCTGGTCAAGGGGTTCCGAACTGGGCAGCGCCATACGGAACGTTCTGTCGGCGCAACAGGTAATAGAGAGGTGGGGTGTCCCGGCAAGCCGCTTCGAGCCGGGCAGGGCCCCACCTCAGTGGCGTGCCGTCGCGCCCCGGGAGGGCGGTCATGAAAGCGGCACGGCCGCTCGGGCCGGCGCTCCTCGTCCTCGTCCTCGTCCTAGCCGCTTTTGGGTCCTCCGCGAGCGTCGCGAGCGCGGGTGCCGTCACGAGTAGGCCGCCTTCGAAGAGCGCGTCCGTCGGGGCCCCGAAGACGACCGGCGCAACCCCCGCCGTAGCGTTCACAAACCTCCTGTACAGCGGGCACGGCGTGGCCGTCGTAGGCGTCAGCCCGGTTGGTGCCGGCGCGCCACCGGCAGGCCCGCCTCAGCTGTACATCAGCACCGACATGGCCCATTGGACCAACGTGACACCGCCACAGTCGCAAGTGCCGACGAGGGCGGGCTACTCGTGGTTCGACCAGGCGTCGTTCATAAGCGCCACCACCGGGTGGGTGACGACATGGGACCCGGGGACATCGAGCGGCCTCATCTTCGGGACCACCGACGGAGGCAAGACCTGGCGGGACGTGTCTGTTGCCGGCCACGGCATCAGTGCGGGCGACGCCTTTTGGCTGCAGCTCCTGACCCCGTCGGTCGCCTTCGGCGAAACAGTGGTGGCGAACGGGCCCGGCGAGTCTCTAAGTGTCACCACCGACGCGGGCCGGACGTGGCACCTCGTGTACCGGTGGCCGTCGCCGAACCCGGCCGATGATAGAGGCCGGGGCCCGTTCGAGATGCCGACGGTCTTTGTGAGCCGCGACCGTGGCTTTGCCGCCCCCGGCATCCCGCCAGCTGAACCACAGATGGGAAGCGAAGAGGACGCCTTCTTCGTCACCTCCGACGGCGGGGCGTCATGGGCCGCCCAGAGCCCGCCGCTACCCAGCGCCGGCCACAAGTGCCCGGCCGGGGCCTCCGGCTTTTTCACCTCCGTGGTGTCTTGCTCGTTCGGGGCACCGACCTTTATCGGTCCGGACCGTGGTGTGCTGCCTGCCGCGGTGACCTGGGGCTCGCGGGCTGCGGTCGCCTTCGACGTCACCTCCGACGGAGGTCGTTCTTGGAGCCTGGCCTCCCAGCGCTCGCTCAGCGTCGACCCCGGTGCTTGCAAGACGGGCTGTGCCCATTGGCCGCTCGTCTCGGTTGCTTCTGGCTCAGCGTGGTGGGTGCTCGGATGGACCAGTACGGAGCTCCTAGCCCAAGTCAGCGCCAACGCCGGTGCCACCTGGGCCCGGGTTGCAGCCCCGACATCAACGGGTGTGCCAGTCGCGCTCAACGCGCTGGACGCCACGCATGCGCTGGTCACAATGAGAAGCTTCAGCGGATCAGCCGTTTGGCTGCTGGCGACGGCAGACGGCGGTCAGAGCTGGCACCGCTTGGTCCTGCAGTAAAGACCATGAAGGTGGCCCCCCGCCGAATAGACGACCTCAACGGGAGAGCCCATCTTCGCGTTTAGCCTCTTCGGTGCTCCAAGATCGGGACAATATGTTCGCGGGGTTCTCTGATCCGCCGAACGCCAGTGCCGTCGTTATCTCGCCGATTCGTCTTGCAACTCACGGCTTTCTCGGTTACCCAGATCCGGATGTTCTGTTCCATCCGCTCGGGTTGGGCAGGGCCGCCAGATGTCTTCGAAGGCGCTCTGGCAGGCGGCACAAACGGCCCGCGCCGAACAGGTGCGCCTCCATCTCGTCCAGGTCGTCTACTAGGTGGCAGAACTCGACGAGCTCACTTCCATGTGGCCGGCCGGGTGAAGACGACGCCTCGGTGGTCGGTGACGGTCTCAGGCAGTTGAGCCCGCCTGAGCACGGCGTCCCCCACGCTGAAAGCACTATCACCAGCTCGCTTGAGCTCGTCAGAGTGCCGGTTCGGGGGGAACACGATGACAACCTTCCCCCTGGGGTGCAGGCGCTTAGCCGACCGGACCGCTGGGCAAAGGTCGCTGTCGGCCGATATCACGAGCGCGGTGTCGTATCGCTTTAGGGCAGCGTCTTCTACAAGCCTCACAGCGATGTTCACATCCGTCTCCTTCTCCTCGTACGTGGTCCATGACGCCCCGCACGAGTGGCAGGTCGCACGCTTGTGCTGGAAACGGCCGCGCACGACCTCGACCGACGTCATGGCCCGAAGAGCGCTGAGGTACGCGTTCTGGCGGGCTAGTGCCGCCGGGTCGTTGCGCACACTCGCGGTGAAGTACGTGATGCCTGCCAGGACCTGGCCTGGCTTGAGAAGTCGCCGCACGAGCCCCTCGAGGTCCAGCCAGAGGTAGCGTCGGCCGTGCCTCGCCTTGAGGCCGTGGTAGAGGTTGAACCCGTCGACGTAGGCCAGGACCTGCGTCATTGTCGCTCCCTAGAGCGCGCGGTATGCTGGGGACAACCCCGCCATCGGCTTCGTCCGGTGGCCCGACGGCCCCCGCAAGGGGGCCGTTTCTTTTGGCGGCTCCCGGTCACTTGTCCTTCTCGCTGGTGGGAGCACTAAGCCCTTTCCGTGCCAGCCGGGCGGCTCCGGGACGCAACGGCGGCGGGTTGAAGCCTCGGGCGAGGCGTTCGCGCAGCTCCTCTGCGATCTGCCTCCTCAGATCGGGCGGAGCCAACTTGACGACGGCAGAACGGGATACGCCCAGCTCGGCAGTCACCTTCTCCATCGATCCACCGGGCCACTCGAGCGCTTCGGCGACGGCCCTCCGCCGAATGGCCGCTAGATCTTCGATGCGTGCCATCAAATAGTCGGTGAGGTCACCGGCACGCTTCGCGCGCGTGATCGGGTTCTGGGTCTGATGTATGCCCAGGACCGCCTCATTGACCTTCATCTCCACCATTTGGGCGAGTGGGTCATCCGTCACCTTAGCGACCTCCTGGTAGCGCTCAACTGAGCGTACACCTGGGGTGTCATGATCGTCAAGGACAGTATAGAATTGAATGACTAAATGACGGAGATTAGTGTTCTGCATCCGTTGGCCACACAGACGCCACTGGGAGTGAAGCCAACCAACACCTGCCCGGGGCTACCCAGACCAACGGCACCAGTCCTGGAGGCCCGTGCGCTTGGTGCACGGTCCCCGCCAAGTACCTCTCGAGCGCGCTTCGGCCTTCCGCAGGCCGCGCTGAGCAAATGGCTTTCCGCTCGGGAGAGGGCCGGCTGGCACGCGATTATGGCGCAGCTCCGGGCCGGGTTCCCGGCAGGAACGTCGATCTGCATTTCTTGCCGTCACCGAAGCGGGGACTTGTGCCCGCGCCATACGGAATGTTCGGCGCTAATGCCGGTCGGGCAAGACTACGAGGCGGCGGTTCGGTAAAGGCGGACCGCGATGGCGAAAAAGACAGCACAGATACCGGCGGACCAGACGAGGGCTTGCCAGGCCCAATGGGCCGCGGGGCCACCTTCCAGGAGGGCGCGGACCGCCGAGACGGTGACGCTCAAGGGTTGGTTGCGGGCAAACCCCTGTAGCCAACCGGGCATGACCGAGACAGGGACGATGGCGTTGCTGGCGAACATGAGGACGAAGAACGGCAGTACGCCAGCGACCTGGGCGGTCTCGGGGTCCTTGGTGGCGAGCCCGATGGCGGCGTAGAGCCAAGAGAAGGCGTAGCCGAAGACGATGATCACACCGAGGCCGGCGAGTATGGCAACGACGTTGTTGTGGAAGCGGAAGCCGACCGCGACCCCGAGGCCGACCATGATCGCCAACGACACGACGCTGCGGGCCAAGTCGGCGAACGTGCGCCCGGCCAGCACGGCCGAGCGGGCCATGGGCAGGCTGCGGAACCGGTCGATGATGCCGCTCTTTAGGTCCTGGGCCAGCCCGATAGATGTGGTCATGCCCCCGATCAAGACGGCTTCCAAGAAGACCGCGGGGACGACGTAGTCAACGTAATTGCCCCCCGGGACAGCGATGGCGCCGCCCAGGACGTAGCGGAACAGCACCAGCAGCATCGCCGGTTGGAACGCGCTGATGAGCATCATCTGGGGCGTCCGCGCGATGCGCAGCAGGTTCCTTTTGGCCACGCCGGCCACGTCGTAGAGGGCGAGCCTCGGCGTCATCCGAGGAGGCGCCGCAGGGCGGGCGACAGCCTCGAGAGCGCTCATGAGGTTGCCTCCGTGGCCGCGAGCCCCTGCTGGTTTGTGACACCACCTCCGCTGTGCGAGCCCGTCAACGAAAGGAACACGTCGTCTAGGGACGGGCGCCGGATGCCCAGGTCGTCGAGGGTTAGGCGCTCCTCTTCGAAGCGGCGCCCAGCCGCCACGAGCAGGCCGACACCGTCTGCTGTCGGGAGGCTGGCCACGTGGCGGTCCGGGTCGGTACGGGGCCGTCCGGGGCCCAGGTCCCCCAACAGCGCGGCGGCCCGGGCGAGGTCGGCCGGGTCGTGTACCCGCACCTCGAGCACGTCGCCGCCGATGGCTTCCTTGAGCTCGGGAGCGGTGCCCTGGGCGACGACCCGGCCCCTGTCGATGACGACGATCTGTTGCGCCAGACGTTCGGCCTCCTCCATGACCTGAGTGGTCAGCAGGACGGTGGTGCCGGAACTGACTAGCTCCTCGGTGAAACGCCAGAGGTCGTTGCGGGTCCGGGGGTCCAGCCCGGTGGTCGGCTCGTCCAAGAAGAGCACTGGAGGGCGTGCCACCAGGCTGGCAGCGACGTCGAGGCGCCTGCGCATCCCGCCGGAGTAGGTCCTGACCAGCCGGTCGGCAGCCTCAGTAAGCCCGAAACGCTCCAGGAGCTCGTCTGCCCGGGAGCGGTACTGCTTGCGTCGCAGGTGGTACCACAGCCCGACCAGTTCCAGGTTCTCCCGCCCGGTGAGCAGCTCGTCAACGGCGGCATACTGGCCGGCCAAGCCTATGGCCGAGCGCAGCGGGCCGGCATCGGCGACCACGTCGTAGCCGGCGACACGAGCCTTGCCGCCGTCGGGGCGCAGCAGCGTCGACAGGATCCGCACCAAGGTGGTCTTGCCGGCACCGTTGGGCCCGAGCAGGCCGAGCACCTTGGCCTCCTCGGCGGCGAGGTCGACCCCGGCCAGGGCCGTGGTGGGCCCGAAGCGCTTTTCCAGCCCCTCCACCTCGATCATCGCTCTTGCCACCGGACCTCCTAGAGTAATACGGAACAGTACCGTACCGCATGGTGTACGCTAGCATCGGACCGAGATGAGCGGACTTTCGTCCCCAGAACAGGCCCCGCCCCGGCCCGCCGGCCGCCAGCTCGACCCGTCGCGCGCCGCCGCCATCATGGCTGCCGCGCTCGAGGGACTGGCCGAGGTCGGTTATGACCGGCTCAGCATGGACGAGATCGCTGCTCGTGCCCATGCCGGCAAGGGCGCCCTCTACCGGCGCTGGCCCTCCAAGGCGGCATTGGTCGTGGACGCGGTGGCCGCCTGGCGCCAGCGGTTCGCACCGCTCACCGTCCCCGACACCGGTTCCCTGCGGGGCGACCTCGAAGTTGCCATCGCCGGCGTCCCCGATTTCGACGACACGATGCGCCGCCAGATGGCCGTCTTCGTCGGTCTGGCCACCGCGGCAAGCCATGACTCCGAGCTCAGGGCGGGGCTTTTCACCACGGTCCTGGATCGTCCCCGCCGGGCGGTGCAGGCCGTGCTCGACCGTGCCGTCGAGCGGGGCGAGATCCCGGCGGGGCGGGACCTCGGCCTCGTCCCCGACATCTTGATGGGCCTGAACACCTTCAGGGCCCTGCAGGGGGAGGTACCCGATCGAGACTTCCTGCGCCGTGTGCTCGACACCGTCATCTACCCGCTGGTCACCGCATCACTGACCGAGAGCCAAGACAACGCTCAGCTCGATTGAAGGCACCGATCGTTGCGAATGGTGCCAGGTGTTATGTACCCGGTTCCGGGTCAACTCCAGACGTCAGCCACACGCCGGACCCGTCGTTATCTGGCGGCGTGGAGCCACCGTGCGTTCCCGAGGAAGGTAGCGCATATGAGGGTGACCCGATCGGACGAAGGACTGTGGCGCGAGCGCTCGATTGCGGTCCGTGGCATCGCAAAGTCTTCGGTTTGTCACAGGAGGGACCCGTGGAACGCGCCGAGCTTTAGCCGGCTAGGCCGTTCAACGCCGGTGAGCTGTTCATTAGGCCCGTCTTGCCAAGTGGTCCACGGGTACGGCGCGTGCGCGCTGGCTGGCTCTCACTAAGAGGTACTAACCCTTGATTGCCGCTAACCCGAATGAGAATATTCACGGCAAGGTACCGTGACCGCAAAGGAGCCCACCATGCCCTCTCGCTCCGACAGTCCCTTTTCGCTCTCCGGGCCCGCACGGGATGGGTGGCGCTCACGACGTCCGGGGAGGGCCACCTGGGCCGCTCTCGTTGCCGGGATCGTGGCCAGCACTGGCATGGCCCCCCCGCCAGCAGTGGCGGCAGCCACCTCAGGAGGGCCGGGCAGCACCGGCCCGGTACCCGGGACGATCTTGGTCGCTGACCCCGGCGTGGTTGACGGAGGGGACGCCGTGGGCCCAGGCTTTGTCACCTTGTACCAACCAGGCGCGTCCGGCCACGCAAGCCCGGAGGTAGTGGTCACCAAGGGGATGGCTGGCCCCGGCGGCATCGCCTTCGACTCCTCGGGCGACCTTTGGGTGGCCAACGAGTCGGGCCACGTCGTAGAGTACGGCAGGGCGGAACTCGCCAAGGCGTCTCCGGTCCCGACCGTAACCCTCTCCTACGGAGGGGGCGGCCTCGCCTTTGACCCCTCGGGCAACTTATGGGTGATCAACGGGTCAGTGGTGGTCGAGTTCACCAAGGCCGAGATAGCCAAGTCGGGCTCACCAAAGCCCGTGCGCTCTCTCCCCGACAGCTGCAGCGTGGCGTTCGACCCCGATGGGGATCTCTGGGAAGGCAGCACGTCTGACACCGTGGCCGAGTTCACCAAGGCGCAGTTGGCCAAGTCAGGCTCAGTCTCCCCCGCGGTGGTGATCACCTCAGCCGACCTGAACGGGCCGTGTAAGCCCGCTTTTGACCGCTTGGGTGACCTGTGGGCCGGTAACTACAACACGGACACCGTCGTCGAGTTCACTAAGGCACAACTGGCGAAGACCACCACGTTGGCGCCAAAGGTCGTCATTTCATCGCCGCAAAATGAGACCCCGGGCGATGTCGCGTTCGACGCGTCGGGTGACCTGTGGGTGCCCACCATGGGCCTACACACGGTCGTCGAGTACACCAGGGCTCAGCTCGGCAAATCTGGCGTTCCTGTGCCCCACGTCACCATTTCTACTAACGCGGACACCGAGAACGGGCCCTGGGCGGTGGCCATCGAACCTTAAGCCCCATTCGCGCATGGGCGCCCGTCCCGATGACATAGGGGACCTCGCCAACCACGGAGGAGCGCCAAACGAGGGTGCCGACGAGCCGGCTCGACCGAGGCTCCTGAAGGCGTTATCAAATTCTCCTTCGCGGCGGCCAGGCCTCTTGTTGGTTCGTTCCGACCCCGTAGTCATCGATCAGAATTGGTCATCACGTGCGCGCTGTCGAACTGCGCAAAGTCGATACGTATTCGGCGATCACGGAAACGCCTCGGAGTTGGCCGAACTTGGTGAGGCAAAGGCCCACCTGTTCCGGCGTTGCCTGCGGGCCCGCGGTCCCGCCACACCCGCCCGGCTATGCCCCTGGTGGTTTCGGGAGCTTGGTCAGCACCTCGGCGATGACCAGTTCGGCGGCACTATCCAGGTCGTAGCCGGCGGGCCTGCCGGCCACGAAGGGGTCGAGGTCGTGGCGGAACTCGTCGTCGCTGAGCTTGTCGCGCAGGTTTGCGACCGCCGACTTCGCCGTGAGCGAGGCCGGGTGGTACGGCTCAAAGGCGGCGATGAGGTCCTCGCCCGTAAGCCCGAGCTCGGTGAGCGCGAGCCACAGGTCGAACACGTCTCGGCTCTTCTTGCGCTCGTAGAGGGCACGGATCTTGGTCGCGACCAGCTCACGGGTGCTGAAGGTGCGCACCTGTGCCTGTCCGGTCCACCAGGGGGAGCTCACATCGTAGGGCACCAGCTGGACGGGGTCGACCGGCGACCGCTCGCGGGTGTTGATTTCAACCTTGATCCGGATCCGTAGCCCTTCGTCCGATTCGGTGATCAGGTACGCCTTCGGGTTTTCGCTGATCCTGGTCTTTACCTCGAAGCCGAGCTCCGTGCCGAGCTCGGTCACGGCGCCGGTGAATTCCTTGATGCCGCCAGCGGTTGACCGTACATAGTCGAGGTCCTCGCTGTAGCGGCGCGCTGGGTGGACGTGGAGCTTGTGGAAGCAAGTCCCGCCGCGGAAGACGAGTTCCTCGCCCAAATAGGGGTGGTTGGCGATCTCGCAGATGAGGCGGCTGAGGAGCAGGTCCTGCTCGATCTGGGTCCGGGTGGGCCAAGGTGCTCCTGTCGACCATTGCGTTACCGCCGCAGCAGGGATCACAGGTCGGGCTCCACGTCGGTGTTGACCCGCAGACGCCAGCGGGCGTCGACCTCGCCGGCGACGAGGCTGTCCGGGGCCACCAGGTCGGGAGGAAAGTGGCGGCGCTGCTCCGCCAGATCGTGGAGCATGCTTGTCAGGTCGGCCCGGCCGGTCGCGTCGAGCAGGAACCCGAGGCGCCGGACGGCCGCCAAGGAAAAGTGCTCAGCCGCTTCAGCGAGCCGTTGGGGCTGCAACTGGTCCTCCCCGGCAAGCTCGGCGAGCACGGTGGCGACGTTGCTCACCCCACCCCCGTGACCGGGCTCTGCCGCCAGGTCGAGGGCGGTCACCTCGGGCGTCGAGACCCACACCTGTCCAGTGGGCACGTTGCGCCGCAAGCGCGGTAACTCGCTCAAGTGCCGCCGCTGGATGAAGCGCAACCGCACTCGATCGATGTCTCGGTCCGCTAAGTGCCGGTCAACCGCGACCTGCACTACCTGCGGGCGCTGGTGCGCGGCGCCGTACATCTCCGCTGCGGACAGCCAACCGAGGTAGTAATCGCGCCCGAGGTGGGTCATCATCGGTTCGATGAACTGGGCCCCGGGGATGACACGCCATGTCCGGTACTCAGGCGGGACGGCCACCCACAGCCCGCGCGCAGGAGAGAATACCCGGCCGCTTCGCGCCAACGGCTGCATCCGTACCCGGACATGCTCAGGCGGCACCTGCAGCAGCTGGGCGACCTCCTCGGTGCTCACGGCCAGCCGGCCGTGTGCGAGCAACGTGTCGAGTGCCTCTGCCGTCGTGTGGTGACCGGGCATCGAGTGCCTCCTCGCCCAAGGTAACGACCATCGTTACGTTGGCCCACTGAATACTACACACGGTTGCCTATCGTTGCCCAGCGATTGACGCGCCAAGGTAACGACCATCGTTACGTTGACGCACCGACCACTGCTGGCGGGACGTCTCGCCGTTGACGCTGGAATGGCGCTGCGAACCAGGCGGGTGCCTCTCGGAGACCTTCCAGATCTGGGCTTTATGCGTGCTTTTCAGACCAGAGAGGCCCGAGCCTTGACAAATTCATAATCGGCGTTCTGGCTGCTCAGGGGCTCCTTTTAGATAAGCCAGAACACGCGCACAGAATGGCGTCAAAGGTCGGCGCCGTGGTCCTGGTGAAGGTGGTGGGAGACGCCCACGCGCTGGGCCTGCTCACGCTGGCGGAGGTTGACCAGGTGGTGCGGGCGGCCGAGCTCTTGTCCACGGGCGATGGCGCCTTCAAGCTCAGCCAGACGGCCGGGCACCTCTGGGTGCTGGGCCAGATAGGCCTCTCGGGCGGCCAGGGTGTTCTCTAGCTCCGCCACCTCGCCGGCGAGGCGGTCCCGACGGCGCCGAGCTGGTGGGCGTGGGGGGCGCCGGCCCTGTCCCACGCCTCCCGGGCGCCATCGAGGCGCGAAGCGGCGTCGTCCAGTTGGCTGGGGGCCTTGTGCCTGGCCCACAGGCCAGGAAGGGCGAGCGCGGCTGATGCCTCTTCGTAGCCGGCAGACGCCCGGCGCAGCGCTTGGGCCGCCTCGCCCGCTCCGGTCCCCACCCAGCGGCCGGCACCTTCGTAGAGGTCCAACAGGTCACGCTCGACCTGGGAGTGGTCCTGGCGTACCTGGC
>JBKQUU010000018.1:0-63045 GCA_052325485.1 Acidimicrobiales bacterium | reverse complement strand
AGATCCTCCTCAAGACTGGCCTTGGTCTCTTTGAACGGCCAGAGGCGTCGGTTGGCCCAGACCAACAGGCCGCCCAGCAGCACCAGGACGATCCCGGCCAGGCCGACGAGGCCCGCGACCAAGGTGTGGTTGGGGAGCCACTCCACCAGGGTTACCAGCGCGAATATCAGGAGAATGCCGGCGCCTAGCATCGCCACCAGGCCGCCGATGGCAACTCGGATTCCTCTGCGGGCTGCTGCTTTGAGCTCCGCCTTGGCCAGCGCCACCTCGTCAGTCACTAGTTGCCGGACTTCGTCGCTGAGGCCGTGGACCAGCTCCACCACGGTCTGCTCCGGCGCTTCAGGGCTGGGCATCGGTGCAGCGTAGCGGATCGCAGGCCGAGCTCCGTCGCCGCATATGATCAAGTCGTGGCTGACCTCGGCGAGAAGTCCTTCGAGGACTTGGTGGCGCCGCTCGTACGGCTAGCGCGTTCTGGAAGTCTCCTGGTGGCGAGCGACTTTGACGGGACCTTGGCTCGGGTGGTCCGCAACCCCCGCCTAGCCCGGCCGCTTCCGGAGGCCGCCCGGGCCCTGAGCGCTTTGGCGCAGCGAACTCCGGTGGCGGTGATCAGCGGCCGCGACCTGGCCAACCTGTTCGTCCAGTGTCCGCTTCCCGGAGTCCTGCTCCTGGGCAGTTATGGTCTGGAGCCCTGGCGCGAGGCGGGGACCAGCCCCATCCCCCTGCCGCCGTCGAATCCCTCCGACCGGCTCAAGCGGATCGCGGCTGAGCTGCAGGCGGCCACCCAGGATCTGCCCGGGGTGGAGGTGGAGACCAAGACGCTGGGAGTGGCGGTTCATTACCGCAACGTCAGCGACCGCCATGCCGCCGGGCTGGAGCTGCGTGGACTCGTGTCGGGCATCGCCCGGCGCCAGGACCTTGAGCTGCTACGGGGACGCTTTGTGCTGGAGCTGAGGGACCGTCATGCGGGAGACAAGGGGACTGCCTTGGTGCAGTTGCTCGACCGCATCTCGCCCAGGGGTTGCGTGTACGCCGGCGACGACCTCGGTGACCTCCCTGCCATGGTCCAGCTCCATCGCCGCGCCGAGGGCCTGGAGCTGGCTCTGGCCTTTGGGGTTCTCAGCCCGGAGACCCCGGACCAGGTGCGCGCCGAGGCGGACGTCTGCCTGGACGGGCCAGACGAGTGGGCGGCTCTGCTGGCGGGAGTGAGCAGGGAGCTGGCCAGAGCTGCCTGAGGCTGTGACCTCCGCGGTCAGCGAGCCACCAGCTGATTGATGTCTTGGAGCTGGGAGCTAATCCAGCGGGAGATGTCTCGCTTGCGGACGGTTTGGCGCAGGTGCCGGGCCCGGGTGGAGCGGTCCCGCTTGGGCATGGTCAACGCCGAATGCAGGGCCTCTGCGGTCTGGTCGATGTCGAAGGGGTTGATGGCGAGAGCCTCGATGCCAAGCTCCTCGTAGCTGCCCGCGTTCTCGCTCAGCACTAGCACCCCATCTTTGGTGTTGCAGAGCACCCCCTCCTTCGCCACCAAATTCATCCCGTCGTAAATGGGGTTGACCAGAAGCGCGTCGTAGGACTTGTAGGCCGCGACCGCCTTGTGGAGGTTGTCCTCAACCTCGAGACGGATCGGGACCCAGGTGCCGGTCTGAAAGCGCCGGTTGACATGCGCGGCGGCGCTCACCAGCGCCCCCAGATAGGAGCGATAGGCGTTGATGTTCTGGCGGCTGCGCTGGAGCAGAGCCCAGAACACCACCCGGCCCCGAAGCTCGGGGTGAGTGTCCAGCAGCCGCTCGTAGGCGAGGAAGCCGCGGACGATGTTCTTGCTGAGGTCGGTGCGGTCAACCCGGAGGATCAGGTACTCGGGACGCCAGGATTCGATCAAGGCCTGCTGGCGCAGCACTTCCTCATGGCCGGTGAGATCTGCCATCGCCCGTACGTCGACCGAGATCGGGTAGGCGCGGATGAGGACACTGCGCCCTTCGAAAAAGACGGTGGACCGGCGATGATCCACCGCCAGCCCCAGGTTCTCTTCGCAGGTGAGCAGGAAGTTGCGGACGTCCAGGCTGGTCTGGAGACCAACCACGTTGCAGCCCAACAGGCCGGTCAGGATGCCGTCTCGCATGTGTCGGGGCAGCACCTTCCAGTACTGCGACGTCGGCCAGGGGATGTGGATGAAGTGCTGCAGGTAGGCCTGGGGCAGCCGCGCCCTGACCATGCCCGGTAGGAGATAGAGGTGGTAGTCCTGGACCATGATCAGCGGGCGCGCCTTGGCGTTCATCGCCAGCGCCACCACCCGGTCGGCGAACTCGGAGTTGACCTGGACATAACCCTCGCGCCAAGCGCGCTCGGTTCGCGAGTCAAGGATTGGCTCTCTACCCAGATCCCAGAGGTAGTGCTGAATGAACCAGAGCAGGGGGTTGCTGATCTGGTTGTAGTAGAGGTCGTAGGCGGTGGAGTCTGGCTGGACGTAGGCTAGCCGGAACTTCCGTGCGTCCTCGGATACGACCTCGACCACACCATCCTCCCGAGCCCGGCTGGCCAATCTCAGGTCGGACTCCCCGCCGGCGACCGCGACCCAGATGGCGTCACTGGCGTGGGCCAGGGTCGACATCGCGGTCACCAGGCCCCCGGCTCCGCGGACGATCCGCTCCTGGCCGCCGGGACCGATCTGGCTCTCGACCGGGGCACGGTTGGCAACCACGATCGGCTGCCAGCCGTGCAGCATCCGCCGCAACGCGGTCTCCGGTCCCGGCACCCGGCTAGGATGACGGACCCCGACCGGGAACGGGGTCGTCGCTATTGCCGAGCTCCGGTCACGCGACCTTCACGGCGGCGACCAGCTTGGTCAGCGAGTCCTTGGCGTCGCCGAAAAGCATGATCGTCTTGGGGTCATAGAGAAGATCGTTGTCGATGCCGGCGAAGCCGGGTCGCATCGAGCGCTTCAGGAAGACGATGTTCTTGGCCTCGTCAGCATTCAGGATGGGCATGCCGTAAATCGGACTCCCCGGCGAGCTGCGGGCGGCAGGATTGACCACGTCGTTGGCTCCTACGACCAGGGCCACGTCGGCGGACCGGAAGGAGTCATTGATCTCATCCATGTCCTTGAGCTGTTCGTAGGGCACGTTGGCCTCAGCCAGCAGCACGTTCATGTGCCCGGGCATTCGGCCGGCGACCGGATGGATGGCGTAGTCGACCGTCACTCCCCGCTTCTCCAGAGCGTCGGCCAACTCACGAACAGCGTGCTGACCCTGGGCCACGGCCAAACCGTAGCCAGGCACGATGATCACCCGCTGGGAGTAGGCGAGCAGGGTGCCGATGTCGTCGGCAGAACCGGAACGGACGCTTCGCTGAGCTGTCCCAGCCGCTTCCGCGCTCACCTGGATCTTGCCGAAGGCACCGAACAGGAGATTGTTCAGGGACCGGCCCATGGCGTCCGACATCATCATGGTGAGAAAGGTCCCGGAGGCCCCCACCAGGGTGCCGCCGACGATCAGCACCGGGTTGCCCAGCACAAAGCCGTCACCGGCGACGGCCAGTCCGGTGAACGCGTTGAGCAAGGAGATCACCACCGGCATGTCGGCGCCGCCGATGGGCAGCACAAACGCCACCCCCAGTACCAGCGAAAGCGCCAACAGCGGCCAGAGGAAGACATCTCCGAGGGAACCGCCGATGATGACCCGCACCGCGAAAACCACAATCGCGGCCGCCACCCACGCGTTCAACAACTGTTGGCCGCGATAGGTGATCGGCACGCCCCGCATCAGTTCCTGAAGCTTGGTGAAGGCGATCGCCGATCCGGCAAAGCTGATGGCGCCGATTACGACGGCGAAAGCGACTGCAACCGAGAGCACCGCCGGTGCCGTCTGACCCGACGGGATTCTCAGATATTCATCGACCGCGACCAGGGCCGCCGCTCCCCCGCCAACCCCATTGAAGGAGGCCACCATCTGAGGAATGGCGGTGATCTTCACCGCTCGAGCGGCCACCGCTGCAACCGGAATCCCCACCAGGATTGCGATGACCATCAGGATTAGATTGAGCATCGAGTGGTGCAGCTCCGGGATGGTTGTCACGAAGGCAATCAACATGCCCAGCGCCGCCAGCAGATTGCCGGAACGGGCATGCCGCGGTGAACTCAACTGGTGGAGGCCGAAGATGAAGAGGACTGCCGCCAGTAGGTAGAGCAGGGTGACGCCGGCGGAGAGGTGCGTCAGGCTACCCCCGGCGCCTGCCGAGGCAGCGCGCGACAACGGCCCAGTGGCTGTCGGTGACTCTGGGATTGGTCACGGTTGATTCGGTCCCCGCGGGTTGCGACTCTTGAACATCTCCAACATGCGATCGGTCACCACGTAGCCCCCCACGACGTTGATGGTTGCCAGCAGTACCGCTACGAAACCGAGCGCGTCCTGGAGCGGTCCGTGGGCGGCCGCCATGATCAGCATCGCCCCCACCAGGATCACCCCGTGAATGGCATTGCTGCCTGACATCAGAGGCGTGTGCAGGATGGTGGGTACCTTGGAGATGACCTCGAAGCCAAGGAACACCGCGAGCACGAAGATCGAGATCTCGCTGACCAGCTGAGCGCTCATGTCCGGGCCGCTCCCACCTTGGCGGTCTCCCGCATCAACTGGTTGCGGATCTCCCCGGCGTGGACGGCGCACATGCCGTTTGTGATCTCGTCGTCGAAGTCGAGCACCAGCTTGCCCTCCTGGATCAGGTGGCCTGCGATCGCAGCCACGTTGCGGGCCAGCATCTGGCTGGCGGTCGTGGGCACTGTTGCGGGGAGATTGCGCCAGCCCAGAATTGTCACCCCGCCTGCCTGGACCTCCTCCCCAGGCCGGGTCAATTCGCAGTTGCCACCGCTGTCCGCGGCAAGGTCGACGATGACCGAGCCCGCTCGCATCTTGGTCACGACGGCCCGGGTTATCAGCACCGGCGCCCGGCGGCCCGGTACGGCCGCCGTGGTCACCACCAGGTCGCTCTGCTCCACCCGCTGCGCGATCAGCTCGCGCTGGCGGGTCAAGAATTCCTCGCTCTGCTCGCGGGCGTACCCCCCCTCACCCTCCTGGGCCTCGAGCGGCAGCTCCACGAAGGTGGCGCCCAGACTCTGGACTTCCTCCTTCACCGCCGGTCGGACGTCCGTGGCCTCGACCACGGCCCCGAGCCGGCGTGCGGTGGCGATCGCCTGTAGCCCGGCGACGCCTGCGCCCATGACCAGCACCCGAGCGGGGGCGATGGTACCCGCGGCGGTCATCTGCAGAGGTAGGATCTTGGGCAGGCGTGAGGCGCCCACCAAGACCGCCTTGTAGCCACCGATCGAGGCCTGCGAGGAGAGGGCGTCCATCGCCTGGGCCCGGCTGATCCTTGGCACCAGCTCAAAGCTGAAGGCTGTGATTCGCCTCTTCAGCAGCTGGCCGAGAACATCGGCCGGAGTGGTAGCCGACAGAAAGCTGATCAGCGCGGAGCCCTGGGGTAGGACAGCCGCCTCCTTTGGTGAGGGCGGCTGGACCTTGCAGACAAGATCGGCACCTTGGAGGCACCGAGCGAGGCTCGGTGCTATCTCAGCTCCTGCCTCAGCCAGGCTGGCGTCAGAAAAGCCTGCGCCCTTGCCCGCGCCAGTCTGCACGCAGACATCCAAGCCCAGTCCCTTGAGCCGGGGTATGGAGTCGGGGCTGAGTGGAATCCGCCATTCTCCTTCGACAGTCTCGCGGGGCACAGCGAACTTCACGCCCGCCATCGTACCCAAGCGCTTGGACTGCCCGGTGGCTGCCGTGGTCCCAGCTCTTCAGGCTGGTTTCTTCGCACGTCTCACCTGACCACGCCTCCTCGGTCGTCAAATCGTCCGCGACGGTCCACGGGCAGCGCCACGCGACCCGTCTTCGGGTGGAAGCGGGGAAGCGTGTTCCAAGTTGGCGCTATCCTGGGTCAGGGCACACGCCCTGCCGCTCTGCGGTGGCTTGGCAGCACCCAGGCTGACCTCCGTGTCGGGGACGTCGCCAGGCTGCGTACAGTCCGGCCGCAACCGGCACAGACAGATTCGACCCCCTGCTAACCGCATCATTCCCCGCTGAGAGGTACCGATGGACAAGATCAAGGTCGCCAATCCCGTGGTCGAACTAGATGGCGATGAGATGACTCGGATCATCTGGAAGATGATCAAGGAGCAACTGATCCTGCCCCACCTAGACATCCAGCTCGACTACTACGACCTCAGCATCAGCAATCGCGATGCCACCGACGACCAGGTAACGGTGGATGCCGCCTATGCAATCGCCCAACACGGTGTCGGGGTGAAATGCGCGACCATCACCCCGGACGAGGTCCGGGTGGTCGAGTTTGGCCTGAAAAAGATGTGGAAATCGCCCAACGGGACTATCCGCAACATCCTCGGCGGCGTCATCTTCCGCGAGCCCATCGTGATGTCGAATGTGCCGCGTCTGGTCCCTGGTTGGACCAAGCCCATTGTCATCGGACGTCACGCATCAGGCGATCAGTACGCGGCCACAGACTTCGTGGTTCCTGGCCCAGGGAAGGTCACCATCACCTACACGCCCGACGACGGTAGTGAGCCCTCGGAGTTTCAGCTAGCTCGCTTTGCAGGCGGTGGCGTGGCCATGGGAATGTACAACTTCGACGACTCGATACGGGACTTCGCGCGGGCGGCGCTGCGCTACGGGCTGAGGCGCGGCTACCCGGTGTATCTATCCACCAAAAACACCATCCTCAAGGCCTACGACGGCCGCTTCAAGGACCTCTTTGCCGAAGTCTTCGAAAACGAGTTCAGGGCCGATTTCGAGGCTGCCGGACTTGCTTATGAGCACCGACTCATCGATGACATGGTGGCTGGTGCGCTCAAGTGGGAAGGAGGCTACGTCTGGGCTTGTAAGAACTATGACGGTGACGTGCAATCTGACAGCATCGCGCAGGGTTTCGGCTCACTTGGCCTGATGACCAGCGTGCTGCTCACTCCTGACGGGCGAACCATGGAGGCAGAGGCAGCCCACGGCACGGTCACCCGACATTTCCGCCAGCACCAGCAGGGTATGCCCACATCGACCAATCCCATCGCCTCGATTTTCGCCTGGACCAGAGGACTGGCCCACCGCGGCGAGCTGGACTCGACTCCTCAAGTTACCAAGTTCGCCGACACTCTGGAGGAGGTCTGCGTCAGGACAGTGGAGTCCGGAAAGATGACCAAGGACCTGGCGTTGCTCATTGGGCCGGACGCGCCCTGGCTCACCACCGAGGACTTCATGGGATTGCTCGCCGAGAGCCTGAGCGCGAGGTTGGCTGAAAACGCGACCTCGGGCGCCTCGCCCGCGGTCATCGGCTGAGTTCCGTTAGGTACTGGGCGACGGGCTAGGGGAGGGTGTCGGGGTCCGAAACCGCAGTGGCACGCAACCGGCGGGAGGGACAGCGCAGGTTACGAATTGGCCAACCGCGCGATTACCCGACACCTGAAACACGTAAACGGGGACAGCGGTGCCGTAGCTGTCCACGATGGCACGGTACTGATCATCCAGGGTGAGCGGTCCCAACGGTGCCGGCGAGGGTGACGGGAATGGCTCCAGGCTCGGGGAGAGCAAGTATGCGCCCGGTTTGATGACGCCGGAGTTCAGATACTGGACCACCTTGTAAGCCTGCATGGCGGGAAAGGTGACGGGCTTTCCGATCGCCCCGTAGGGGACTGATCCAGAGATGCCAACCAGCTGCAGGACTTGGAATTGGTCCCTCGCAACATCGACGTCAATCTCCTCCGGCTGGCCGAGGATGTTGACTACCGGCAAGCCCAGCAGAGTCCACTGAAAGTAGACGGTTCGGTCCGAGCCATTGGTGAAACTCAGCTGGGGCAGCGGACTCACCCCGCCGCCGGAGGGAAGGTGCGCGCCCGCGAGGAACGCCTCGGCAAACTGGTTGGCTATCGCGAGCGTGGGCGTGGTTCCGACCTCGTCGGTGGGAGCATTGGGGTGATAGTTGAAGGTGTCCAGGTTGGGATCGGTGGTCAGTTGGTAGCCGCTGGTTGAGTCCAGGTTGTAACCGAGTCCGGTGGCGGTGCTTATCGGTGGGCCTGGCACGCCGAGCGCCTGGACCAGCGCTGTGACCGCCGCTGTTCCGGTGGCCGGAACGGCGACCGACTCAACTCTGGCTGCCCCAGTCTCGAAGTTGCCCTCGACCAAGTAGGGAGGCCCCACCCGTAGCGGAGCGGGGGATTCCCCGGCGAGGCCCAAGAGTCCTGGCAGCGGGGGGGTCGGCTTCAATGATGGTGATGGCGAGGCGCTCGGGTGGCCGCCACCCGGCGAGCAGCCAACCAGCGCCAGGGCTAGCGCTGCGAATGCGGCTAACTTCACCGCCCGCCAGTCGGTCGCTTTCACCCGTGCAGAATGCCAGGAGTGGGGTCTACCGCTCTGTCTCCCGAGGTTGAGAGCCCGTATCGGGAGTCGCTGCTTCGCATGGTCGGGGCCAGCGCCCCGGGCATGCGGCTGGGATTGGAGAAGACCAGGGCCCTGCTGGCGCTGCTGGGGGATCCTCAACTGGGGATGCCCGGGTTGTTGGTGGCGGGGACCAACGGCAAGGGTTCGGTGTGTGCCATTGCCGCTGAGATCGCTGTCCGTTCCGGGCTCCGGGTAGCTCTGCTAACCAAGCCTCACCTCACCAGTTACCGCGAGCGCATACGGCTGGGTGGTGTCCCTATCGGCGAGGGGGACTTCGCTGAGATCGCGGCCATTGCCTGCGACGCCGCCGATGAGATGGCGGCGCGCGAAGGACGACCCAGCCATCATGAGCTGCTCACCAGCATCGGATTTCTGGCCGCGCACCGGTGGGCTGCCGATCTCGTCGTCTGCGAGGTGGGCCTGGGTGGGCGCCTCGACGCCACCAACGTCTGGGACGGAGGCATCGCGATCGTGACGTCCATCGGCCTGGACCATCAAGCGCAGTTGGGCAACACCATCGCTGAGATCGCCGGGGAGAAGGCAGCCATCATCAAGCCAGGCAACCTGGTGGTAACCGGAGTCACAGGGTCAGCCCTGCCGCCGGTTGAGGCCGCCGCCACAGCAGCCGGCGCCCAGCTGTGGCGTTTGGGCAGGGAGATCTGGGGAGACGTTGACCCCGGCTCAGGCTCCCGATTTTCTGTACGGACCCCGGCCCACAGGCGGGAGAACCTACAGCTGGGCCTGGCAGGCTCATTCCAAGTGAGCAACGCCGCGCTTGGCGTGGCCGCCGCTGACTGCCTCGCTCAGCTCGGCTTCCCGGTGACCGAGGAGGCGATTCGCGCCGGGCTGGCCGCGGTGCGCTGGCCCGGCAGGATGGACACCCTTAGTTGGGATCCCGAGGTCTTGGTCGACGCCGCCCACAATCCGGCAGCTGTCGAAGTCATGCTCCCTGAGATCCGCAAGCGCCTCCGAGGCCGAGCGGGAGTTCTGCTTTTGGGTTCCATGAAGGACCACGATCACCGAGGAATGCTGGAACTTCTGACGCACCTCGACTTCCAGTCGGCAGTGTTCACGAGGTCTAAGTCGGCGAGGTCTGCCTCACCGTCCTCCTTGGCGTGTGCTTGGCCTGGCCCCGCCGAAGTCGTCGAACCGGTGCCCAGGGCGCTGGCCCGGGCTCAGGAACTGGCTGGATCATCCGGTTTGGTGGTCTCGCTCGGCTCCATCTACGTGATCGGGGAGGTGATGTCGGCACTCGGAGTCGGGGAGCCGCCAGACCCGGAGATCCCCTTTCCGCCGTTGTGGTGAGACCTGAAGCGGGTCGGTGAGAAGATCGCGACTGGCTGGGCTGTCTCACCCTTCTCGGCTAGATCGGCGAGGATCTCGCCGACCACGGGGGCGAACTTGAAGCCATGGCCGGAGAATCCGCCCGCCAAAACGACACGTTCCGACTCGGGGTGGAAGCCGATCACGAAGTTGAGGTCAGGCGTGTTGGTGTAGAGACAGGCGGTGGCCTTCACCATAGGCGCAGCCGCAAGTTGAGGAAGGATATCCGCCAGCCCTACGCGGACATTCATCACATCCGCGTCCTCGATCTCCCGTCGGAGGTCCGCCGCAGTTGTCGGCTCACCCCCGTGGTGACAGGCCGCCTTGGCGGTGAGGCCGTCTCGGGTGGGGATGCCATAGAAGTGGATCCCCTGGGCGCGCTCAAGCAAGTAAACCGGGCAGCTGGGAGCGGTGAAGGCACCGATGTCAGTTGGGGCAAACCAGACCATCACCTGCCGCTCCACTTGCATGGGAATCGCCGACCCCGGCAGCAGGTCGGGGCTCCAGGCGCCGGCCGTGAGTAGCAGGCGGTCGGCTTCATAGCTACGGGATGCGGTATGAACCACCACAGAGGCGTCCGCCGCATCCCAACCAAGCGCCCGCTCCCCGAAGTGCAGCTCGGCCCCAAGGCTGGCAGCCAGCCGGAGCTGGCTAAGGACGGCCAGCTCCGGAGCCAGCACCCCAGCCTCAGGCTCGAACAACCCCACCTCGCCGTTCCGAGGCTGGAAGATAGGAAACTCGGCGTTGAGCTCAGCGGTGGTGAGCATCCTGTGGGGCAGTCCCCACCTCAGCGCGCTCTGGAGCGAGCCTGTGACCATCTCGCCATCCGGCGGCCCGATCATCAGCCCACCGGTGGTCTCGAGCAGGCTCTGACCCGACGAGACCTCCAACTCCCGCCAAAGCTGGTAGGCGCGCAGAACTAGAGGCACATAAGCGGGATCCTCGAAATAGGCCTGTCTGATGATCCTGGACTCGCCGTGCGACGACCCGCGGTCGTTAGCGGGTCCGAGTGTTTCCAGGCCGGTGACGGCGGCTCCGCGTCGCGCCAGTTGGAGTGCCGCAGCCGACCCCATCGCCCCAAGCCCGACCACGATGACCCGGAGCCGGGGTCGGATCAAACAGTCGCGGTGGTTCGAATTGGCTCTGCCCGTCGAGCGGCCGCCAGTGCAAGTTCACACAACGCCGCCAGACCGATCCAATCCTCGGCCATGAGGAGTTCGGGACGGAAGAGGTCGTTGGTGAGGCCGACCACATCAGTCCCAGCTCGGAGATAGTCCTCGCAGTCCTCTATCGTCGCGCCTCCGCTGACCCAGATCGGTGGCTGTGGCATTGGCCCTCTCAACGCCCTTATGTAAGCTGGGCCGCCGACTGGAGCCACCGGGAACACCTTGACCAATTGCGCTCCCAGCTCCAGTGCACGGGCAATCTCGGTAGGCGTCAGGGCGCCCATCACCAGCGGAACCCCGGAGCGAGCAGCAACCTCCGCTACCGCGGGTACCAGATAGGGGGTGACCAAATACTGGGCGCCGGCGTCGACCGCGCGGCGCGCAAGTTCGCTATCAGTGAGTGTTCCCGCACCGATCGCACAGGCGGTCGCTCGTGGGTGATCTCGTAGCTGCCGGATCAACTCGAACGCTCCCGGCGTCGCGGCGGTGATCTCCACCGAGCCGATGCCGGCCTCCGCAGCTACTAGTGCGGCCTGAGTCGCTTGGTCCTTATCGTGCCACCGCACAATCGCCGCCAGACGCCGGGGAAAGAGCTCGGAGATCTCGGGACTCAGCATGAGACCAGTGTAAAGGGAGCCGCCCGGGTGTTTTCTTACGCAGCGGAACTGCCGCGCGTCGGGATGGGCGCCTCGCGGTTGTCGTTATTCAGTCGGCCGCTTGATTGGACTGACGGATGATGCTTTCGATCACGTCGTGACCCGGGGGTCGGTGCGGCGACGTCCGGCGCGATGGCTTCTGGCGCCGATCCTGACGGGGCCCGGTCATGTGGCTCTCTTGCTTGCGCCAGACCCTCTCGATGATGACTCTGATCTCGGCCCCGTCCTCGTAGGGGATGCCGTGGGCGGCCAACGACTGCCGGATCCGGTCGGTCAGATGCACGCTCTCGTGGAGGTTCAGCTGCTCAAGGGCCTCGAGGAGGTCATCGAGGCGCCGCAACATATGGCGCCTCTCCGTCGCCTCGTTCGATTGCTTGATCATGCCCGGATTATGCGCAGTCGGTGGCCGCGGGATGTGCGTATCCCAGCCCCAATTGCGGCTCCGGCGGCCACCTTGGCTGGAGGACAGTCACCCTGCTGCTTCGAACCCAGCTTAGCCATCCACCGCTGCAGTACGAGCGTCGCCCACGCTTGGAGTTTGGATCTCGACTACCCCGCGCCGGCGATGGCACGACCGTCAGTCTGCTGTCACCGGCGCTGGAACCGACGACCCGGCCGGAGTGCTGATGCCCGCAGCCGCCAGCGCCTGGGTGAGGTCCCCGAGCAGATCCTCGGCCGCCTCGATTCCCACCGACATCCTCACCAAGCCGGCGGGGAGGTACTCCTCGCCGGCCCATCGGCCGCGGCGCTCCAGGAGCGACTCAACCGACCCCAAGCTGGTGGCGTTGGTCCAGATGCGGGTGGCGGCACAGAACCGTTCCGCGCTTTCAGCGCTGCAGTCCAGCTCGACCGAGATCATGGCTCCGAAGCCGCCGTGCATCTGGCGCGCCGCCAAATCGTGCTGAGGATGCTCGGTCAATCCCGGATAGTGCACACGCGCGACGCCGGCCAAGGTGCGAAGCCGTTCGGCTAGAAACATCGCACTCTCGGTCTGTCGCCGCAAGCGTACGTCCAGCGTGCGTAAGCCACGCAACGCCAGCCAGGTCTCAAGCTGTCCCGGGATAGCTCCCGCATTGCTACGCTGATACTGAAGCTTTGGCAGCACATCACTGACGTTAGTGATGAGGGCGCCCATCAGCAGATCGCTGTGACCGCCGACGTATTTCGACAAGGAGTGGACCACCACGTCCGCACCCAGCGTTAGTGGCTGCACCAGCAAAGGGGTGGCAAAGGTGTTGTCCACCACCGCGATGGCGCCGGCTTGGTGGGCGATCTCGGAGCACGCGCGCAGATCGGGGACCGTCAACAGCGGGTTGCCCAGTGTTTCAATGTGCAGCAGGGATGCGCCCCGACAGGCCCGGGCGACCGCGTCAAGGTCAGTGGCGTCGACCAACTCGAGCGCACACTGTCCCGCCTCGGCTAGGTGGCGGAGGAGGGCGCGAGTGCCGGTGTAGGCATCGCGAGCAGCCACGATCCGGCCTCCGATTCCGCAGCTCTGGAGAACCGCCGCGATGGCCGCCATCCCGGATCCGAAGACCAGCGCCCCAGTCCCTTCCTCCAACTCGGCGAGCACATCTTCGAGACGCTCCCAGTTCTCGTTGTGGTCTCGCCCGTAGGCGTAGCCCTGTTTGTTGCCATGGCCGAAAACGGATGTCATAGGCAAGGGCGGAATCAGGGCGCGACCCTCGCCCTGCGGGCTCGTGTCCGGGTGCACCACTCGGGTTGCCGGGCTGATTCGAGGTTGGTTCGAAGGACCTTCGCTCAAATCAGCTCAGTCCGGAACCGGGCGACCAGCACGCAGCAGCACCTCGCGGGCCATCCGTCGGTGCGCCTCATCGACCATCTCCCCACCCATACGGGATGCGCCCCCGCGGTGATTGAGAGCAGTGATGATCTCCTCGGCTCTCTGGACCTGCTCGGGGCCCGGGGTAAAGGCGCGGTTGACAGTGTCCAGCTGGTCTGGGTGGATCACCCACTTGCCCTCATAGCCGAGCTGAGCGGCACGTCGGGAGGCACGTTCCAGCAGTTCGAGGTCGTCAATGTCTGATACCGGACCATCGACCGCCTGCAGACCGTGAGCCCGCGCCGCGACCGCGATTCGGAACAGTGCGTAGTGCCAGATATCTCCCGGGTAGCTCGCCGTCTCCTGCCCGATCTTCAGTTGGGGCATCCCCATCGCGGCGGCGAAATCCCCTGGTCCGAAGATGAGAGCCTCAGTGCGCGTTGAGGCGCCGGCGATCTCGGACACCGCCTCCAGGCCCATGGGCTCCTCGATCTGAAGCTCGAGTCCGATTGGTTTGGAGGTCCCGGCTTCTGCCTCGAGTCCACTCAGCAGGTGGTCCAGAAAGAGGACGTGGGAGGGGGACGAGACCTTGGGTACCACCAGGCAGGAGATCCTGTCTGCCACCGCTGGCACTAAGGCGACAACGTCGCGCAGCGCATGGGGGCCCGGGATCCCGTTGATCCGGACAGCCACTGTCCGCCGGCCAAAGTCAAGCTCGAGCAGAGTGGCGATCAGAAGTCCGCGGGCGCTCTCCTTCTCCGCTGGGACGTTGGGAACGGCGTCCTCGAGATCAAGGACGACCTCGGAGGCGCTCAGGCTCGTCGCTTTCTCGGCCATCCGCCGGTTGTTCCCCGGCAGGACCAACACCGAGCGCCGAGAGCGGTTCACTCCTGCTGGTCCGGCCCCGGACCGTCTTCCTGACCGCCCAGCCTCTGCATCAGCTCCTCGATCATGCGGCGGGCTTCAGGATCGCCCATCAGCCGCTCCCGGACCGCGTCCGCAGCCTGGCGCATCTGCGGGTCATCCATCAGCCGTTCCTGCATCTGACCGAACTGGGTCAGCATCTCCTTGGCGGCGGTCTCCTGGGCCACCTGCAGAAGCACTGGCTGCGAGGCGGCGGCCACTACCGCCTCCAGCTGCTGGCGGACCATCTCAATGCCTTTGCAGCCCAGGCACTCGCCGCGGAGCTGGCAGTGGCAGACGGCACGCTTTAGCGTGTCCAGCTCGCGGTGGATTCCACTGAGGTCGACCGGCTCGGGCATGGCGTTAGCGTAATCCAGTCGCGGAGTTCAGACAGGTGGCTGGATCGGCCGCCTTGCCCGGATCAGGGCATGCCAGTAGCGGTGGTAAAAACGCCCCTCCCGCCACTGGGCTAGGAGCTGCCCCTTCACCGCCTGGGGGGCGACCTCGTAGAGATCGAGCAGGTGGCGCTGTTCCTTCTCGCCGACCTTGGCGATTTCGAACCACTCCAGGATGTCCTTCTCCTGCTCGATGCGCTCGGCATGCTCCACCTTGAATCCCAATGCCTGGAGCAGGGCCCGCCACTCCTCCAGAGCCCGGCTCCGCACATGGGATGGGTCCCTTCCGATCTCCACCACCTCCAGCCAGTCACGCACCACCGGAGGCGGCGAACAGTCGCTGACCGCGAACACACCGCCGGGGCGGAGCACGCGGTACGCCTCGGCCAGGGCCGGGATCAGTTGCTGGAAGTGGTGGGGAGCGGATCGGACCAGCACCCGATCGAAGCTGGATGCGGGAAAGGGAAGTTGCTGGGCATCGCCAATGACAAAGCTGACGTTGCGGATCTCACGCTCGGCGGCCAGTTCCCGGGCTTGGTCGAGCATCTCCGGGGTGATGTCCAGCCCGACCACCTCGAGGACTTCCGGTGCCGCCGCCAAGGCGGTGTGGCCGGCACCGGTCGCCACATCCAGCACCCGGTGGTTGGGCTTGAGCTCGGCGAGGGCGAGGAAGCGGGCGAGCGAGACAGGGTCGGCGTGACTGGGGCTCTGGCGGTAGGCTTGCGCGACCTGAGAGAACTGCCGCTGACTGTCGGTAAGGTCATCACCCTCGCCCGAGCTAGGGCTTTCGGTCACTCGGTCACAGGGGATAGCCGGAGAGCAAAGTGTCGAGGGGGATGGGCTCCAACTCCTTGGGACCGCCGAACCTCACATCGATCTCGGCTTCCAAGTCCTTGACTAAATCCTTGAGCTGTGCCAGGTCGGAAGTGGGGGGGTTGCCGTTGGCGTAGGCGCCGACCAGCTTGCCGTCATCGAAGAGGGCGACCCCGATTCCTTCCTGCGCGTGCACGATCAGGCCCCCGCTTGAGGAATACTTGCTGAGGTAGCTGCGGAGGCCCTCCAGGTTGACGAACATGGCGCCCAGCCCGGCGAAGCGAACCGGAGCGTGCAGCAGCAGACCCAGACCGCGGGCGATCTGGCGCGAGTAGCTGATCACGTTGATGGCGTCCTGGCTGTTGGGGAAGTTGGGGAAGGTGACCCGGGTAGTGGTGCTGATGCTGCCCTGGCGGTCATTGGCCACCGCCACCACATAGCCGTCCACGAGGACCACATAGCCGTTACTGCCATCGACTCCAAGCACGTGGAGGACGCCGGTATGGCCTTCTCCAGCCAAGTGCCGGAGCAGGCGGGCGGGGTCGGTGAACCCGGCCCTGAGGTTGCGGAAGACAAGCTCGCCTTCCGGAAGCGGGAAGGAGCGGGTCTGCAGCGAGGGGGCTTCAGAAGTGGGCGCGGCGAACACTTCGGGTGCCTTCGGGAAGACTGCAGCTTCGGTCGCCACCGGCACCGGCTCTGGTGTCGTCCAGCGCTCGACGGAGACAGTCTCCATTTCAGTCAAGCTCTCCAGGGATGACACCACCTCCCCGGCCGGGGGCTCAGCCGTAATCTCCTGGACCTCATCCACCTCTTCAAACACCTCGATCGGGCCCGCGGCGAAGGTGTCGCCGGCGGCCGCTTCCGTCTTGTCCTCGGTTTCAGCCGTGACCGCCCAGGGCGCGGGCTCGTCAGCACCCTCCGGAAGCCAGCTCAGGTTGTCCACGCCAATTCCCCTAGGATCGACCACCGAGGGCGCAAACGTGGTCTGATCCTCATCGTCCAGGGGGGCCGAGCCCCAGGGAGTCGGCTCCTCGGAGTCAGCCCGAGTCTCACCCGTGGCAGCAGCCGCCGGAGTCTCGAACGCCGAGGCCTCGATGGATCGGGAGCCCCAAGCAGGGAGATCGGCCTCGGGAAGGGCTGCCGCTTCAGCCTCGGTCTCGGGGCCCATCCCGGTCTCGGCCGTGGCCGACTCGAGCGGGGCCCAGCTACTCGCCGCCTCCGGGGTTGGCGATGCCTGGTCCGATTCCCTCTCCGCCTCCTGGTCGATCTCGGTGGCGCCTATCGCGGAGGGGATCGGGGGCAGCTGGGCCAGATCGGGCTCGTTCTCGCTGGAGAGCTGGTCTGGGTTGTCGGCGGTCGCCTCGCCATGAGCCTCATCTTCGTCAGGGGACTTGCCGTCCTTGCGACGTCCAAAGGCCATCTGCAACGGGCCTGAGGGGAACGGCAGCTCCTGGGGTGGCAAGGAGCCGCCGCGGATCGGGGCCGGCACCAAGGCCGGTTGCAGGCGGGCACCGCCCCTGCCCAATTCGCCGATCGCCTCCCGCAGCCGCCCGAACTCGGAGCGCAGGGCAGCGACGACCGACCGTGAACTGGATCGACGCAGGGGAGGCTTCATAACAGATGCTCCAGTGGTGCGCACTCAGGCACAGACTGCCGGGGCTGACCGCCCGGTGCCCGCGCACGGCGTTTCACTGGGGAAGTGTACCCGCGCGGGTCAGCGATTGCTTCCTTAAAGAGCTTCCAGCTCTCCCGATCGAGCTCCGGGTCAGGCTGGGGCTGGTTGAGGGTGGGCGGAAGGTACCTCGGGGTCCTCTTTTGTAAAGCCGGTGCGGCGCAGCCACTGCTCGGGGTGGCGTACCTCAGACCAGCTGGGAAGGCTCTCAGGCCCTGACCAGATCCGGTCCAGGCCCTCCTGACCCGCCGCCTGGCTGACCGCCCGCAGGAATTTCTCGCCCTGTTGGTACTGCTGGAGCTTGAAGGCTATGCCTGAGATCAGCAGCAGCAGACGCTCCGCGGGCTGGGGAGGATCGTGGCGGCGACGAAAGGCATCATCGAGGTTATCGAAGTCGGGGAAGTGCCGTCGACCAGCCTCACGCATGATGTAGTTACCGTGTCCCTCGAGAACTGTCATCACCGCTTGGAGCCGACCGATCAGCGCCAGTTGCGGCTTCAGGCTCCGGGCCGCCTGAACCATCTCGTCAAGCCCCTTGACCCGGCCGTTGCCTGGGGCACGGCTGAGCTCCCCGATCATGGTGGACAGGTACTTCCCGAGCCAGGGGTGGAGCTCGAACTGCCAGGCGTGGGTGAGCTCATGGAGCATGAGCCAGCGCCGCAGCGAGTCGAGCGGGAGCTCCGAGGCCTCGGAGAAGCGACGGACGTTCGGCTCCACGATCAAGAGCACCGGGCTCGGCAGCGGCTCGGCATCTGCTAGCGTCCCCTCGGGGCCAGCTGGCGGGGTTAGCACCGGATCGTACTGACCCAGCACCCTTCGGGCCATCAGGCCCAGCAAGGTGCCTATGTAGAGGCTGCTGGGTACGCGCATGAGAGGACTAGGCTTGAGCGGGCCCCAGCCACCCTGGCGCTCCTCGAGGGGCCGGAGGATCCGCCGCATCATGGCCAAATTCTGGTCCACGAAGCCATGCCGACCAACCACCTTCACCCGACCGAAGGTGGCTCCCTGCTGGCTGGTGTGGCAGGCCTCGGCCAGCATCGGGACCAGTTCCGCCACCAGGGGGTCGTAGTCGCGGCCCGCCTCTTCGACCTCGGCCAAACCGTCGCCGCCAGAGCGGGCATAGGCCGTCCGGCGGACTAACTCCCAATCAAGGATGGGTGACTCTGGATCCTCCAGTGACCTGGAGAGCCGGCGCTCCGCGGCTATCGCCACCCCAGCCGCGACAGCTGACCAGGCCAGCACCGACTTGAGATCAGGCATCGATCGATGATACGTCTAGGCCTGTTCAGCTACGGCGCTGGAACACCAGCTCCCTGCCGACGTGCTCGAAACCCAGCGGGTGGTAGAGCGTCGCCAGTGCCGGATCGCCGTAACGCAAGGCCACCTGTCGGCCCGCCGCCAGTGCCGCCGCCGCCGCCGCCACGGTCACCGCAGTAGCGGCGCCATGGCGTCGGAAGTCGGGGCGGGTCGCCACCCCGCCGACCTCGACCCAGGAGCCGAATGACATGGTCCACCGCGCGACCGCGACCACCTCGCCATCCACCTCCGCCACCCAGCAGGGCTGTTCCGCGATCCGTTGCCTCCAGCCCTCCGGGGTGTCCCGGCGCATCCAGGTGACGTGCTGGTAGACCGCCTGGATCTGGTCGACGTCTTGACTGGTACCGGGCCTGATGGCGGGGAGCGGCGCATCCGGGGTTCGCAGCTCCGGTGCCACGGTGATCTCACGGCGATAGCAGTCGAATTCATCGAAGCCGGAGCAGTCCACCTGCCCTTCCATCACGGCAATGTGGCGCACTAGCGGAAGGTGGTCGTGGAGTAGCGCTTGCGCCGCGAGACCCTGGTCGCTGGAGGTCAGAACCAGCCCGGCCAGGTCCTGGTGCAGGAACGCCACGGCCCGCGTCTCCTCTGCTCGGCCGGGCAGCAGCCAGAGTACCTCCTCGGGCTTCACTCCCCTCCGAGCAAGCCTCGTCAGTTCGTAGCCAGCAGCCAGCCCAGCCCAGCCCTGGGCCAGCAGGAACCTGCGAACCCCCTCCGCCTCCTGGGGCCCGGTAACCGGCCGGAAGTCAACCCCGGACCGACTCCTGTCCTCGTTCATCCAGCCATGATCGCGGAGATGCACCGGCGGCGTCTTCGAGGCTAGCACTTGCGGCCCCGGGCTGCTAGCACTCGGGGTGCACGAGTGCTAACATTAGGTCCTAAACCTCAGCTGTCTAGGTGGGGAGAACAGGAGAGAGCCGTATGCCCAAACAATTGCTATTCGACACGGAGGCCCAGTCAGCCCTGAAGCGGGGCGTGGACAAGGTCGCGGACGCGGTCCGGATCACCATCGGCCCCAAGGGTCGCAACGTGGTTCTGGACAAGAAGTTCGGCAGCCCGACGATCACCAACGACGGGGTGACCATCGCCAAGGAGATCGAGCTGGAGGACCATTTCGAGAACATGGGCGCCCAGCTCGTGAAGGAAGTGGCGACCAAGACCAACGACGTGGCCGGCGACGGCACCACCACCGCCACCGTGCTGGCCCAGGCGCTGGTTCGCGAAGGGCTGAAAAACGTGGCCGCGGGGGCCAACCCCATCGCCCTCAAGCGGGGCATCGAACAGGCGGTGGCGGCGGCGGTCAAGTCCATCAAAGCGCTGGCCAAGGAAGTCGACGACAAGGCTGAGATAGCCCAGGTGGCTTCGATCTCGGCCGCCGACCCTTCGATCGGCGAGGTCATCTCCGACGCCATCGACAAGGTGGGCAAAGAGGGCGTTGTCACCGTGGAGGAGTCCAACACCTTCGGTGTCGAGCTCGAGTTCACCGAGGGCATGCAGTTCGACAAGGGCTACATTTCGGCTTACTTCGTCACCGACCAGGACCGCCAGGAGGCCGTCCTGGAAGATGCCTACGTGCTGGTCGCCAACCAGAAGATCAGTGCCGCCCACGACCTCATCGCCATCCTCGAGCGGGTCATGCAGGCGGGCAAGCCGCTGCTGCTGATCGCCGAGGACGTCGACGGCGAGGCTTTGGCCACATTGATCGTCAACAAGCTCCGGGGCACGTTCGCCAGCGTGGCGGTCAAGGCGCCGGGCTTCGGCGACCGCCGCAAGGCCATGCTCGCCGACATAGCCGTCCTTACCGGTGGCCAGGTCGTCTCCGAAGAGCTGGGGCTCAAGCTGGAGAACACCGACCTTTCCCTCCTCGGCCGGGCTCGCAAGATCGTGGTCGACAAGGACTCGACGACCATCGTCGAGGGGGCCGGTTCCGAGGCCGACGTCAAGGGCCGCATCGCCCAGATCAAGCGGGAGATCGAAGACACCGACTCCGACTGGGACCGCGAGAAGCTGCAGGAACGTCTGGCCAAGCTGGCCGGGGGCGTGGCCGTCATCCGGGTCGGCGCGGCGACCGAGGTCGAGCTCAAAGAGAAGAAGCACCGCATCGAGGACGCGGTTTCGGCCACCAAGGCTGCCATCGAAGAGGGCATCGTGCCCGGCGGAGGTATAGCCCTGCTGCGTAGCCGGGTGGCGGTAGACGCCCTGGCCAAGACCCTCACCGGCGACGAGGCGACCGGCGCCGACATCGTCAGCAAGGCCCTTGACGAGCCCCTGCGTTGGATCGCCATCAACGCCGGGTTCGAAGGTGGGGTGATCTCCGAGCACGCTGAGCGGGAAACGGGGAGCATCGGCTACAACGCCTTGACGGGAGAGTTCGAAGACCTGGTCAAGGCGGGCGTGATCGACCCGGCCAAGGTGACTCGCTCCGCGCTGCAAAACGCCGCGTCGGTCGCCGCTCTCCTGCTCACCACCGAGGCGACCGTGGCCGACAAGCCCGAGGAAGACAAAGCTCCCGCGGCGGCCGGTGCCGGCGCCGGCCGGGGCGGGGGCATGGGGATGATGTAGCCTCAGCGCTGTTCAAGTTATCCCTGTTCACGATGGGCCCGGCGTAATGCCGGGCCCATTCTCCTTGTCCTGGGAAACCTTTCCTTACCCCTAAAGTGTTTTAACCCCGTGACCAAGACCCCCCCCAAACACGCCGGCGAGCCGGCGGGCCCTGCCCCCAAGCCGGCGGGGGCGCCCAGGGCGCGGCTCAAGCGCCGCTGGCCTCGTCGTACTTTGATCACCGTCAACGGGGTCGTTTTTCTGTGCTTGGTCGCTATGGCGTCGGCATACGGCTACGTCCGCTACGAGCTCGGCTCCATCGTCACCGCGCCCGGTCCGGACCTGACCCCGCCCGGCTTTTACGCCGGAGGGGCGGGTACTACCCCTCAGGCCAAGGCCTCGGACGCCGACGGCCTGCAGCCCGAGAACATCCTGCTCATCGGCAATGAGACCAGGCAGGGCCTCACCCCGCAGGAGCAGCAGCAGTTCGGCTCCTCGATCACCTACTCGGGGACACTGGCCGACATCATGATGGTCCTGCACCTGGACCCGGCCAACGGTACCGCCTCGGTCCTTTCCATACCGCGCGACCTGTTCTCCCCCATGCCGGCGGGGAGCCCCGTCGGCTCCTACCAGAAAATGGACGCCGCCCTGAACGACGGGGCGCAAGGGCCCGACAACCTGGTACAGGCCGTACAGGAAGATCTCGGCATCCCCATCAACCATTTCGTGGAGCTCAATTTCAACGGCTTCATAAATAGCGTCAACGCTCTGGGTGGCATCAACGTCTATTTCCCTGACCCTGTTTTCGATGCCGACTCGTTGCTGTACATTGCCACCCCCGGCTGCCATCATCTGAACGGGTTTTATGCATTGACATTGGTACGGGCGCGGCACCTTCAGTACGACCCTCCGGGCGACACCGAGCCCCGCCAGGACTGGCCCTACGACCCCGAGTCCGACCTCGCTCGTATCGTGAGGACCCATACGTTCATAAAGATCGTCGCCGACACGGCCAAGTCGGAGGGGAAGACCAACCCGGCGACGGCGGTGTCGTTCCTCTCTGCCGTCGTCAAACAGATGACGGTGGACACCGGGCTCAAGAACCAGCTCCTGAGCCTTGTCCTGCACTACCGGGACATAAATGTGGCCGCGGTACGGGAGACGACATTGTCCACCACCGACGTCAACGATTATTACTACGGTGGTTACGGGATGGGCGACGTCCTCTTCCCCGTCCAACCCGCCGATAACAATGTCATAAAGGCGTGGGACCCGGCGGCGTTGCCCACGCCCGTAGCGCCCAAATCGGTCAGCGTAGTAAGCATCACCGGTAGCTACGGCTCGGCTGTGGCGGCCGGCCAAGCCCTCGCCTCGCTCGGTCTGAAGATCAGCAGCGAGAGCACGGGCACCGTACCGTCCGACGTCAGTGAAACGCTCGTGCTTTACCACCCGATGGACGTGGCCCAGGCCTTGTACGTGATGAGGTACCTCTCCGGAGCGGTCATGATGCAGGTCAGCTCGTCCGTGGCCCCCGGGACCGTGGAGGTCGACCTCGGCTCGACGGTCACCGTCGCCGCCAAACCGGTCCCGCCCACCACTACGACGGCGGCCACGACGACCGCAGGACCGACGACCACCACCGTGGCCACGACGACTACTGCCTCGACAACTACCGCCTCGACAACTATTGCCTCGACAACTACTGCCTCGACAACTACTGCGTCCACGACCACCGGCGGCGCCCATGCGGCGTCGACCACGCGGCCGGCGGCGACCACCACGTCGGTGCCGACGCCCAACGGCCAGCCGGCGAGCGCGTCCGCCGACCAGCAGGAGCCCTGGGACCCCCGGGCTTGCTAGCCCCGTAGCCTCCCATCGGGGCCGCCTCCCATGGCCCTGCCCGGGCCGGGCCGGAGGGGGTGAGCGTCTCGGTCCCGGGACGGCGAGCACTAGTGTGGCGCCGATGGAAGTGCCCCCCCCTGACCCGAGCAAGCTCCTGCAGTCCTGGATGGAGTGGGAGCGGGGGGAGGTGACGCCCGGCCGGGCCATGGCCAACATGAAGACCGGCGGGCTGCGCCTATTGCTCGAGGAGCTGTCCCGCCCGGACGGGGCGCCTCCCGCCCGTCCCGGCGTCGGGCCCGGGACCGCCGTCTGACGGGCCCGGGGTTGGGCAAGGTGGCAGCCCGGATCCCTCGCCCGGACGGGACGCGCCCAGGTACTCCCGCTCCGTGGTCCGACCTACCCGAAGGGCGACGTCGCCGCCTCTCCGTCGACGCCGTGGGCCGGGCCCTGGCTGCCCGCGCCGGGCGGGCCCGGTTGCCCGGGCCAGTCGATGTGACGTTGGGAGAGCTGCCCTTTCACGGCGACTCCCGGCCGGCCGCCGTGCTGTGCCTGTTGTTCGACCAGGACGGCGAGGCTAACGTGGTCCTTACCCGGCGCGCCGCCCACCTGCCTTCTCACGGGGGCGAGGTCTCCTTCCCCGGTGGTCGTATGCGCCCGGGCGAGCTCCCACTACAGGCAGCCTTGCGGGAGGCCAACGAAGAAGTGGGCCTGCAACCCGCCACCGTCGAGGTGATCGGCCAGCTCACCCCTCTCACCACCCGGCTCAGCGCTGCCCTGGTGCACTGTTTCGTGTGCCGCTTCGACGGGCCGTACGCCGGCGGGCAGGCTCTGCGCGCCGATAGGTCCGAGGTCGACAGGATTTTCTGGGTGGCCCTGGCCCGCCTGGCCGGCAACGGCGTCTACCACGAGGAGTTCTGGCCCGCCGAGCCCGGCACCGAGGGGCCAGGCGTGGCCACCTTCAGGTCGGTGCCGTTTTTCCAGCTGGAGGAGGACGTCGTCTGGGGTGCCACCGGACGGCTCCTCACCGAGCTGCTGGGCGCCGTTTTGGTCGAGGGGGACGCAGGAGGCTCGGCGAAAGGTACCCTGGTGGAGTCATGATCTGTCCACGTTGTGGTGTTATGAACAAGTCCGGGCAAGCGACGTGCTCTCGCTGCTCGGGCTCGCTCGCTCCCGCGCCCCCGAACGGGCGCCTTCCCCACCCCGTGCTGCCGATCACCAAGCGGGCCGAGGTCATGCTGCGCCGTGCCGGGGGGGGAGACCCGCCCGGGACGATCAAGGCCTCTGCTGCTGGCTCGGTCGTCACCCCGGCCGCCACCGCGTCGCCGCCTGGCCCCGGCCCGGTCCCCGCGGAGATATACCTGCTGGCGACCGAGCGGTCGACGGGCCAGCCGGCTCCGCCCGAAGCGCAACCGGGCCAAACCGAGACGGCGCTAGGAGAGCGGCGCGGCCGGGTGGCCATCGGTCTGTCCGGAGCCTGAGCACCTCGGCGGCCGGTTGTGGCCGCCCGCTGTGGCGCGTCTGGCCAAGAGCTCTTCGGGGCGACAACCCGGCCCGGGCCCAGGTAGGCCGCCTAGACTCGGGCCCAAAGCCACCGAGGCGCACGAGAGGCAGGCAACGTGGAAATCGAGATCGGCAAAGGCAAGTCGGGCCGGCGGGCTTATGGTTTCGACGACATCGCCATTGTCCCCAGCCGACGGACCCGGGACCCCGAAGACGTCGACATTTCCTGGGAGATCGATGCTTTCCGCTTCGGTCTCCCGCTCATGGGGGCGGCCATGGACGGAGTCATCAGCCCGGCGACGGCTATTGAGATCGGCCAGCTCGGCGGCGTCGGTGTCCTCAACCTCGAGGGTCTGTGGACGCGCTACGAGGACCCCGAACCCTATCTCGAAGAGATCTCCCAGTTAAGCGCCGACAAGGCAACCGCACGGATGCAGCAGATCTATGCCGAGCCCATGAGGGCCGAGCTCATCACCGCTCGCATCCGGGAGATTAAGGCGGCGGGCGTCGTGGCGTGCGGCTCCCTGACCCCGCAGCGCACGGCCCAGTACGCCAAAGCGCTCATCGATGCCGAGCTCGACCTTTTCGTCGTGCAGGGCACGGTGGTCTCCGCTGAGCACGTCTCGAAGACCGTTGAACCTCTCAACCTCAAGCGCTTCATTCGCGAGTTCGAGATCCCTGTCATCGTCGGCGGCTGTGCGTCTTACCAGGCGGCCCTCCACCTGATGCGTACCGGGGCGGTCGGCGTCCTGGTCGGAGTAGGCCCGGGGCACGCCTGCACGACCCGGGGGGTGCTTGGCATCGGGGTCCCGCAGGCCACGGCGATTGCCGACGCCCGCGCCGCCCGAGCCCAGCACCTAGATGAGACGGGCGTTTATGTGCACGTGATCGCCGACGGCGGGATGGGGACCGGGGGCGACGTGGCCAAGGCCGTCGTGTGCGGCGCCGACGCCGTCATGCTCGGTTCCCCCCTGGCCGCGGCGGCTGAGGCCCCCGGCCACGGCTACCACTGGGGTATGGCCACGTTCCACCCGACACTGCCGCGCGGCGCACGGGTGAAGACCGAGGCCCGGGGCACCCTGCGAGAGGTCCTGATAGGCCCCGCCCACGAAAACGACGGCCGGCTCAATTTGTTCGGGGCGCTCAGGACGTCCATGGCCACTTGTGGCTACGGGAGCGTAAAAGAGTTCCAGAAGGCAGAAGTGATGGTGGCGCCGGCTCTCATGACCGAAGGCAAGTCGCTCCAGAGGTCGCAGCACATCGGGATGGGCCACTAACGGCTCCTACGGTCCCTACTCCCGCTCAGCGACCCGCGGGCGAGGCGCTCCTGGAGGGCCTCAACCCATCCCAAATAGAGGCCGTCACCCATCCGGGTGGCCCTCTGCTGGTCATCGCCGGTGCCGGCTCGGGCAAGACCCGGGTGTTGACGCACCGGATCGCTTGGCTGGTGCGCGAGAAAGGGATGTCCCCTTTCGCCATCCTGGCCATCACCTTTACCAACAAAGCCGCCGACGAAATGCGCAAACGGGTGGCGGCGCTGGTGGGGCCGGTGGCCGAGCGCATGTGGGTCTCCACTTTTCATGCCGCCTGCGTGCGCATATTGCGCCGGGAAGGGGCAGCCCTCGGTTACCAGCCGTCCTTTTCCATATACGACCAGGCCGATGCGGTCCGCCTGACCGGGTACGTGGTGAGGGAACTCGGGCTGGATATGAAGAAGTTCCCGGCCCGGGCTGTCCATGCGGCAATTTCGGGGGCCAAGAACGAATTACTGGGCGCGGCTGCGTACGCCGAGCGGGCCCGGCGCAGCTCCATTTTCGAGCGGAAGATCGCCGAGGTCTACACGGAGTACCAACAGCGGCTGGTGGCGGCCAACGCCATGGATTTCGACGACCTGCTCGTGCTCACCGTCCGGCTGTTCGGCGAGCACCCGGACGTGCTCGCCTCCTACCAGGACCGCTTTTCCCACATATTGGTGGACGAGTACCAGGACACCAACCGGGCACAAAACGAGCTTGTCCTGCAGCTGGCCGGGGCCCACCACGACGTCACGGTGGTGGGCGATTCCGATCAGTCGATCTACGGGTGGCGGGGCGCCGACATAAGGAACATCCTCGAGTTCGAGCGTGCTTTCCCCGATGCCAGCGTCGTGGTGCTCGACCAGAACTACCGTTCCACTCAGACGATCCTGGACGCCGCCAATGCGGTGATCGCCAATAACCTGACCCGCAAACCCAAAGACCTGTGGACCTCTCAGGGCGAGGGCGAACAGCTCGTGCGCTATGTGGCCGAGGACGAGCACGATGAGGGGGCGTGGCTGGCTGCGGAGGTGGTGAGGCTGCGGCGTGAGCACGGCTACCGCTGGGGCGACGTCGCCGTCTTCTACCGGACCAACGCCCAGAGCCGTGCTCTCGAGGAGGAGCTGGTCCGCCAAAATGTCCCGTACAAAGTGGTCGGGGGCGCTCGGTTCTACGAGCGGCGTGAAGTAAAGGACATGCTTGCCTACCTGCACTCGATCGCCAACCCCGACGACGAGGTCTCCCTCAAGAGGATCCTCAACGTCCCCCGCCGGGGCATCGGTGAAACGAGCATCTCCCGCCTGGGCTCGTGGGCGGCGGAAAAGGGGATGCCGTTCGCCGAGGCGCTGGCTCACGCCCGGGAAGCCGGCGTCACGGGCAAGGCCGTGGCCGGTATCAGCTCCTTCCTGAGCCTCATGGGCGGGCTGCGGGCCATGCTGGCCGGCCCGGCCGAAGAGGCCGGCGAGCTCGGCACCTCGCCGGTGGGGCCGGCGGAGCTGCTCCAAGCGGTCCTCGACCGCACCGATTACCTGGAGGAGCTGCGGGCTGAGGGGGGGACGCGGGTCGAGGTCGAGGGCCGGGTCGAAAACGTCGAGGAGCTCATAGGCGCCGCCCGGGAGGTCGTCTCGGTGGCCGATTTCCTCACCGAGGTCAGCCTGGTGGCGGACGCCGACGAGGTCGACGGGGACGATTCGAGCCTTACCCTGATGACGCTCCACACAGCCAAGGGGCTGGAGTACCCCGTGGTGTTCATCGCCGGGATGGAAGAGGGCATATTCCCCCATCTGCGGGCCCTGGGCGAGCCTCATGAGCTCGAAGAGGAGCGGCGCCTTTGCTATGTGGGCGTCACCCGGGCCAAAGAGCGCCTTTACCTCTCCTATGCCTGGTGCCGGAGCCTCTGGGGGGACGCCCAGTACAACCCGCCCAGCCGGTTCCTCTCAGAGATACCGGACCACCTGGTGCGGGCGAGCGGCGCCCGGCCCCGCCGGGAGCGCCTCAGCCGGGCTGAGGCCCGCAGCGAACTGGTCGAGGCGGCGATGAGGCGGGGTAGAGCGGGGGTGCCGGTACAGGGGACGGGCGCCGAGGCGCTCGGCCTGCGCGCCGGTGACGGCGTGGTCCATGGCCGTTACGGCGAGGGCGTTGTCCTGGAAGTGAACGGGGAAGGCGCCGACGCCGAAGCGACCATAAGGTTCCCCGGGGTGGGGGAGAAGCGCTTCAGCCTCCACCTCACGCCGCTGAAACGAGCTTGAGCTCGGCGCCGGGCGCCCGGGCCAGCGCGCTAGCGCCGGTCGTCGTCCTCCAGGACGACCTCGCGGGCTTGGTCCAGGGCGTCGGCCTCCGGGACCTCGAAGGCCACTGCCGTCACTGGGGCCGGGGCAGGCTCGTCCGCCTCGGGGACGACCGATTGGGACTGCTCGATGGCGTCGGCTTCAGGGACCTCAGGATCGGTGGGCATAACAAGCGAAAACCTACACCATCGCCCGCCTGGCGCGGTCTCGGGCCTCCGGCCCCCCAGCGTAAGGCTGACAAGCTTCCGGCGAACTGTTGGGCCCCATAGGATTCCTGGACTATGGACAACCGCCGAGTGGTCGTGACGGGCGTGGGCGTGATCAGCCCTCTCGGCCTGGACGTCGAACAGACGTGGCATGCGCTCATTGCCGGTCGGAGCGGGGTACGGACGATCACCGCCTTTGACCCGCAGGGGTCGGACGTGCGCATAGCGGCCGAGGTCGCGGGGTTCGACTCGGCGGCTTTCTTCGGGCGCCGGCGGGCGCGCCACCTGGACCGCGTCGTCCAGTTGGCCCTGGTGGCGACCAAGGAGGCGATAGAAGGCTCCAAGCTCGACGTCGCCACCGCGCCCGAACGTACCGGCGTCGTGTACGCCTCGGGCATCGGCGGTATCCGGACGTTGGAGGACGGCATCCGCGTCCTTATAAACCGGGGCGCCGAATGGGTCAACCCGTACGTCGTGCCCATGATGATCCCCAACATGGCGGCGGGCGAGATCGCCATGGAGTGGCAGCTCCTGGGCTACAACTGCTGCACGGTCACCGCCTGTTCGGCTTCGGCCCATGCCATCGGCACGGCTTTTGACGCCATCCGCCTGGGCCGGGCCGACGCCATGGTGTGCGGGGGCAGCGAGGCGGCGGTCACCCCGGTAGGCATTGCCGGTTTTGCGGCCATGAAGGCCCTGTCCACCCGCAACGACGAGCCCGAGCGCGCTTCGCGCCCCTTCGACGCCCAGCGCGACGGCTTCGTACTGGGCGAGGCGGCGGCCACGCTGGTGATCGAGGAGCGCGAGTTCGCCCTGCGCCGGGGGGCGCCTGTCCTGGCTGAGCTGGTCGGCTATGGTGCCACCGCCGACGCCTACCACATCACTCAGCCCCACCCCACCGGTGACGGGGCCGTACGGGCCATGCACGCCGCCATGGCCGACGCCGGCCTGTGCGCGGACGACATCGACTATGTCAACGCCCACGGCACCTCCACCCCTCCCAACGACAGGGTCGAGACCCTGGCCCTCAAGAGGGTCTTCGGCGCCTCCGTCCCCCTGGTGTCGTCTACCAAGTCGATGACGGGCCACACCCTGGGCGCGGCCGGGGCCTTGGAGTCGGTCTTCTCGATCCTGGCCCTGCAGAACTCCGTGGTCCCCCCCACCATCAACCTGGAGAACCCCGATCCGGACTGCGACCTCGACTACGTGGCCAACCGCGCCCGCCCCGCGCCGCTCCGCTACGCCATGACCAACAGCCTGGGCTTCGGGGGCCACAACGCCAGCCTGGTGTTCGGGCAGGTGGCAGGCGAGCAGGAGCTGATGAGGCCGGGACCTCAGCTGCTCCCGTAGAAGATGCGCTCGGTCACCCGCCGGGCCCGGCGGGTCAGGCGACGGTACTGGTCGCGCAGGTCGGGGGCCGTCATGCCCAGGCTCCGAGCCAGCACCGTCAGGTGGTGGCCGGGGGGCGGCAGTGAGTCGCCCGGCCGACCTCGCACGAGGTACAGCCGGTTGCGCGTGGCCTCACAGAACCGATAGGCCTCCGCCAGGGCGTTGGCGTCGTCTGTCCCGAGGGCCCCGGCCGAGGTGAGCGAGCCCAGGGCTTCCAGGGTCCCTTCGTCTTTGACCCCGGTACGTAGTTGCAGCAGCTGGACGGTCCACTCGACGTCCGAAAGCGAGCCCGGCCCGAGCTTGAGGTGGAACTGGGGGTCTTCGCCGGTGGGGACACGCTCGCGCTCTACCCGGGCCTTCATCCGGCGGATCTCCCTCACGTCGTCGTCGGAGATCCCCTTGTCCCAGACGAAATGCCGGGCTATCCGGGAGAACGCCGACCCGACGGCGGGGTCGCCGGCGATGACGCGCCCCCGGGTCAGGGCCTGGCGTTCCCACACCTGTGCCCAGCGGTCGTAGTAGCTCTCGAACGCTTTGAGGCTCCGGGCCAGGGAGCCTTTGCGGCCTTCCGGCCGCAATGACAGGTCCAGGTCGTACAGGCGTTGGACCGGGGTCTCGCCGTTCATCAGTTTGAGGAACGCCTCGGCGAAAGGCTCGGCCTCCTCGGGTGCCATCTTGGTGTCGTCGAAGACGAGAAGGACGTCGAGGTCGCTGCCATAAGCCAGTTCGCCGCCCCCGAAGCGGCCCATGGCCACCACGGCGATGCCCTCCACCGGCGCCCACTCCGCCGGTGCCTGGGGCGACGCCACCACCGCCCCTAGGGCCACGTCGACAACGGCTTCGGCCAGGCTGGTGAGCGACCGCGCCGTCCCGTGCACGTCCGCCCGCCCCAGCACGTCGCGCGCCTGTGCTCGCAACACCTCGCCGCGCACGAGGCTGGTCAGCCCCCGCCACCACTCCGTCCGTGGTCTCCAGGCCAGGCTCTCGATGGCCCGCCGCGTCATGTCCTGCCTTCCCGGCGAAGCGTCCGGGCCCTTTCCCAAAAGAGCCAGCTGGTCGGGATGACGCTCGTAGCCGACGGCGAAAAGAGGGCTCGTCCCGAGCAGGAGGCAGAGCTGACGGGCGGCTTCGGGGGACTCCCGGAAAAGTGTGCTCAGCTGTGAGCGGCGGTGGAGCCCGGTGGCCAGCCGGCGCAACCCGAGCAGCCCAAGGTCCGGGTCGGGCGACTCGGAAAGCCAGTCGAGCAGTAGCGGGACCATGGCCTGCATCAGGCGAGAGGTGCGCGAGAAGCCCTGTGTCAACTCGACGACGGCGTCGCGAGTGCGCGTGGCGTCGGAAAAGCCAAAGGCTCTCAGGCGTTCGCTGACGGCGCTCGGCCCGAGCACCCCTGGCCCTGGCCCACCCGGCCCTGGCCTACTCCGCCCTGGCCCACTCCGCCCTGGCCCACCCGGCCCAGGCACAATGGCCGCCTCGGGCGCCCCCGTGGTCGCCCGTCGGGCGCTGAAGACCTCCAACAGAGGCCGGAAAAAGAGGCGCTCGTGGATCGTCCGGGCCGTGGCCTGGTGATGGGCCAAGTCGGCGTCGAAGCGGGCCAGGGCGCTGGCGCTGCGGGCGTCCCGGTAGCCGAGCACGCGGGCCAGGTGAGCCCTTGAAGGTGCGCTGGCCGGGACGGCGTGGACCTGGCGGTCCTCGAAAAGCTGCAGGCGGTGCTCCACGGCCCGCAGGAACCGGTAGGCGGAGGCCAGCCCTTCGGCGTCGGAGTGGGCGACGTACCCCCCGGCGGCCAACGCCGCCAGGGCGGGAAGGGTGGCCGGGGCCCGTAGAGCCTCGTCCTCCCGCCCGTGCACCAATTGCAGCAGCTGCACGGCGAACTCGATGTCCCGTATGCCGCCCCGCCCCAGCTTTATTTCCCGCTGGGTGAGCCCATGGCGGGCCACCGCCTCTTCGGCCCGGGCTTTCATAGCCCGAAGAGAGCGCAGGTCGTCGGCGCCGAGGGGACGGCCCCACACCCGTTTGGCCGCCTCGGCAGAAAAGGCCGAGCCCAGCTCGGGGTCACCTGCCGCCGGTCGGGCCTTGAGGAGAGCCTGGAACTCCCATGTCTGGGCCCAGCGGTCCCAGTAGGCCTGGTAAGAGGCGAGGCTGCGGACGAGCACGCCGGCGCGACCTTCGGGGCGAAGGTCCAGGTCCGTGCGCCAGGCTTGCCGGGCCGCCGCCAGCATCGGGTGAGGGTCGCCCTCGCCCACCAGCATTATGTCGATGTCGCTGCCGTAGTTGAGCTCGCGGGCGCCGAGCTTGCCCATGGCCACGACGGCCATCTCTCCGCTCACGCCCGTTTGCTGCGTGGCCGTTCTCAGCACTCCGTCCGCCAGCTCGGCCAGGTCGCGGCCGACCGCCTCCAGGGGGACCTCGCCCGAAAGGTCCCGGGCGGCGATGCGCAGCAGCTCCAGGGCCTTCCAGCGCGAAAGAGGCGCCAGGGGGGCCAGGGGCCTGTCCAGGTGGCCCAGGACGTCCAGGGCCATCGGGTCGGTGACGCAGGTCCGGGTCAAGAAGGGGCTGGCGGCCATGACGGTCACGACCGTCCGGGCCAGGGCGGGCGAGGCGCGCAGGCGTTCTCCGGCGCTGGGCACGGTCTCCACCAGGCGCGCCAGGCCGAGCTCGGCCCGCGCCGGGTCGGCGCAAGCGGCCAGGTCAGCGACGAGCTCTTGGCGGGTGGCCGGCACCGGCCTACGCTCCTTGTTTATGACGTGGTTGCGCATCGCCCTCTGCCAGCTGGCGCCCGTGGTGGGCGACCTCAGCGGCAACGTGGAGAGGGTGCTCGGCGCTCTCGGGCAGGCCGAGGAGTCCGGGGCCGACTTGGCGGTGTTCCCCGAGCTCGCCATCACCGGCTACCCGCCGGAGGACTTGCTGCTCAAGCCCGGGTTCGTGGCCGACAACCTGGTCGCCCTGGCCAAAGTGGCCCAGGCCACGGAAAACTGCGCGGCCATAGTCGGTTTCGTCGACGAACGCCTCGACCTCTATAACTCGGCAGCCGTTTGTGCCGGCGGCGAGGTCCGCGGTATTTACCACAAACGTAACCTGCCCAATTATTCGGTGTTCGATGAACAACGCTACTTCTCGGCCGGCAGTGGGGCCGAAGGCCTTTACCTGATCGCCGGGGCACAGGTCGGTATCTCGGTTTGTGAGGATGCCTGGGACCCGACCGGACCGGTCAGTGCCCAGGCCGCGGCGGGGGCCGAACTGGTGGTCAACATCAACGCCTCGCCGTACTACGCCCAGCGCCTGGCCGAGCGCCAGCGGATGCTGGCGACGCGGGCGGCCGACGCTTCCTGCGTCCTGGTCTATGTGAACGCGGTAGGAGGCCAGGACGAGCTCGTCTTCGACGGGGCCTCGATGGTCTTCGACGCCGACGGGCGCCTGGTGGCGGCTCTGGCTCAGTTCGACGAGTGCGTGGCCATTTTCGACCTCGAGGTGCGCCCGGCCTACCGCAAGCGGCTCCTGGACCCCCGGGGTGCCCACCGGGCGCCGCCGCTGCCCGAGGTCACGCTGAGCACGTGCTCGCGCCTCCCGGTGGCGGCCCCGCACCAGGGCCCGCCGCTGGCCCCGCCGCTGGGCGAGGAGGAGGAGATATATCGCGCCATCGTCCTGGGGACGGGCGACTACGTGCGTAAGAACGGCTTCCGTGAAGTAGTCATCGGGCTTTCCGGAGGGGTCGATTCCTCCCTGGTGGCGGTGATCGCCGCCGACGCCCTAGGGGCGAGCGCGGTGCACGGCGTCTCCCTGCCGTCGCGTTACACGAGCGATAACTCCAACGAGGACGCCGCCGAGCTGGCGTCCGCTCTTGGCATCGATTACCGCACGATAGCCATCGAGCCCGCCCACCAGGCCATGCTGTCGATGCTGGCCGAGGACTTCGGCGGAGGGCTGGCCGAAGAGAACATCCAGAGCCGTTTGCGCGGCGTGGTCCTCATGGCCCTGTCCAACAAGTTCGGCTGGCTCGTCCTCACCACCGGTAACAAGAGCGAGCTCGCCGTCGGCTACTCGACGCTTTACGGGGACACGGCGGGAGGCTTCGCCGCCATAAAGGACGTGCCCAAGACCCTCGTTTACCGGCTTTGCCGGTGGCGCAACTCCGTCCGTCCGGTCATCCCTGAGCGGGTGCTCACCAAACCGCCGACGGCGGAGCTGCGCCCCGGGCAGCTCGACACCGATAGCCTGCCCCCTTACGAGCAGCTCGACCCCGTGCTGGAAGCGTACGTGGAGGGGGATCTCACTGCCGGCGAGCTGGTGGAGGCCGGTTTCGACCCGGCCTTGGTGGAACGGGTGGTGCGCTTGGTGGACGGCGCCGAGTACAAACGCCGCCAGAGCCCGATCGGGGTAAGAGTGACGCCCAAGGCCTTCGGGCGGGACCGGCGCATGCCTATCACCAACGGGTACCGCTGACCCCATGGAGCGGCGGGCACCGGTCGTGGGGGCGGCACTGTCCATCGAGCAATCGGCCCGCCGGGTCGCTGCCTGGGCGTGGGCCGAGGGCCGGCTCTACGAGGTGACCGGGTCCTGGGTGCCCTCCACCGTCTGGCCGGCGGCCAAGGTCTGGTTGGGCTCGGCCAGCCAGCACCACGCCTGGCGGGCGCAGCTCTGGCAACAACGCTTGCCCGGGAGGCTCGTCCCTTCCTACCCCACGGCCGACGCCGGTGCGCCCGCGCCCGCGACCACCGCCGCCCTCGCGACCTCCGCCGCCCCCGAGACCGGGCTCGTGGGGCCCGCCTCTGTCGCGACAGAGGCCGCCTTGGCCGCTTTGGGCCGGCTCAGGGGCGACGGGGCGCGTCTAGGGGCCTATTGTCGGGTTATCCTGCCTCGCACCATTGTCGCTTATAGGTCGTGGCAGAGGCGCTGCACAGCTTCCTCTGACCGACCGGTGGCGAGAGCGCTCGCCCTCAACCTGGTGGACGTCGTGGCCGATTGGCAGGAGGGTTCGGAGGTCCTGACGGACCTACTGGGACAACCTGAGGGTGCTGACCAGCTCAACGACGTGGCGGGAGCGTCGACCGAGGTGGAGCGGTTGTTGGTGGGGCGGGGGCTCGGGCTCGAGAGCTCCTGGTCATTATGACCGATCCCGCCGCGCTTGCCACCCCCGCCGGCCCGGCAGCCCTTACCGCCCCGGCTGACCCCGCCGGCCCGCCCGCCCCCGTCGCGGTCGACGTGGTGGCCGAGGACCAGAAGCTGCGCGAGCAGGCCGAACGGTACTTTTGGTTGTTCGAGGACAGCCCGGTGGCCAAGTACGTCTGCGACGTGGAAGGCACCGTCCTGGAAGTGAACCCGGCCCTGTGCCGCTTGTTGGGCACGGGGCCCGAGGAGCTGGTCGGTCGGACCCTGGCTAGTTTCTCGATCGACCCCCCGGTCCCGGCCGCCGAGCTGGAGCCGTTCCTGTCCGGGCAGGCCCGCACCTACTCCGGGGTGAGGACGTACCGCTCCGGCAACGGTAGGCCGCGACGCGCCATCGTCACCCTGGGCGCCATAAGGGACGCCGGCGGCGCGGCGCGCACGATTTTCGGGGAGCTCGAGGACCTGACGGTCCACGAGCTGGCCCTATCCGAGCTTGACCGGCAGCGCCACCGCCTGGAGATGGCCATCGAAGCCTCGAACATCGCCGTCTGGGAGCTCGACGTCGTCTCGGGCCGGGTCACGGTGCAGGACCGCCCCGTTGCCGCCGCCGGCTTCCGCGAGCAGAACATGACCTACGGCGACTTCGTGAGGACCTTCCATCCCGACGACCGCTACCTCCTGCCCACCATCAGGGCACTGCGTTCGCACGCTCGCACCGAGTTGGACCTCGAGCTGCGCTGCGGGGCCGCCTACGGGCTGGTCAAGTGGGTGCACGTGAAGGGCCGCGCTGTCGTGGGCGACGACGGCGTTGTCGTGCGCGTGTCGGGCACCAGCGTGGACGTGACTGAGCCGCGTGCTCAGCGCGCCGCGCTGGCCGTGCAGCGGGACCGCCTCGAGCTCGCCTTGGAGACGGCCGTGATGATGGCCTGGGAGGTGCGGCTCGGGCCGCGCCCGCTGTTCAACGCCATCCACGCCGACCTGCTCGGTATCAATGTCCCGGCCGCTCTCGTGGTCAGCGGGACGGCCACCGCCCCGGTTTTCGGTGACAGGGTGGTCCCGGCCGACCGTGAGGCGGTGAGCCAAGCGCTGCGGGAAGGTCTGGAGCCTGGCCGCGAGGTGCTCGAGCTCGAGTACCGCTGGCAGGACGACGACGGGAAGGTGCGCTGGGTGCACACCCGTGCCCGGGCCGAGCACGACGATTATGGCCAGCTGGTGCGGGTCACGGGGACGACGGCGGACGTCACCCACACCCGGCGAGAAGTGAGCGGCCGCCTGCGGGCGGAGCGGGTGCTCTCCCTGACCGTGCAGGCGTCACCGGACGCTTTCATAGGCGTGGACGACCGCGGGTTGGTGACCGACTGGAACCCGGCGGCGGAGGCGATGTTCGGCTGGTTCCGAGACGAGGTCATGGGAAAGAGGCTGCTGGAACGGGTCGGCGGCACGGGGGCGAACGGGTTAGCCGAGGTGCTGTCCGCCATGGACGGCCCGGGGACCGGGGGAGACGGGACGAGCGTGCGCAAAGAGGTGGAGGTGGTCAGCCGCGACGGGCGCCATTTTCCCGCCGAAGTCTCCGTGGTGCGGGCCGAAGACGACGGGCGCCCGTTCTTCCGGCTCTTCGTGCGGGACTTGTCGGCGCGCAAGGCCTACGAGACCCAGCTCGTGCGCAACGCCCTCTTCGACCCCCTCACGTCCCTGCCCAACCGGGCATTGTTGGTGGACCGCCTGAGCAGCGCCCTCCGCCGTCTCAGCCGGGCGGCCGGGTTGCTGGCGGTGGTCTTCATCGACGTGGACCGCTTCAAGCACATAAACGCCAGCCTGGGGCACCGCGCCGGGGACGACTTCCTGGCCGAGCTCGCTCACCGCATCCGCGCCGTCCTGCGGCCCTCCGACACGGTGGCCCGTCTGGGGGCCGACGAGTTCGTCGTGTTGTGCGAGGCACTGGAGAACGAGCGCGAGGCCATAGCCCTGGCCGGGCGGCTCGTCGCCGTGCTGGTGGCCCCGTTCGTCGTCGAGGGTGCCGCACACCGGGAGATCTACGCCTCCGCCTCGGTCGGCATCGCGTTGTCGAGCGACGCCTCGACCGACGCCGAGGGCCTCGTGCGCGACGCCGGCACGGCCATGCACCGGGCCAAGGAACAGGGAGGCGGTCAGATCGAAGTCTTCGACGCCGAGGCCCGCAGCCGTTCGGTGGCCCGCTTCGAGGTCGAGTCGGAGCTGCGCCGGGCCCTGGAGCGCGGCGAGCTGTGCGTGTACTACCAGCCGGTGGTCGACTTGACGGGCCGGCTGGAGAAGGTGGAAGCCCTGGTCCGCTGGTCACACCCTTCAGGCCGCGTGGTCCTACCGGCCGAGTTCGTGCCTCTGGCGGAGGCGACCGGTCTTATCGTCCAACTGGGCGACATGGTCCTGCACATGGCCTGTGACCAGGTGAACCGCTGGCGCCGCCAGTACCCTGCGCTGGCGGGGCTCGGTGTCGCCGTAAATATCTCCGGCGCCCAGTTGCGCTCGGAGGACGCCGTGCACAACATGGCCTCGATCATCGAGGGCACCGGTTTACCCCTGAGCGCTCTCATCCTGGAGCTGACCGAGAGCCTGCTGATGGACGAAAGAACGGGGGCGGTGAGCAAGCTGACCGCCCTGCGCTCTATGGGCGTGCGCCTGGCGGTGGACGACTTCGGGACGGGTTACTCGTCGCTTTTGTACCTGCGGCGCTACCCCCTCGACATGTTGAAGATCGACCGCAGCTTCGTCGCCGGCCTGGTGGACAACCCCGAGGACGCCACCATCGTCGATGCCGTGGTACGGCTTGGGCACTCCTTCGGCCTACAGACCGTAGCCGAGGGGGTCGAGACGGCGGACCAGCTGAGGCTGCTGCGCGGCCTGGGCTGCGATATGGGCCAGGGCCATTTCTGGGCCCGGCCCCTGCCGCCCGAGACATTGTTGAGCCAGCTCCTGGCCGACGGGGCGCGTCAGCCCATCCAGCTGTAGCGCTATAGCTTCCCGCCCGCTACGGTGTGGTCATGCTCAAAAAGTTGATAGTGCTCGCCCTCATAATCGGCGTCGGGTTCATGGCGGCCAAGAAGTTGCGGGCTGCCTGAAAGCTTCCGTCCTGTGCTGCTCCGGCCGGCGCCTACGGCACCGGCCGAACGGCACCGGTCGAACGGCACCCGTCGAACGGCACTGGTCAAACGGCTTGGTCAGCTGACGTGGGGCGCCGCCGGGCCAGGATGGCTACGCCCAGCAATAGCGCGCCCAGCACGACAGCGCTGGCGACGCCGACCAAGCCAGCGCGGACGGGCCGCCGGCCGGTGGGCGTGACCACCATCAGCTGGGAAAACTGCAGCACCGGCCAGCCCCGCATCTGAGCTATCCGCCGCAGGGCTCGGTCCGGGTTCACCACCACCGGGTGGCCGACCGCCTCCAGCATGGGCAGATCGGTGGCCGAGTCGCTGTAGGCCCAACTTTCGTTGAGGTCCAGGCCGTCACGTTGGGCGATGTGACGGATGGTGGCCGCCTTCTGGGGACCGTAGGCGTAGTTGAGAAGTTGGCCGGTATAAAGGCCGGCATGCACGGCCGCCTGGCTGGCAATGGCCTCCTCGGCGCCGAGGTGGCGGGCTAGCGGTTCGACGATCTCTTCGGGCGCGGCGGAAACGATGTACACGCGCCGGCCCGCCTCTTTGTGCTCGGCGATGAGGTCGATGGCTTCCTTATAGGTGATCGGGCCGACGACCTGGATGAGGGTCTCGGCCACGATGCGCTTGACCTTCTCCTGTTCCCAGCCGGTGGTCAGGCGCAACATGCGCAGGCGTAGGCGCTCCAGGGTCTTGGCCCGGGCGCCGAAACGCACGAACAACATTTGCCCCAACAAGCCCCTGACCAACAGGCGCCGGGTGACCAGTCCTTCCCGGTAGAACGAGCGCGAGAACGCCGACAGTGACGGCTTGGCTATGACCGTCTTGTCGAGGTCGAAGAACGCTGCCGCATTCGCCGCCATGGACTGGAGTCTGCCACGCGGGGGTCCTATATCATCCGGGAATGGCTGATATGCCCCGTTCCATGCCGCACACGGACCTGCAGCAGATCGACGGGAAGATGTTCCAGCTGTTCGCGCTGGTGGTCGAGGCGCTCGCCGCTGCCACCGATGCTCTGTTGTCCGGCGACCGGCATGTGGCCGCCGTCCTCTCAGGACGCGACGAGCTCGTCGACAACGTCTACGAGGACGTGGGCCGGCTCGTTAACCGGGCCGTGGCGCTGGAGGCCCGCGACCCGAAGGACCTGAGGTTCCTGCTGGCCGCCCTGCGGGTCGTGCCTGAGCTCGAGCGCAGCCACGAGCTGGCCGAGCACATAGCCCGGCGGGCCGCTTACGGCCTAGGCGCCGAGCTGACCCCCCGGGCCCGGGGGCTCATCGACCGCATGGGCAAGGTGGGCATGGTCATGTGGCGTAAAGCGGCCGACTCCTGGTACGACAAGGAGGGCAAGGTGGCCGACGAGCTGGCCCACCGGGACGAGGAGATGGACGAGCTGCAAACGGTGCTTGTCAGCGAGGTGGCGGCCTCGGGGGCCCCTTCATCGGTGGCTATGGAGCTCGCCCTGGTGGCCCGGTTCTACGAACGCCTGGGCGACCATGCCGTCAACGTGGCCCGCATGGTGTCAGCCCTGCACGACGAACTGGTGGAGTAGACGAACTGGTGGAGTAGACGAACTAGTGGAGTAACGGTCTGGAGCAACGGTTTAACCGGGCTCCAGCTGCTACGGTGGCGAGGCTATCGTTTGTAGGCGACGTGCGGCCCGTGAGGCCCACTAGGAAGGACTTCGATCGATGGAGCTCGGTCTCGACGTAGACGACAGCCGGCGTCCTTATACGGTCCTGGCCGTCAACGGGGAAGTCGACGTCTACACGGCCCCGCGGCTGCGGGAGAAGTTGGTCGAACTGGTAAGCCAGGGCAAGCACCAGATCGTCGTCGACTTGGAGGGCGTGGACTTCCTGGACTCCACTGGCCTCGGCGTCCTGGTGGGAGGGCTCAAGCGCTTGCGCAGCCACGACGGCGACCTGACCCTTGTCTGCACGCACCAGAGGATCCTCAAGGTCTTCGAGATCACCGGCCTGACCAAGGTCTTCGCCATCCACTCTTCGGTCGACCAGGCAGTCGCTCAGTAGCGGGCACCTGAGCTCAGCGAGCGAGGCCGGTCTGATGCAGCGTGCCCCCGAGGTGCACCGTGCGCTCGTCCTCGAGCTCGATGTCCCCTCCCGGCCGGAGTTCATCGCCATCGTCCGTCTGGTCGTGGCGTCGGTGGCGTCGTCCCGGCGGGCGTTGGCCGACGAGCGGGTCGACGATCTCAAGCTGGCTGTCTCCGAGGCCTGCACCAACGCCATCGAGGCCAATCGCAGCGTGCGGCCGACCGCTCCCGTGCACGTCGAGATATGGGAGGCACCCGATCGCCTGGAGGTCGACATCGAAGACAGCGGGCCCGGCTTCGACCCGGACAAGCTCGAGTTCCCACCGCCGGTCACCGATCCTGACCGGCTCAACTTCGAGAGGGGACTGGGCATCCCCCTCATCCGTACGCTCGTGGACAACGCCGCTTTCGTCCGCAAGGAAAGCGGGACCTCTGTGCGCATGACCGTCTTCGGCGGGCCGGTCGACGGTGACGACACGGCGGCCATCTATATCGACGTGTCCAAGATGAGCAACCTCCCGCCGGCGCAGCAGGGTCACTGACCCGCACCGCCTCTCTAAAGGGCCCAAAACCTGGTTTCGATGAGCCCGCGTTTGACTTTCAGCCGTCGAAAATCTATCTTTGAGCCGACCGAACATGGAAACAGAGCTCTCGGGGTCTCAGCGCGCCGCCCTCAAGGAAATCTGGCGGCAGACCTCCGAGAACGGTGATTGGGCCCGTACCGGTGACCTGGCCACTGTTCTCGGTGTCTCCCCGGCTACGGCTACAGCGATGGTCAAGCGCCTGGTGGAACAGGGCCTGGCCGACCACGTACCTTACCGGGGGGTCGGCCTGACCGAGACGGGGCGCCGGTTGGCCGTGGCTGTGGCCCGCCGGCACCGCATCGTAGAACGCTTCCTCACCGACCTCCTCGGCTACGGCTGGGGAGAAGCGGACACGCTGGCCCCGACGTTCGAGGACCGCCTGCCTCAAGAGGTCGAGGACCGGCTTTTCGAGGTGCTGGGGCGTCCGGCCACGTGCCCCCACGGCTTCCCCATACCCGGGCTCGGGTCGGAGGCCATACCGGCGCTGGCCCAGCTGTACGACCTGGAGCCAGGCCAGAAAGCGATCGTGGCATTGTCCAGTTCGGTCAGCCCCGCTATGGTTGCTTTCCTCGGTGAGATGGGGCTTGTCCCCGGTGCCGAGGTAGAGGTCATCGACAAGCAGCCGTTTGGCGGTCCCTTGGTCGTAAGGGTCGCAGGGGCCGAGCGGGCACTGGGCGAGATGGCCGGGCGCCAGGTCCGTGTTCGTATGCCGACTTCCGGTCAAGCCGTCGACGGCGATGCCGCGGCAGCATCCCGAGCCACCCCGGCCCGCCCGGGGGGCACCACAAAGGAGAAATGATGGACCACTACCTCGCTGCCGGCACGGGTGGCTTCCAGGCGTTCAGCCTCAGGGGACAAGATTGGGGGTGGCTGGTCTTCGCCGTCGCCTGCGCCCTCGTCGCCATCGCCACGGGGTTCTTCATGAGGCGCCAGGTACTGAAGGCCGACCCGGGGACGCCGGCGATGATCGACATCGCCAAGGCCATCCAGGAGGGCGCCGCCGCCTACCTGAGGCGGCAGTTCAAGACCATCGCCGTGGTCACGGTGCCCCTGGCTGTCCTGGTGTTCCTTACCGCCACCAAGGTGGTGGACCCTCTCACCGGGCATACCGTGCTCAGCTTCGGGCTGTCGGGCCTGTACCGCATGCTCGCCTTCTTGGTGGGCGCGCTGCTGTCCGCGCTCGCCGGGCTGATAGGGATGACAACGGCGGTACGGGCCAACGTCCGCACCGCCGCCGCCGCCCGCACCTCGTCGATGCCCGCCGCCTTGCGCGTGGCCATCATGGCCGGCGGTACCACCGGGGCGTTCGTGGTCGGCTTCGGCCTGCTCGGCACCACGGTGATCGTGATGCTGGCCCAGCACAGCCTGAGCGCCATACTCGTCGGGTTCGGTTTCGGGTGCTCGCTGCTATCGCTGTTCATGCGTGTGGGCGGAGGGGTTTACACCAAGGCCGCCGACGTGGGGGCGGACCTGGTCGGCAAGGTGGAAGCGGGCATCCCTGAGGACGACCCCCGCAACCCCGCCACCATCGCCGACAACGTGGGCGACAATGTCGGCGACTGCGCCGGCATGGGCGCCGACCTCTTCGAGTCCTACGGGGTGATCCTGGTGGCGGCGCTCATCCTGGGCACCGGCGCCTTCACGTCCATAGGGCGCAACCCGGTCTTCGGGGTGACTTTCCCGCTGGTCGTGATGGGCATCGGGGTGCTGGCGTCGCTCATCGGCATCTTCTCGGTGCGGGCCACCCCTCGCGACCGCTCGGCCATGGCACCGATAAACCGGGGCTTCATCCTGGCCTCCGTGCTCACCCTCGTCGGCAGCTTCTTCGTGGCCCAGTTCTACGTCCACAACCTGAAGGTGTGGTGGGCGGTCGTGGTCGGTGTAGCTCTCGGGCAGGTCGTCAGCCGGATCGCCGAGTACTACACGTCGACCGAGACCTCCCCGGTCCTCGAGATCGCCGAGTCCACCAGGACCGGCCCGGCGACCACCATCCTGTCGGGGATCAGCTCGGGCCTGGAATCGTCGGTGATCGCCCTGTTGGCGATAGTCATTGCCATTGCCATTGCCATCGGGATGGGCAACGGCAACATCCAGTTCACCTTGTACCTCGTCGCCCTCATCGGCATAGGGCTGCTGTCCACCACAGCCTCTGTCGTCACCGAGGACACCTACGGCCCCGTGTCCGACAACGCTGCCGGTATCGCCGAGATGAGCGGCGAGTTCTCGGGCGAGCCGGAGCGGATCATGGCCAGTCTTGACGCCGTGGGCAACACCACCAAGGCCGTGACCAAGGGCTTCGCCATCGGCTCGGCCGTCATCGCCGCCCTCGCCCTGTTCGCTGCCTTCATCCAGACGATCGGCCAGCAGCTCGGCCTTCACGCCATCGGCAACGCCCTCTACCAGAGCGTATCTACCGCCATCAACGTGGCCAACCCGAAGATCTTCATCGGCATGCTCGTGGGCGGGTCGATCGCCTTCCTGTTCTCTTCGGCGGCCATAAGGGCGGTGGGCCGCTCGGCCGGGACCATCGTGCAGGAGGTGCGCCGCCAGTTCCGGGAGCACCCGGGGATCATGGACCGCACCGAGCGCCCCGACTACAGCAGCGTGATCGATATCTGCACCAAGGGGGCGCTACGCGAGCTGGTCACCCCGGCCCTGCTGGCGGTCCTGGCCCCGGTCGTGATCGGTTTCGGTATCAGCGACCTGGCCCTCGGAGGTTTCCTGGCCGCGGCCATATTGACGAGCCAGTTGATGGCGGCGTTCATGAACAACGCCGGTGGTGCGTGGGACAACGCCAAGAAGTACGTCGAGGAAGGCCACCTCGGGGGCAAGGGCTCAGAGGCTCACAAGGCGGCCGTGGTCGGCGACACGGTGGGCGACCCGTTCAAGGACACCGCCGGCCCGGCGTTCAACCCCCTGATGAAGTGCATGAACCTGGTGAGCCTGCTGGTGCTGCCTACAGTGATCACTCTGCGCAACAACAACGCCGCCCGCTACTCCATCGCCGCCGTCGCCCTGGTGATCATCGTGCTCGGCGTCGCCTACTCCAAGCGCAAGGTGGCCAGCGTGGCCGATACGCCTGCCGCTACCGGGGCCCCGGTGAGCGCGGTGACGGCCGCCACCGCCGGTGCGGTGGCGTTTGCTGCGGCTGGCGCCGGTACCGCCGCTCCCCCCGCCCCCGATGGACAGGGCCCGGCGCCAACCTCCTCCGCCCCTGGTCTCGACCACGGCGAGCCCCCTGGCCCCGTCGGGCCGCCTACAGTACCGGGCCGGAGGTAAGCGCCGTAGATGCCTAGACCACTGGTTATTGTCGAGTCGCCGGCGAAGGCCAAGACCATCGCCGGCTTCCTCGGCAACGGCTACATGGTCGAGTCGTCGGTAGGCCACATCCGTGACCTGCCCAGCGACGCCCGGGACATCCCGGCCGCGTTCAAGGGAGAGCCCTGGGCGCGGCTGGGGGTCGACGTGGACAACGGTTTCAAACCGCTCTACGTGGTGGTACAGGGCAAGAAAGAGCGGGTCACCAAGCTGAGATCGCTGCTCAAAGAGGCCAGCGAGCTCTACCTGGCCACTGACGAGGACCGGGAGGGCGAGTCCATCGCCTGGCACCTTATGGAGGTGCTCAACCCCCGGGTGCCGGTCAAGCGCATGGTTTTCCACGAGATCACCAGGGACGCCATCCGCAGCGCCGTCGACAATTGGCGTGACCTCGACCGCCGGCTGGTCGACGCTCAGGAGACCAGGAGGATCCTGGACCGGCTCTACGGCTATGAGGTGAGCCCCGTGCTGTGGCGCAAGGTGCTCCCGCGCCTTTCGGCGGGACGCGTCCAGTCGGTGGCTACGCGCCTGCTCGTCGAGCGCGAGCGCGCCCGTATGCGCTTCCGGGCCGCTTCGTACTGGGACGTCTCGGGGCGCTTCCGGGCCGCCGGCGGGGGTTTCGGCGGTCTGCTCGTCGCCCTCGACGGTGCCCGCCTGGCGACGGGGCGGGACTTCGGCGAAGACGGGCAGCTCAACCGGGCTGATGCCGTCCGGCTGGACGAGACCGGCGCCCGGGGGTTGGCGGACCGGTTGGCGGCGGCCAAGTTCGCCGTGCGCAGCGTCGACGAGAAACCCTGGAGACGTTCTCCCTACGCCCCCTTCCTCACGTCCACCTTGCAGCAAGAAGCAGGCCGGAAGCTGCGCTTCTCCGCCGCCCGCACGATGCGAGTGGCCCAGGACCTGTACGAAGCCGGCCACATCACTTACATGCGGACCGACAGCACGGCGCTGTCCGACCAGGCTCTGTCGGCGGCCCGCCGGGTGGTGCGCGACCTGTACGGCGCCGAGTACCTACCGGCTGGTCCCCGTCGGTACGAGAAGCGGGTCAAGAACGCTCAGGAGGCCCACGAGGCCATCCGCCCCGCCGGTGAGGAGTTCCGCCACCCTGAACGCAGTGGGCTCAGCGGCGACCAGTTGCGCCTGTACGAGCTCATATGGAAGCGCACGGTGGCATCTCAGATGTCCGACGCTCAGGGCCTCAGCGTGCAGGTGCGCCTGGGGGCAACGAGTTCGGCGGGCGAAGACGCGGAGTTCGCCGCCAACGGCCGGGTCGTCAATTTCCCCGGCTTCTTGCGGGCCTATGTGGAGGGCTCGGACGATCCCGAAGCCGACCTCGAGGACAGGGAGGTACGCCTGCCCCGGTTGACGCCGGGAGAAGCCCTCGCTGTCGAGCAACTCGTGCCCGAAGGCCACACCACCCAGGCCCCGGCCCGTTACACCGAGGCGTCCCTGGTCAAGGCGCTGGAAGAACTGGGTGTGGGACGCCCGTCGACCTATGCCACGATCATGGACACCGTCCAGAGCCGCGGTTATGTCTGGAAAAAGGGCACGGCCCTGGTGCCGTCGTGGACGGCATTTGCCGTCGTCGGTTTATTGGAGCAACACTTCGCCAAGCTGGTCGACTATGGCTTTACGGCGCAGATGGAAGAAGACCTCGACGGCATCGCCCGAGGCGACGGGGAGCCCCTGCCCTGGCTGACCCGCTTCTATTTCGGCTTGCCGGGGGCCAAGGGCGAAGACGAGGGCCTGAAGCAGATGGTGGCCGAGCGCTTGGCGGAGATCGACGCGCGCGCTGTCAATTCGATACCGGTCGGAGACCCGAGCTCGGGCGTGGTGGTAAGGGTCGGGCGGTTCGGTCCTTACGTCCAGGAGGACGAGAGGCGGGCGTCGCTCCCCGAGGACCTCGCCCCTGATGAGCTCACCGTCGAGCGTGCCCACCAGTTGCTCGATGCCCCTACCGCCGAACGCTCCGACCGGGAGCTGGGCGCCGACCCGGCCACCGGCTTGCCGGTGCTGGTGCGGGCGGGGCGTTACGGCCCGTACATCCAGCTGGGCCGGGCCGACGAGCTGAGCACCAAACCGAAGACGTCGTCGTTGCTCTCGGGCATGGTGCCCGAAGAAGTGACTTTGGAAGACGCCCTCCGCCTGCTTACTCTGCCCCGCAAATTGGGGAGAGGCCCCGACGGCGAGGACATAGTCGTAGACAAGGGCCGCTACGGGCCCTACGTGCGCAGGGGTACCGATTACCGCTCCCTCGATACCGAGGACCAGCTCTTCACGGTCACCCTAGAGGAGGCCGTCGACCTCTTCTCCCGTCCCCGGACGAGAGGTAACCGCCAAGCCAGCCAACCTCTGGCCGAGATCGGCACCGACCCGGTGAGCGGGGGCGCCATCACGGTCAAAGAAGGCCGTTTTGGGCTTTACGTGACCGACGGGACCGTCAATGCCTCCCTTCGCCGGGGTGATTCCGTCGAGACCCTGACCCTCGAACGGGCCGCTGAACTGCTGGCCGACCGGCGCGCCCGGGCCGAGGCGGACGCCGCCGGCGGTGGCCGCCCATCCCGGGGAGCTCGGGGGGCACGGACCGGACGAGCCACCGGCACCGGTGCTCGTTCAGCCCGGGCGGCAGGGGCAACGGCAAAATCTCGGAGCGGGACCAAAGCGGCGGCCACCCGAAAAGTGGCCTCCGCTCGAAAGACGGCCCCGGTCCGCAAGACCGCCACAGTACGAAAGGCGGCTACGGCGGTCAAGAAGACCGCCGCTACGGTGCGAAAGGCGGCGCCCACGGCGTCGGCTCCGGCCAAGAGAGCCGCCGTCGCGGTGCGAAAGGCGACGGCCACGGCTCCGGTCAAGAAAGCGGCGGCTCCGGTCAAGAAAGCGGCGGCGCCTGCTAAGAAAGCGGCCGTGGCTCGCAAGGCGACCGTGCCGGCGGCAAAAGCCAGGGCAGCTACGCCGAAGTAGCCTTTTTGCCCCAGCCCTAGGGCGGCCTGCAACTAACTGGACAATACGCAAGCCAACAAAGGCGGTAATGCGCAATTACCAACACGGGCTCGTAGCTCAACCCCTGGTCACCTGGATGTCGCCCATGCCCACATGAGCGTCGAGAGTCAGGTGCGGAGTACGCTCTGGCCCCCGGGCGTTGGTCGCCCAGTAACCTTCCACATCCCGGCCCGACTGGCCGAACACCTCGACTTGGCCGACGCCCACGTGAGCATCGACGGTCACGGCCGCGTTCGCTGGCACCTCCACAGTTAGCAGGCCTAGTCCCACGCTGGCGTCGACCGTCCGACCCGTTGCCGGGAACGTGACGGCGCTCAGGTTTACGTCCAGATGCCCCGCGCCTAACCGGTACTGCATGGCGACATCAGAAACTGATGGCGGGGCGAACGTGCTCTGCCCCACGCCACCTCGCAAAGAAGCTCCGCTGCCGAGCGTGATGCTCACGACGGCAATGACGCCACAAAGCAGGAGCCCGAGAAGTAACGCCACGACCACCCAGCCCCCTCGTCGCCCCGCCCGCCGCCGAGGTTGTAGCACCGGCGCCGCGGGCGGCACCGGGCTCACGCCGGCGGCGGCCAGCTGGGAGGCGGCCCAGTTGGCGGCCGCCGACCTGGCTTCGGCCCAATCCGCCTCCTCCGGTCCTGCAGCGCTCACCGGTCCTGCAGCGCTCACCGGTCCTGCAGCTCTCAGCGGTCCTGCAGCGCCGACCGGTCCGGTGGAGCCGGCTGTGCCGGCGGGGCCCCCCATGCCCATCGGGCCAGGCCCCCCGGACGGGTCGGCCGCGTCCGATGGTGTCCCGGTCACCGGCCCCGGGCCCCAATAGCACGAACTGGACCGGGGGCGGACCAAGACCCAGGCGGCGATGCCGGTCAGCACCAACAGGGCCGGAAGCGCCCTCCAGTGCCACCACGGCCAGAAACCGAAGGACCAGAACAGGGCCAGGGTCACGGCCCCGAGGACCAGGGCCCAGGACCGAGCGGTTCGGTCCCTTCTCCAGTCCTGCCAGGACGGGCTGGAAAACGGGTTGGGGGCGTGGGCTATCTCCCTGCCCTCCTCGGGGACGAATATCCAGGCGCCGACGTACAGCAGAGGCCCCCCGATGCCTCCCAGGAAAAGCAGCGACACCAGGACGAAGCCGACCCGTAAAGCGGTGGCATCGACGCCCAGGTACTCTCCGAGCCCACCGGCGACGCCGGCGAGGCGGCGGTTGGTCACGCTCCGGCGCAGGCGCCTGGGCCGGGCCGCGTACGGGGAGCCGTAGGGCGGAGGAGGCGGAGGAGGCGGCGAGAACGGTGGTGGTGGAGGAGGCGGCGGAGGGAACGTACCCGTCCCCGGGCCCGCGGTTTGGTCGCTCATACTGACGATCATGGCCCGGCCGGCCGCCCACGGCTATCAGGGACGCCCCTCAGATAGCCCTGATGCCGGTCCCGGGCAACCAGGGTACGAGCGGGGGCCAACCTGGTTACCCCAAGGTAGGCGGGCATGAGACTATGGATCTATCCAGTACGGGAACACCTACCAGGGACGCGACGTCGCCCCCGCCCCGTCGTCCCCGGGTGCTGACGGCGACGGGGACGGTCGCCCCCGCCCGGCCCGGGCGCCGTGGCCGGTGGCGGCTCAACGCGCCCGGCGCCCCGTGCTCAGCACCGAAGCCTGGCGCCGCGCCCGTCGCCCTACTCAGGGCCGCATGCTGGCCGGCGTGGCCGGCGTCCTGAGCGACAGCGTCGGGGTCAGTCCCACGGCGGCGCGGGTGGCCCTGGTGGCGCTGACCTTCTTCGGCGGTAGCGGCATCGTCATCTACGTCGCCGTATGGCTCCTGGTACCCCCGGCGGGGAGCGATGAAGCCGTGGCCCGCTCGGCCGTGGGCGACCGGCGGACTATTTCGCTGGTCACGGCCGTGGCCAGCGCGTTGGTGGCGCTGCTGGTGGTGGCCAGTGTCCTGAAGATGCCGGCGCTCGTGGGCGACGTCTCCCCCGGGGTCGTGGCTCTGGCCGGCCTGGTGGTGGTGTGGCGCCACGCCGGCCCCGAGGACAGGCAGGCGGCAGCCCGCCTGGCCGGCCTCCTGAGCGGCGCCGGCCCGGCTGCCGTCCCCACCCGTCGCCGACTGGTGGTGGCTTCAGTCAGGCTTCTCGCCGGCGTCGCCCTGATCGCCGGTGGCACCTCGGCTTTGCTTGCCCCCAAACGGTTGACGGAGGCGGACTTCACCGCCGCCGCCGCCGCCCTGGGGGTGGTGGCCGGCTTTAGTCTCGTGCTGGCCCCGTGGTGGCTCCGGCTCGGCCGGGACCTGGCCAGCGAGCGTCGTGAGCGCGCCCGGGCCGAGGAACGAGCCGAGATGGCGGCCCACCTCCACGACTCCGTGCTCCAGACGTTGGCGCTGATCCAGCGGTCGTCCGGCGACCCCCAGCAGGTCCAGAGGCTGGCTCGCGCTCAGGAACGCGAGCTCCGGTCCTGGCTGTTCGACACTTCCGCCGGCCCTCGGGACGGACTTCGCCCACCGGGCGGACCGGGGCCGGCCAGCGTCGCCGGAGCTTTGCTCGCCATCCAGCAAGAGGTCGAGACGGACCACGGCGTACGCGTCGAACTGGTAACGGTAGGTGACGCGCCTCTTGACGAACCGTCGAAAGCGCTGCTGGCGGCGGCGCGCGAGGCTGCAGTCAATGCGGCCAAATGGTCCGGGGCCGATGTCGTCTCCGTTTATGCCGAAGTGGAGCCGACCACCCTCTCCGTGTTCGTGCGCGACCGGGGGCGGGGCTTCGACCCGGCGGCGGTGGCACCCGACAGAAAGGGCATTAGCGAGTCTGTCCACGGTCGTGTCCGTCGTTGTGGGGGGACGTCTTCGGTACGCAGTTCTCCCGGTCAAGGCACAGAGGTGGCCCTGAAAATGGAAATGACGGCCCCGCGATGAACACGTCGAGCGGCGCCCGGGTGCCCCCGTCCCGAGCCCCGGCCCTGCGGGTCTTCATCGTCGACGACCACCCGCTTTTTCGTGCCGGCGTCCGTCACGAGCTCACCGCCCAAGCCGACAAGGTGGAGATCGTCGGCGAGGCGGGCGACGTGGCCGGCGCCGTCGAGCAGATCTGCCTCATTTCGCCTGACGTAGTGCTGGTAGACGTGCACATGCCGGGCGGGGGAGGGCCTGAAGTTATAAGGCAGGTCGGTTTTTCGCGACCGGCGGTGCGTTTCCTGGCCCTGTCGGTTTCCGACGCCGCGGACGACGTCATCGAGGCCATCCGCGCCGGTGCCCGAGGCTACGTGACCAAAACCATCTCGACCCCTGAGCTCGTCGAGGCGTTAGCCACCGTGGCGGCGGGAGATGCCGTGTTCTCGCCTCGTTTGGCCGGCTTTGTGCTCGACGCCTTCGGTGGTGGAGCGGTGCCGTCGACTGTCCACCTGGACCCCGACCTCGACCAGCTGAGCACGAGGGAGCGCGAAGTGCTGCGCCTGATCGCCCGAGGGTACGCCTACAAAGAGGTGGCCCGCGAGTTGTTCATATCCGTCAAGACGGTGGAGACCCATGTGTCGGCCGTCCTGCGCAAGCTGCAGCTCTCCAATCGCTACCAGCTGACCCGCTGGGCCATGGAACGCCGCCTCGTACCGCCGGAGGCCTGAGCGTTACGCACTACCTTGGGGCCCGTGGGCCGGTTCATCGTGCTGGAAGGTGGGGAGGGCGTGGGCAAGTCCACCCAGGCCGCCACTCTGGCCCGCCACCTGGGCGCCGTCCTCACCAGGGAACCCGGGGGTACCGCCCTGGGCGAGGCGCTCCGGGGCCTGCTGCTGGGCTCCGCCGGGCCGGCACCGGTGGCGAGGGCTGAGACCCTTCTGATGCTCGCCGCCCGTGCCCAGCACGTGGCCGAGGTGATCGAGCCCGCCCTGGCCCGGGGCGAGGACGTCGTTTGCGACCGCTATTCCGGTTCCACGCTGGCCTACCAGGGTTACGGGCGAGGCCTCGACCCGGGCGAGCTCAGTGACCTCGACCGCTGGGCCAGCGGGGGCCGGACCCCTGACCTCGTCATATTGTTGGACATGAACGTCGAGCAGGCGCGACAGCGCCGTACGGGTTCGGTGCCCGACCGGATCGAAGGGGAGGGCGACGAGTTCTTGGCGCGCGTGCAGGCCGGGTTCCGGGAGCTGGCGGCGGCATCTCCCGGCCGTTGGAAGGTGGTGGACGCCTCGGGCGACGTGGCCGAGGTGGCCGCCGCGGTGAGGGCGGCCGTCGGGTGAAAGCCGGTTCGTGACCGTGACCGACCAGGACGTGCCCGACCCGGGAGCGCCTGACCAGGACGGGCTGGCCGGATTGGTGGGCCAAGCCCAGGCGGTCAAGACGCTCAGGGCGGCGGCCGCCAAGCCGGTCCATGCCTACTTGTTCGTGGGGCCCCCGGGCACGGGCAAGATGCAGGCGGCCTTGGCGTTCGCCGCCATGTTGGTCTGCCCCAGCGGTGGCGATGACGCTTGCGGGACCTGCCGGCGGGTCTTGGAGGGCAGGCACCCCGATGTGGTGGTGGTCGAACGAGAAGGGGCCAAGATGTCTATCGACCAGGCCCGCGAAGTCATCCGGCTGGCGGCCAGGAGCCCTCTCGAGGCCGCCCGTACGGTCGTGGTCCTGCCCGACCTGCACCTGGTCCGGGAGGCAGGCCCCGCGTTACTGAAGACGATCGAGGAGCCCCCGGCATCGACGGTGTTCGTGGGCCTGGCCGAGTTCGTCCCCCCGGACCTGGTGACCATTGCCAGCCGTTGCGCCCAGGTGGAGTTCCGGGCGCAGAGCGAAGAGCAACTGACCGAGGCCTTGGTGGCCGAGGGTGTCCCGACCCACAGAGCCGCGTCCATCGCCGCCCTGGCCGGGGGGCGCCTGGACCGGGCGCGCCTGCTGGCGAACGACCCGGACACAGAGGAGAGGCGGCGGGCGTGGGGGCAGGTGCCGGCGCGGCTCGACGGCACGGGCGCCACCATCGCCGTCCTGGCGGAGGAGCTCCTGGACCACTTGAAGCGGAGCGCCGCACCGCTGGCCAATCGCCAAGCGGCGGAGGTCGCCCGGTTACTCCAGCACAACACCGATGAGATCGGTACCGTCCCCACCAGGCTGGCGCAGAGCGTGGTGCGCGCCGGTGTCAGCGACCTGGAAGAGCGCCACAAGCGGGAGCAGCGCCGGCAGCGCACCGACGAGTTGCGGTCGGGGCTGGCCTCGCTGGCTCGGGCCTACCGTGACCGGGCCGTGGCCGGCACCCTCCCGGCTCAGCACGCCGCCGAGGCTGTCCGACTGATCGACGGTCTCTCGGCCGACCTCGCCTTCAACCTCGGTGAACAGCTGGCGGTCCAGGCTCTGCTGGTGCGACTGGACCGGCTGGCGTGATACGGCCGGCGTGATGTGGTGAGGCCCGGCAGCCGGGCCCCGGTGCCTAGGCGCCCGGCAGGCTCAGGGCGTTGGTGGGAACAGTCGGCAGCGGGGCATCCCCGAAATCAGTGAACTTGAGCGAGCCGGCCCCGGCCGAACCCTGGGCCTGGACGTCGAGCAAGTAGGGGGCGCCGGTGGCGGCGATGTAAACCCTGCTGCCCGAGCTGTCCACGAGCACGACCGTCTGGCGCCCTTCCCAGGTGGTGGTGCCGGGCAGCTTGGAAATACTGCCTTGTGCCGTAAAGCTCCCGATGAACGTCCTCGAGTCGGCGAGCTCGGCGAAACTCGAAAAATCGGCGTTGGTGACCGGCGCCTCGATCCAGCGGTTGGCCACGAGCTCGGCCGTCGACTGGCTGCCGGTCAATTTGAACCAGCTCTTCTCGTCCGCCTTGATGTACACAGTGCCTTTGGCGAGGACCAGTTCCATCACCACGCCCGGCATTTGTATGCTCCCGCCTCCCCGCCCCGGGGACATGCTCAGGTTGACCGTGATTTTGGTGCCGGCTTGGTCCACGTGGCCGATGACATGAAAACTCTTGGCGTGCTCCATAGCGGCGCGGGCGTCGGCCCAGATCTGCGCAGCAGTCTTATTTTCCTCGCCCGCACGGAAAGGTGCCCGGGTGACAGCGGCAGCGGGAAGGGCGAGGAGGGCAATGGCCCCCACGGCGAAATTGCGGCTCAATTTGTTCATATGTGGCTTGTACCTTATCAACGCGGGGTGCCCGTAGCGCCGGCGCCGGCCGCCGGTGCCGCCTGGCCTAGTCGGAGCCTGGTGCGGCTCACGCCCCCAAGTCGTAGGCGGTGGCGTGCTTGGGTTGGTACAGGCCGAGCTCTCCGGCGCCCGGCACCCGAAAACGGGTGAGCAGGCCGAAGCCAAGCTCCTGCACCGGCGTGGTGAACTCGACGCCCTTGGCCGCGAGGTCCGCCACCGTGGCGGCGACGTCGTCGCACACCAGGTACAGCTCGTGGCGGCCGCTGGTCGCGCTCTCCCCCGGGTCGCCCTCGTCGCCTGCGGGATGGACGCCGAGCTCGGCCGGCGGCAGTTTGAAGATGAGCCAGCCACCGTGGACGTCGACGTAAGGCCAGTCGAGCACGTCGCGGAAGAAAGCCCGGGCCTTCTCGGCGTCCTGCGCATAGATGATGGCATGAGCCCCGGTGATCATGGCCACATCCTGCCAGCAACGGCGCCGAGCGCGGCTCACAGGCTGTCGTACCCCCCGGGCCAGGGTCTTGGTTTGTTGACGGCGGTCTTGGTTCGTGACGGCGGTCTAGGCTTCTGACGGCGGGGTCATCTGAACACGACCGGGGTGTCAGGCAAGGCCAGGAACCGCAACACATCGGCCCCGTCCCGTTCCAGCGCTCGGCGTGCCCGGGCCGGTACCACCTCGAGGGGTGTGATCGTCACCCTGCCGCCAGGTAGCCCCCAGGTCGCCACCGCCCGCCCCCCGACCAGCGCCACCGGTCGGAATATCCCGTTCACGGTGACCACGCTGCCATGCTGGCCGACGAAGGGCCGGCGTGACGCCCACCCGTGCAGGAGGGGGTCAAAAGGACCGAGCAGCCGGGGCGGGGGCAATGCCGGCGGCGTGCTGACGGTCAACGCCACCAGGCCCGGGGCGGCGGGGACGACCTCGTCGGCGATGGCGGCGAACCCCTTCCGGGCGTCGCCGAGTGCGACCCCAGCCCACTTCGCCAGGTCCGTCGGGCCGGCCGGGGCGTGACCGACGAGGTACCGACGGGCCAGCCGGGCCAATGCCTCCTCGCTGTCTAGGGCCTTCGGTGCCGGCCCGGCCCAGTCGGGTACGGCCACGAACGCCTGGTGGCCGCCGACCATCGGCCCCCGGACCACGGCACCGGTAGAGCTGGCCACGACCAGGATGTGCACCAGGGCCTGGCCGTCCGCGGCCACGCCCGCGCTGTGCAGGCGTTGGCGGAGCTGATGGCGTGACTGTGGCCCTTCGTCGGTCAGCGTCCTGATTATGACGTCGACGCCCCGCGCCGTCTGTGCGGGGGCCACCCCCAACTGGCGCAGGCGCCTCTCGCTACCGGGCGCCAACCGCGACCCGGTGAGCTGATGGAGCCACCAGTAGTCCTCGGTGCGCACGAGATGGAGAGTGCCACGGTTGAGCCAAGTGATGACCAGGGAGCGGTCGCGGCTCAACGCCTGGTCGACATCGGTGGCCTCGAGCCCTGTCGAACGGCTGCGCACGCTGAGCCGGGCTCCCCGTCCGTCCTGGGCCTGTACGGCGAGAAGCCTCCCAACAACACCTTCGACGGAGGTACCCGGTGGCCCGGCCAGCATCTGCGACGCCAGCCGGGCGGCGACAACCGCGTCGTACCCGGCTTCAACCACGGTAGGGACCTCGCACCAGCCGACATCATGGCCCATCCCGCCCGGTTAGGCCCGCAGCCAGCACGCCGAGGGTGCATATCCTGCGTACTAGTGGCTGCTTGGGACGACGTAAGACGCTTGGCCCTCGCTCTACCCGAGACGGACGAACGCGAGCCCGGCGGCACCCTCCAGTGGCGGGTGAAGGACAAACTGTTCGTCTGGGAAAGACCGCTGCGCCAGGCTGACCTGAAGGCACTCGGTACCCAGGCCCCCAAGGGGCCCGTGCTCGGGGTGAGGGTCGAGGATCTGGGAGAAAAGGAGGCGCTTCTGGCCGAGGACCCCCGGGTCTTTTTCACGACGCCTCACTTCGACGGCTACGCCGCCGTCCTGGTCCAGCTCGAACGCATATCCGTCGCCCAATTAACGCCCGTGATCGTAGAAGCGTGGTTGGCGCGCGCACCGGCCCGGCTCGCCCGGGAGTACCAGGGCCGCTTGCGCTAGCCCCGGCTGTGCTCCGAGCCGTGGCTGCTACGCTCTCGGCCCACGGCGGTCGGTCCCTGTCCTCGCCGCGAAAGGACGCAGTCCATGCCCCGCAGCCGCTCGGTCCTGGGTACCGTCACCGTCGGTGCTCTGGTGGCAATTTCCGGCCTCCTGGCCCTACCGGCTACGGCCGCGCCGACCCCGGCAGGGGCGGCCGCACCGTTGTCGGCGTCGTGCACGAACAGCTGGAAGAGCGCCATCAGCGGTCTTTGGAGCGTGGCCGCCAACTGGACCAATGGGGTCCCGGTCGGCGGAGACGACGTTTGCATAACCGTCCCCGGTACCTACACCGTGACGCTCGCCCCGTGGACCATTGGCACCGCCGACCCCAACCACAACGGTGCCGACGTGCGTTCGCTCACTCTCGGCGCGGCAACAGGACCGGGCACGCAAACCCTGGACATCGCCGGCCAGGGCAGTACGTCGAACAGCAACGAACAGGTCAGTACGGTGTCCTTGACCCTCGCCGGCGCCAGCACCATCACCGCACATGGCCGGCTCCTGCTCGACTCAACGGACGGCGGGTCGAGGCTCCCGGGCAACCCGACCGGCGGTTTCGCGGCGGTGTCCGGAGCCACCATCCGCAACTTCGGGAGCGTCGAAACTAGGGCCCAGGACCCGCACAACAAGTACGCCGACTTCACCCAAATCGCCGCCCCGCTTACCAATGAGGCGAGAGCCGACGTGCTTGACAGCTCGGGGACGCTCCAGGTGGGCGACGTCACCAACGACGGTTCCTTTACGGTAGCGCCGGGCGCCTCATTGGCCCTGGTACCCCTCCAGGGTGGGTACGGGGCACCGGAGAGCTTTACGAACAACGGGCAGTTCCTAAACGACGGGACGGTGGCGGCCGCCCAAGGGACGGCGACCTGGGTCCAGGCTGGTGGCCCCGTCAGAGGCCACGAGGTCGTCCTGCAAGGCGGCGCCACGCTGGTCGACAAAAGGGGCGCCGGGCGGTTCCTGGTCAACGCTGTCGGGGCCAAGCTCACCGGCACGATCCCGTCCGGCCAGGAGGTCACGGTGGTGGGGGAGGCCTATAACTCCAACGGGAACGCGTACAACGGGACCACATTGGCGTTGGGGGGGACCACCGTCGTCAACGACGGCACGCTCGTGCTCGACGCTCAAGGGCCGACCAAGGCGAACGGCGGGCCCGCTGTGGTCAGCGACGGCTCGGTCCGCAACAACGGCACCATCGTGGCCGAGGTCCAGGGCCCGGCGTGGACGGTCGAGTACCAGGCCGGCCTTACCAACAACCGCGGGGGCTCGCTAACGGTAAAGGGCGGGATGTTCACCGACGACGCCGCCGCCCCCGTGACCAACGAAGGGACCGTGACGATAGGCCCGGGGTCGATGTACCTGCTCGAAGAGGGCGCCACGTTTGCCAACGAGAGCGGCGGCAGGATCGTGACGGAGATCGCCAACGCCAAGAGCCTCGGGCAGTTCCAGCTCGCCTCCCCGTGCTGCGCCGGAGCGGGGAAGTTCATTGCCGGTGGCGCCCTTCTGCCCGAGCTCGCCGGTGGGTACAGCCCGGCGGCCGGCACGGAGTTCCAACCCTGGCTACTTTCCGGCGGGACGTTCAGTGGCGTCTTCGCTCACCTAGGCGTGGGTTTCAGCGCCGATTACGCTCACGAATCAGCCAGCCCCGCCTTCGTCGGCGTTATTTACCACAAACAGCCAACGGGAAGAAATGCCGGCGCTCGGTCGGGGCGCTCGGCTAGACCGGCGCACGGCTAGACCGGCGCACGGCTCAGACCGGGCACGGCTAGACCGGCGCACGGCTAAAACTCGTTCGAGTAGGGCGGCTCGCCCCATAGGAGCGTCATCCCGACGCTGCCGCCATTGACCGGGGGACCGAGGAGCGGGGTGACCGCGTTGGTCGCCGGGTCGAACCACATGAGCGACGCGCTCCCCGGGTAGCACGAGAAGGCGGAGATGAGGGCCAGTTGGTCGCCGTTGGCCCCGAGGACGCGCACGGACTTGTCGGCCTCCGTACCGGGCACTTTGACGGGGGTCGTCCTTCCCCCCCGGCCCAGCCGGGCCAGGTAGATGTACCCGCAGGCCCCGAGGTCCTGCAGGTAGTCGCCGCCGGGGAGCGACCAGGCGTCGACGTCACCGTAGTCACCTGAGCCAGGCTTCGGGGTGGCGGTAAGAGGCCTGGGGGGCTCTCCGTTGGTCGGCACCAGCCACAGTCGGGGGATGCTGTCGGGCGGGGTGCACGAAGCCAAAAATACGCCGGCCGCCCACCATCTCGCCGGCTGGCACGCCCCCGCCCCGGGGCCCATCGGTAGGTAGCGGAGGGGCTGGCCGGAGTTGACGACCACTTCGAAGCCATGGGTCGTCCCCAGCACGAGCTCGGTGCCATCGGGCGAGTAGAGCGGCCCTCCGTTCAGCGTTATGCGCCCGGCGCGGGGGAACGACGCCGGGTAGGCGTGCTCCAAGGCGCCGTTGAGGCCCAAGCGCTGTACCCGGACGGCCCCACCGCCCGGCCCTTGACCGCTGGTGATGATGGCGAGCCCGTCAGGCTCCGTGAAACCGATCGACCGTGACCCCGAGCCGTCGATCTTGAACGTGCCCGACCTCCCGTTCGGCAGCTGGAGGACGGTCACCACCAACGAGGTGGTCGTCTGTGTTACGAAGAGGGCTCGTTGCCCGTCGCCGGACCAAGCCACCAGGTCGCCGCCCAGGGCCGAGACGGTGGTGACGACGTAACGGCCCCCCAGAGGGTCGACGAGGTACAGGGTCAAACGCTTGGCCGGCGCGGAGCTCGGGCTGGGAGCGACGGGTAGCCACTCGCTGAGCAACCAGCCCGGGCCCACTTGCGACCAGGGGATGTCCGCCGCGTCGCCCTGGTGCCCAGCTGGCAGCAGCATCGTCGTCACGGCCGAGCTGGGCCCGGTGGCCGGGGTGGCTGCGGCCGGCGCTGCCGTAGCCGAGGCCGCCACCATGACGGCGGCGACGATAGGACAAACACTTTTGCGCAAAAAACCCTGGCCGATCATCTGGGCCCCTTCGCCTGGCTGACACAGTGGCGTGTAAGTCGGAGCGTAGCCGCGGGGTTGGTGACGCTGCGGTGTGGAGCGCTCTTCGACGGCGCGTAGCATCCCGTTCGAGATGGACGTCCGGCCCCTTGTGGCCCAGATCGACGCCGAGTTACGGGACCATGGGACAGCTGAGCGCGCCGAGCACGAGAAGGCGTACCTGCGAAGTGACCTGGGGCACTATGGCACGACGGTGCCGGCGGTCCGCGCCGTTGCCAAAGCGGTCGGCGCCCGGTACCCGACGCTTGGCCACGACGACCTGGTTGCCCTGGTCGACGCCCTTTGGTCGGTGCCGGTGCACGAACGTCGCATGGCCGCGGTCGAGCTCCTCGATATCCACAACGAGCGTTTGCACGGTGATGACATGCGGTTGCTCGAACGCCTGATACGGGAGGCGAGGACATGGGCGCTGGTAGACGGCCTGGCGGCATCGGTCGCCGGGCCTCTTTTCGAGCGTTGCCCGGAGCTGGGGGCGGTGCTCGACCGGTGGGCGGTAGACGAGGACTTCTGGTTGCGACGTTCGGCTCTGCTGGCCCTGCTCCTCGCCCTTCGCCGCGGTGCCGGCGACTTCCGGCGCTTCTCCCGCTACGCCGACATGATGCTGGAGGACAAAGAGCCCTTCATCCGCAAGGCGATCGGCTGGGTGCTCCGGGACACGGCCCGGACGCGACCGGCGATGGTCTACGAGTGGTTGCTGCCCCGGGCGTCACGCCTGTCAGGCGTGGCTCTACGTGAGGCGGTAAGGCCCCTTCCCGAGCGCCAGCGGGCCGCTCTGCTCGCCGCCCGCTGACGTGCCCGGGGTGCGGGTCATTGCCGACAGCGCCTGCGACCTTCCCGCCCGCCTGGCCGCCGAGAACGGCATCGGGACCGTCCCCCTCGACGTGCGCTTGGGCGACTGGGGCCCCGACGAGATGAGGACGATCGAGCCGGTCGAGTTCTGGCGCCGTTGTGCCCTGACGAGCGCTCTGCCGGAGACGTCGGCGCCGTCACCCGGCGCCTTTGCCCAGAGCTTCGTGCGGGCGGCTGAGGAAGGATGTTCGGGGGTCGTCTGCCTGACCCTCTCGTCGGGCCTTTCGGCCACCTACCATGCCGCCTGCCACGGTGCCAAGGAGGTACGGGGGCGAGTCGAGGTACGCGTGGTCGACACCCGCAGCGTCAGCTTGGGCGAGGCTCTGATCGTATTGGAGACGGCCAAGGTGGCTGCTGGTACCGACGACCTCGACCTCGTCGAGGCCGCGGCCCGGGCGGTCGTCCCGGACATCCGGGTGTTCTGTGCCTTCGACACCCTGGACAACGTGCGCAAGGGTGGGCGGATCGGGGCGGCTACGGCCGTGGTGGGCACGTTCCTGTCGATCAAGCCGGTCGTCCAGATCCGCGACGGAGTGGTCCAGGCCGAGTCGCGACCGCGAACGCGCCTGCGCTCGCTCGAGTACCTCGCCAACGTGGTGAAAAGGGCCGGCCCACTGGGATCTCTGGCCGTGGCCCACGCCGCGGCCCCGGATCTCGACGTGTTGCTCGCCATGCTCGCCGGTACGTTCCCCGCGGACAGGATCCTGGTCAATTACCTGGGGCCGGTCATAGGGGCCCATGCCGGGCCGGGGTGCGTAGGCGTTTGCTTTCGGCCGGAGGTGCGGTGAGGGCCCCCACGCCGGCCGTCGCCGCCGTGGTGCGCGCCGGCGTCGCTCATAAGGTCCATGAGGTCGGCCATGACCCATCGGTCACCGCCTACGGGAAAGAGGCGGCCGGTGCGCTCGGAGTGGAGCCGGGACGGGTGTTCAAAACATTGGTGGCGTCGGTCGATGGGAAGCTTGTTGTCGCCGTGGTACCTGTCACTGGGGAGCTAAGCCTCAAAGCTCTGGCCGCGGCGTCCGGGGCCAAGGGCGCGGAGATGGTGGACGGGCCTACGGCCGAGCGGGCGACCGGCTACGTGGTGGGCGGGATCAGCCCTATCGGCCAGAAACGCCGCCTGCCCACCGTGCTCGACGAAAGTGCGGCCAGATGGGGCACGATATTCGTCAGCGGTGGCCGCCGAGGTCTAGAGCTGGAGTTGGCGGCGGCGGACCTTATCGGGCTGACTAATGGCCGGCTGGCGCCGATCGGGAGGCCCGGGTGACGGTGGCCTTGAGCTTGTCGATCCAAGCCGCGATGGTGGCGGTCACCTTCGGGTCGACATGGCCCGGCCTTTCGTACTCGACCGGCGTGGGCGGCCCGCTACCGTCCAGGAACAGATGGTCGGCCTTGGGGAACTGCACCACGGTGACCCCTTTGCGCCCTTTCAGGCCGTTTAGCCACACATCGAGGTCGTTGGCCACAGTGACCTGGTAGTCGCGGTCGCCCTGCAGCAACAGCAACGGTTGGGGGACCGACCGCGCCGTCGCCACCTCGTTGTAGCGGAACCCGCTCAGGAAATAGGCGGGCCCGACCCCGCCCAGCAGGACTGTGCCCGGTTTATCCTTTTCGAGCCGGGCCGGGCTGTCGATCTCCGCCGCCTCGGCCTCGATGTCGGGTAGTTCCGCCCTGGCGTCCGCCCCCGTCGGCCCCGGGAGCGTGGCCAGGTAGCGCACCTGGCGCACGAGCGCCGTCGCCAGCGGTTCGGTGGCGGCGGCCAGAAGGATGACGCCGGCCACCTCGGGAGCACGCTGGGCTATCAAGGGCGCGTAAGTGCCGCCCTGGGAATGACCGAGCACGAAGATGAGGTGGGCGTCGACATCGGGCTCGTGCTGCAGCAGCCGGACCGCCGCCAGCGCGTCGGGCACGTACTCCTCGGTCAGCGTGAAGGTACGCGGGTTGATGCTTCTCGGGTAATCGAGGGTGCGCTTGTCGTAGCGCACACTGGCGATACCCCGCGCCGCCAGGCCGAGGGCGATGTCTAAGAACGGGTGGTTCGGCCCGATCGTCTCGTTCTGGTCGTTCGGGCCCGAGCCCGAAACCAGCACGACGGCGGGGAACGGGCCTTTGCCGGCCGGCAGCGTCAGCGTCCCCTTCAGCGGCGGCGAGCCCACCCCGACGGGTACCTGCCGCACGCCGGTCGCATTGGCCGTGACCGGCGCGGTGGTGGAGGGGGAGGGCGGCGGCAGGGCGGGCGGGGAACTGCCGGCGGGCTGAGCGTGGAGGACGCTGATCAGGCCTTTAGGGTCAACTTCGACCCTGACGTCCCATTTCGCTTTCTTGTTGATGGTGACGACGAACACGATGGTGCTCGGCGTACTGGTGGTGACCGAATCGACACGCAGGTTGTGGAGCCCGACGAGACTGGCGTTCAGCGCCGCTGCCGCCGGTGCCGGGACGAAGGCGAGGAAGGCCTGGTCGAAATGGGCGGTGATCTCTGCCCCGGGAATGGGCAGGTGCGCCAGTGCCCCTACCAACCAGCGGGCCTGCTGGCCGGCGGGCGTGGCCGGCAGGCTGATGGCCGCCACCCCCGACGACGAACGCACCGACGCCGCCGCCGTGGTGGTGCACGTTGCTACCGTGCTGGCCGCGACCAGGGCAAACGCCGCCAGCCAGCCCCCGTGTGGCCAGCCCCCGTGTGGCCAGCCCCCGTGTGGCCGTCCCGGCCCGGCCCCGGGTGTGGCGCACCGCCGGCTCTGCATCTCAGGCGGCGCTCGCTTTGGCGGGGGCGGTGAGGACCAGCTCGTCGTCATCGGCGTGGTAGTCGAAAAGCTCTGCGTAGCGGCCCCAGTTCACCGCCGTGTTGAGCTGGGCCCGGGCCCCGTCTTCACTGAAGGCCCGCTGCAACAGGTCGAAGAAGAACCGCTCGTTGAGGGTGCCGTCCTGCGTCGTCTCCAGCGCCCGCACGATAGCCCGCACCAGCGGCGCCCGTTCGCGGGCGGCGGCCGCGAATATCTCCTTTGAGGTGAGGATGTCGGCCTCGACCCACGCCTTACCTTCGGGGGTCAGTTCGATGTCAGCATCGGCGACCTTGGCAAAGCCGAGCATTTCCGCGGCGTCGACGATGGGCAGCAGGTCGTCGACCTCGAAGGTCAACAGGCGGCCCAGTTCCGGCAGGTCGTCCCGGCCGCCGCGGTTGTTGAGGATCTCTAAAAGGCCGGCCAGCCCGCCCACGCTGGCCTGGGGGAGGGGAAGGTCGGAGGGCGAGGCCAGTCCCGGTTCCACCACCGGAGCGGGCACGCCCGCGCCTGCCCCGCGCTGCTCGGTCATTATCCCGTAGATCTTGTCGACCAGGGCTTCGAACTCGGGCGACCGGCGGTCGCGAGGGCGGGCCAGAGCGCAGGGGATCTCGGCTCTGAACCGGCCCGGGTTGGACGAGAGCACGAAGATGCGGTCAGCCATTTGGACCGCTTCTTCTATGTTGTGGGTGACGATGAGGATGGCCTTGGTCGGGAAGTCCTTCCCTCCCCAGAGGTTCAGCAGCTCGGAGCGTAGGTTCACCGCCGTGAGCACGTCGAGGGCGCTGAACGGCTCGTCCATCAGTAGGGCGTCCGGTTGGACGACCAGGGCCCGGGCGAAGCCCACGCGCTGGCGCATGCCCCCCGAAAGCTCCTTCGGGTAGGCCTGCTCGAAACCGTCGAGGCCGATCAGGTCGATCATCTTGAGCGCCCGGTCCTGTCGCTCGGCCGGCGGCACGCCCTTGGCCTCCAGGCCCACTTCGGTGTTGGCCTGCACGGTAAGCCAAGGAAGAAGGGCGAAGCTCTGGAAAACCATGGCCACACCGGGGTTGGCCCCGTTGATGGGCTGGCCACGGTAGGTGACCGTGCCCGTCGTGGGGGCGATAAGGCCGGCGATACAGCGCAGCAGGGTCGACTTGCCACAACCTGACTTGCCGAGGAGGGCGACGATCTCACCTTCGCGCAAGGTCAGGCTGACATCGTCGAGCACCGGCAGAGGTTGGCCGTCGGACGAGGTGAAGTGCTTGGTCACGTGGGAGACCTCGAGGATCACCTCGCCGGTGCGTTCAGTACTGGGCCGGGGCCGCAGCTCGGTCATCGCTTTCCCCCCCAGGTCAGAAGGAGTACCTAGTTTCGGCCAGATGGTACAGCGGGCGCCACAGCAGCCGGTTGACCACCACTACATAAAAGCTCATGACG